>JADGOZ010000015.1 GCA_017882705.1 Candidatus Nanopelagicales bacterium | reverse complement strand
GTCCTGCCGGTCAAGGCCGCCGTCCGCAAGGCCGAGCACCTCGACGACGACGACCCGGTGACGATCCACCTCACCGTCCTGGACCGACCCGCGGATGCCGAGACGAGGCGCCGGCGCGCCTGACATCTCGCGCCGACACCACCTCTCGGGTCAGGCGCGTGTGGATCTCGTGATGGTGACGCTTCCGACGACTCTCGTGCCGTCGTAGACGACCATCGCCTGGCCCGGGGCGACGCCGCGCACGCGCTCGCGCAGGTGCCCGACGACCTGCGTCGCGCCGGCGTCGTCGGTCACGACCTCGATGACGGCGTCGACCGGGTCCCCGTGGGCGCGCAGCTGCACCTGGCCCTCGAGGGCCACGTCGGGAGCCGGTCCGCACCACCGCGGACGGTCGCCGACGACGGTGTCCACCTCGAGCAGCACCGGCGGTCCGACGAGCACGGTCGACGTGCCGGTGTCGACGCCGACGACGTATCGACGGGCGCCTTCGGGCGTCGGCGTGCCGATGCCGAGGCCGCGGCGCTGGCCGACGGTGTAGGCGAAGGCGCCCTCGTGGTGCCCGACGGCCACCCCCGACTCCGCGTCCACGATGTCGCCCGGCGAAGCGCCGATCCGGTCCCGCAGCCAGGCCCCCGTGTCGCCGTCGGGGATGAAGCAGATGTCGTGGCTGTCGGGCTTGTCCGCCACGAGCAGCCCACGACGGCCGGCTTCCTCGCGCACCTCGGTCTTGAGCGAGTCGCCGAGCGGGAACATCGCGCCGGCGAGCTGCTCGGAGTCGAGGACGCCGAGCACGTAGGACTGGTCCTTGGCCGGATCGACCGCGCGGTGCAGCTCGCGCCCGCGCGGGCCCTCGACGAGGCGCGCGTAGTGACCCGTGGCGACGGCGTCGAAGCCGAGCGCGAGCGACCGGTCGAGCACGGCGGTGAACTTGATCTTCTCGTTGCACCGCAGGCACGGGTTGGGGGTGCGGCCCGCGGCGTACTCCTCGACGAAGTCGTCGATGACGTCCTCGACGAACCGCTCGGAGAGGTCCCAGACGTAGAAAGGGATCCCGAGCACGTCGGCGACGCGCCTCGCGTCGCGCGCGTCCTCGAGCGTGCAGCAGCCGCGCGCGCCCGTGCGGTGGCTCTGCGGCGAACGAGCCAGCGCGAGGTGGATGCCGGTGACGTCGTGCCCCGCCTCGACCGCACGCGCGGCGGCGACGGCCGAGTCGACCCCGCCCGACAGCGCGGCGACGACTCTCATCGGGCCGGCCCAGCACGCCGGGCCCGGGCGACGACGCCGGGAAGCGCCTCGAGCAGCCGGTCGACGTCGGACTCCTGCGACGTGTGCCCGAGCGAGAAGCGCAGCGAGCTCATGGCCACGACGGGATCCATCCCCATCGCGAGGAGCACGTGGCTCGGACGCGGGACGCCGGCCGAGCAGGCCGACCCGCGCGAGCACTCGATGCCGGCGGCATCGAGCAGCAGCAGCAGCGCGTCGCCCGCGCAGCCGTCGAACGACAGGTGCGCGATGCCGGGCAGGTTGTCGACCGGGTCGCCGTTGCGCGTCACGCCGTCGATCGTCGTGGTCACCCGCGCGACGAGGTCGTCGCGCAGCAGCCGCACGCGAGCGGTGCGCTTGGCTCGGTCGGCGTCCGACGCGAGGACCGCGGCTGCGAAGCCTGCGATCGCGGGCGCGTCGAGCGTGCCGGAACGGACGTCGCGCTCCTGACCGCCGCCGTGCAGCAGCGGCTCGAGCGCCAGACCGCGACGCAGCACGAGCGCACCGACGCCGTGCGGTCCGCCGACCTTGTGCCCCGACACCGCGAGGGAGTCGACAGTGGAGGCGTCCACGTCGAGCTGTCCCAACGCCTGCACGGCGTCGCTGTGCAGGGGTACGCCGTGCTCCGCGCACAGCGCCGCGATCTCGGCCATCGACTGCGTGGTGCCGACCTCGTTGTTCGCCCACATCACCGTGACGAGGGCGATCGAGCCCGGGTCGGACACGAGCTGCTTCTCGAGCAGGTCGACGCGCAGCCGGCCCAGGTGATCCACCTCGAGCCACTGCACCTCGGCGTCCTCGACCGCGCCGAGGTGCTCGACCGGGTCGAGCACGGCGTGGTGCTCGACGGCCGAGGCCAGCACGCGGGTGCGTCGCGGGTCCGCCGCGCGTCGCGCGCGGTAGAGGCCCTTCACGGCGAGGTTGTCGGCCTCGGTGCCGCCCGAGGTGAAGACGATGTCGCCGGCCGAGACGCCGAGCACGGCGGCGATGCTCTCGCGCGACTCCTCGACGACGCGGCGGGCCCGACGGCCCGAGCTGTGCAGGGACGAGGGGTTCCCGACCGCGGTGAGCTCGGCGGTCATGGCGGCGACGGCCTCAGGACGCATCGGCGAGGTCGCCGCATGATCGAGGTACACCGCGTCTGCCACGTCGTGGAGTCTAGGCGAGGCACGAGGGGCGGCCCGCGGAGATCCGCGGACCGCCCCTCGACGCAGGTCGTGGTCGTGCGTCAGGCCTTGCGCTTGCCGATCTCGTCGGTGAGCTGGGGGACGACGGCAAAGAGGTCTCCGACCACGCCGTAGTCGACGAGCTCGAAGATCGGCGCCTCGGCGTCCTTGTTGACCGCGACGATCGTCTTGGAGGTCTGCATGCCGGCGCGGTGCTGGATCGCGCCGCTGATGCCGTTGGCGATGTAGAGCTGCGGGGAGACGGTCTTGCCGGTCTGCCCGACCTGGAACGCGTGCGGGTACCAGCCCGCGTCCGTCGCCGCGCGCGAGGCACCGACGGCAGCGCCGAGGGAGTCGGCGAGCGCCTCGATCACGGCGAAGCCCTCCGTGCTGCCGACACCGCGACCGCCCGAGACCACGATCGCGGCCTCGGTCAGCTCCGGACGGCCCGACTTCGCGCGCGGGGCGACCGCGGTGACCTTGGCACCCTTCGCGGCGTCGGAGAAGGCGACCGTGACGTTCTCGACCGCGGCGGCCGCGGGGGCCTCCTCGGGCGCGGCCGCGTTCGGCTTCACCGCGATGACCGGCGTGCCGTGGGTCACCTTCGCGGTGACGAGGAACGACCCGGCGAAGACCGACTGCGACGCCACGCCGTTCGCGTCGACGTCGACGGCGTCGGTGATGATCCCCGACCCGAGGCGCACCGCGACCCGGGCGGCGATCTCCTTGCCCTCCGAGTGCGCGGTCACCAGGATCGCGCCCGGGCTCGCCTGCGCGGCCACGGCCGCGAGGGCCTCGGCCTTGGGAGCCACGAGGAAGCCGTCGATCTCGGGGGCGTCGACGACGTAGACCTTCGCCGCGCCGTACTTGCCCAGCGTCTCGGTCGCGTTCGCGACACCGGAGCCGAGGAACACCGCGGACGGCTCGCCGAGACGGCGGGCGATCGTGAGGAGCTCGAGGGTCGGCTTGCGGACCGCACCGTCGACGTGGTCGACCAGAACCAGGATCTCAGTCATGTCAGCCACGCCTCTCAGATGAACTTGCCGGTCGCGAGGAACTCGGCGAGCTTCACGCCACCGTCACCCTCGTCGGTCACCACGACACCCGCAGCACGCGGCGGACGCTTGGTCGCGGACTCCACCGACGACCACGCCCCGCCCAGACCCACGGCCGCGGCGTCGATCCCGAGATCGGCCAGCGTGTAGGTGGTCACGGGCTTCTTCTTCGCCGCCATGATCCCCTTGAACGACGGGTAGCGGGCCTCACCGGTCTGGTCCGTCACCGACACCAGCGCCGGCAGCGAGCCCACGACCGTGGTCGAGGCGTCGTCGCCGTCGCGACGGATCGTCACCGTCGTGCCCTCGACCGTGAGCTCGCCCGCGAGGGTCAGGCCCGGGACGCCGAGGCGCTCGGCCAGCATCGCCGGCACCACGCTCATCCACGCGTCCGTCGAGGACATCCCGCAGACCACGAGGTCCCACTCCAGCTTCTTCAGCGCCTCGGCGAGCACCAGGCTCGTCGCGAGCGCGTCCGAGCCGTGCAGCCCGTCGTCGACCACGTGGACACCGGCGTCACCACCCATCGACAGCGCCTTGCGCAACGCGTCACCCGCGTCGGCCGGACCCATCGTGAGGAAGGTGATCTCGCCCTCGCCCGCCTTCTCCACGACCTGCAGCGCCTGCTCGACCGCGTACTCGTCGAGCTCGCTGATCCGACTGTCGACCGCAGCGCGGTCCACCGTCAGGTCGGCGGCGAAGGACCGGTCGCTCGCAGCGTCCGGGACGTGCTTCACCAGTACGACGATCTTCATGGTCGGGGACCGACCTCCTTGGTTCGTGGGACGCGTGTCGCCACTCCGACAGGGCTGGTCCGGCCATCATGCTCGACCCCCCTCCCGGGGTGTCGAGCGGGTCGTTCCGGACTCCGGTGTGGATGTTACCCGTTGGTAACCAGTGCGACGTCCGGGGGTCGGCACGCAGGCCGCGTCGTCAGGACCCGGTCTCTCAGAATCCGGGGAACACCGCGCGGAGGTCGGCGAGGCCGCGGGTTCCGGACTCGGTGAACTCCGCGGTGTGGTCCGGGTCGAGCCGGCCGTAGACCAGGCGGAGGAACGCCTCGGCGGGAAGGTCGACGGATCCGTCGTAGGCGTCGTCGGCCTCGGCCACCTCGACCGTCACCGACTCCCCCACCGACACGACGAGGTCGCGCTGCGGGGCCGTGGTGCCGACCCGCACGCGGAACGTCTCGCCCTGCGGCTTGCCCCCGCGCGCGGCGGTGGCGCCGAGCCCGTCGACGAGCAGGTCGACGGCGTCGGCCGCCACGGTGGCGGTCGGGTCGAGGGCGACGGCCACGTCCCACGCGTGCACAGCCTGCTCGCCCACGCGCATCCGCAGCAGGCCCGCGAGGTCGAGGTCCATGCCGAACATCGAGATCTGGAAGGCCTCGATGGTCGCGTCGTCGAGCGACTCGTACTTCGCGACCTCGGCCTCGCTCGCCGTCAGGAAGTCGTCGCGCCAGGCCTCGGGGCTCTTGGCGTTCCAGACGTCCCAGATCGGGTGGAAGGCACCGCTTTCCGGGACGTCGTGCTCGTGGAGCCCGGCCTCGAGGAACAGCTCGAAGATCTCCGCCTGGCTGCCGAGGTGCGAGAGCACCCGCCCGATCGACCACTCGGAGTCGTACGACGGCGCCTGCATCGCCGCGGCGTCGAGGTCGGTCACGAGCGAGGCGATGCGCTCGCGCGCGGAGCGCAGCGCGGCGATGTGGGCGTGGGCGTTCTCGGTGGTCACGCGGGCCTGCTTCCGGATCGTCGGTCAGGACGGCCGCGGGACACGGGGCTGCGGCAACCCGTCCATCGTCTCAGCCGCTCGATCGACGCGTGCCACCAGGATGTAGCGGGAGTCCGCGAGCGGCCCGCCCCACAGCGCGGGGTCGTCGAGGGGGGTGACGTCGACCGCGACGCCGGGGCGGCGCACGAGGTCGGCGAGCTGCTCGCTGGGGATGCCCGCGCCGGTGTGCCAGAGACCCTCAACAAGGACGAGCCGGCCGCCCGGGGTCAGCAGCGAGAACCAGGTGTCGAGCGCCGCCGGGATGTCCTCGAGCGCCCAGACCACGTGACGGGTGACGATCACGTCGACCGATGCGATCGGCGGTGCAGCCGCGTCGCCGACGACGAAGGTGATGTCGACGTCGCGGCGCCGCGCCTTGCTCCGCGCGCGGTCGATCATCCGTGGCGAGACGTCGACCCCGATGACCGTGTGGCCGCGCTCCGCGAGCAGGACCGAGAGCGAGCCCGTGCCGCAGCCGAGGTCGGCCACGCGCGAGGGCGGTGGCGGGACCACGGGCTCGAGGACGTCCCACCACAGGCTGCGCATCAACGGGTCGTCGAGCGCGTGGTGCGGCTCGTCGTCGAACGTGGCCGCCTCGGCGTCCCACTGGGACTGTGCCGTGCGGGTCACGCTGTCGGGCAGGCTCACGCTCGCCATCCTGCCGGTGACCACCCACAGCGTGGGGTGTTCGGCTCTGTCGGATCGATGACACCAGGGACGAGAGCGGCGGCGACCAGGGCCCGCGCGGCGCCTATCCTCGGGCCGTGGCCCACCCCCTCCCGCTCACCGGCGAGCGCACGCTGCCCGGGGTCCCCGGCGAGGAGTACTGGTTCGCGCGCCACGAGGCCGTCTACCGCTGGATCGCCGACACCCTGGCCGACCACCTCCGTGACGGAGTCGTCGTCGAGGCAGGGAGCGGCGAGGGCTACGGCGCGGCGCTGCTGCGCGACGCCGGCGCCCGCGTCGTCGTGTCCCTGGAGTACGACGAGGCCTCGGTGCGGCACGCGCGGTCGACCTACTCCGCGGTGGGCACGACCCGCGCCAACCTGGCCGCCATGCCGCTCGCCGCAGGGAGCGCCGACGTGCTCGTGAGCCTGCAGGTGGTGGAGCACCTGTGGGACCTGCCCGGCTTCCTGCGCGACTGCGCCGCGGTGCTGCGCCCGGGCGGGGTGCTCGTCGTGTCGACCCCGAACCGACCGGTGTTCTCCCCCGGCCTCGGTCGCGGCGAGAAGCCGACGAACCCCTTCCACGTCGCGGAGCTCGACGCCGAGCAGCTGCACGACCTGATCGAGACCGCCGGCTTCACCGACGTCGTGGTCCGGGGCCTGCACCACGGTCGGCGCATCGTCACGTGGGAGCAGGAGAACGGCGTCGGCCTCGTCGCCGCCCAGATCGCCGCGTCGCTGGGCACCGATGCCACTGGTGCTGTGGTCGCTTCCGGGGCCGGGGAGCAGCCACAGGACCAGTTACGTGCGAGCACTCTCGCGGAGTGCGTGGCCGCGGTGACGGTGCACGACTTCGTCCTGGGCGACGCCGACGGGGCGCAGGACCTCGTCGCCGTGGCGGTGGCACCGTGACGGACCCCAACGTCGAGCCCGTCGGGACGTTCTGCCTCGTCCTGCACACGCACCTCCCCTGGCTCGCGCACCATGGCGCGTGGCCGGTAGGCGAGGAGTGGCTGCACCAGGCGTGGGCCACCAGCTACCTGCCCGTGCTCGACGTGCTCGACCGGCTCGCCTCCGAGGGTCGCCGGGACCTCCTCACGCTGGGCGTCACGCCCGTGCTCGCCGCTCAGCTGGACGACCCGTGGTTCGTCGACGAGTTCCGCACCTGGCTCGGCTTCTGGCAGGTCCGCGCGGAAAGCCTTGCCTCTCATCGGGATCCGGTGATGCGCGATCTCGGGTCACGTGAGTTCGTCGCGTCGCAGCGAGCGCTCTCCGCGTTGGCGGGTGCCTGGTCCGGAGGCATGTCCCCGGTGCTGCGGCCGCTCGTGGACTCCGGTGCGATCGAGCTCGTCGGCGGGCCTGCGACGCACCCGTTCCAGCCCTTGCTCGACCGCCCGTGGCAGCGCTTCGCCCTGCGCACCGGGCTCGACGACACCGCCGTGCGCCTCGGCCGGCGGCCCGAGGGCGTCTGGGCGCCCGAGTGCGGCTACCGGCCCGGCCTCGAGGACGACTACGCCGACCTCGGCGTAAGGCGGTTCCTCGTCGACGGGCCGACGCTGCAGGGTGCTGGCGGCACGACGGCCGACGCCGTGACCGTCGGCGACAGCGACGTCGTCGCGTTCGCTCGCGACCTCGAGGTGACCTACCGCGTCTGGTCGCCGCGGAAGGGGTACCCGGGCGGTCGCTGGTACCGCGACTTCCACACCTTCGACCACGCGTCGGGCTTCCGTCCCGTGCGCGTCACGAGCACCACGACGCCGGCGCACGAGAAGGCGACCTACGACCCGGAGCGTGCGGCGGAGGCCGTGCGCGCCGACGCGGCCGACTTCGTCGACGTCGTACGCCGACGACTCGTCGACCTCGCCGCCCAGCGCGACGGCCGTCCGGGGCTCGTCGTCGCGGCCTACGACACCGAGCTGTTCGGGCACTGGTGGCACGAGGGTCCGCAGTGGCTCGAGGCCGTCCTGCGCGCGCTGCCCGCGGCGGGAGTGCGCGTCACGACCCTCGCCGGCGCGATCGAGGCGGGGCATGTCGCGGGACCGGTGCACCTCGCCGCCGGCTCGTGGGGGTCCGGCAAGGACTGGCGGGTGTGGGACGGCGAGGCGGTCGCCGACCTCGTCGACGACAACGAACGACTGCGTGACCGGGTGCTGAAGGTGCTCGCCATCCCTACGCCCGACCGGGATCCCGTGCGCGACCAGCTCGCCCGCTCGACGCTGCTCGCGCTGTCGAGCGACTGGGCGTTCATGGTCACGAAGGACTCGGCCGCCGGCTACGCACGCGACCGGCACGACCGGCACCACCGCGATGCGCGCCTGCTCGCCGATCTCGTCGAGCGCGGCGACGCCGCTGCCGAGCCGCTCGCCGCACGGCTGCACGCGGTCGACGGCCCGTTCGGCCACCTCGACGCCCGGCTGCTCCCCGGGGAGGCATGAGGCGTGCGGATCCTGCACCTGTCGTGGGAGTACCCGCCGCTCGTCTACGGCGGGCTCGGCCGTCACGTGCACGCGCTCGCCGAGGCGCAGGCCGCGGCGGGTCATGACGTCGTGGTCCTGACCCAGCACCCCGGCGACGTCGACGTGCCGCTCGACGAGGTCGTCGACGGCGTCCGGGTCGTGCGGGTCCCGCACGACCCGCCGGCGATCCCGATGTCGGAGCTGCTCGCGTGGGTCCTGGCCCTCGACCACGCGTTCGCACGCGCGGGGATGCGCCTCGGACGCACGTGGGTCCCGGAGGTGCTCCACGGCCACGACTGGGTCGTCGCGCACGCCGGTGCGGCACTGCGCCAGGAGTACGGCGTAGCCCTGGTCGCGACGATGCACGCGACCGAGGCGGGGCGCCACCAGGGCTGGCTGCCCAACGACTTCAGCACGGCGATCCACACCACCGAGTGGTGGTTCACCTACGAGGCGCGGCGCGTCATCACCTGCTCGCAGCACATGAGATGGGAGGTCGAGCGCCTCTTCGAGCTGCCCGCCGGCAAGGTCGACGTGATCCCCAACGGCATCGACCTGCGTGAGTGGACCACCACCATCGACGACGTCGCCGCCGCGAGGGAGCACTACGCCGGTGACGGCCCCCTGGTCCTGT
>JADGOZ010000124.1 GCA_017882705.1 Candidatus Nanopelagicales bacterium | reverse complement strand
CGGCGGCCGTGCGGTCGCCCTTCTCGAGCAGCTGCCAGACGCGGTTGAACAGCGAGACCGCGAGCGCGCGCTGCGTGGCGGGGTCGAGCTCGGAGGTGGGGGCGGTGTCGGTCATGACGGTCTCCTCAGTGGGGGCGGCCGGGTCGATCAGATGGCCGAGGTGGTGGATCACGCGGTGGAGGCGGGTGACGCGGCCGATGCTCAGCAGGTCGTCGCGGGCCACGGACACGGATTCTCCACGTCGAGGACTCTGAGGTCTCGGGTAGCTCGAGAGTCAAGGACGGGTGGTGCGTCGTGGGATCCGGCGGCAGTGCGGCGTACGGCCCCATGCCGCCGCGCATGTCACGAGCGGTCGGACGAGCGGGTCAGACGAGCGGGTCGAGCCCCGCGGCGGCGAGAGCGGCCTGGATGCGGTCGATCGCGAGCGGGCCGAACCCGTGCAGCGGCAGCAGGTCCGCGATCGCGACGCCGGCGAGCGACTCGAGCGTGTCGTAGCCGGCGGCGAGGAGAGCGCGCTTCGCGGGAGCCGACGTCCTGGGCAGCGCCGTCATGGAGTCAGCCGCGTCATGACATCAGGCGCGGGGCATCTTCGTCCCCTTGGGCAGCGGGCCCTTGGGGATCGGCAGCGGCGTGGCGGTGAGCGCGTCGAGGCGCTTGCGCAGGGCGGTGACCTCGGCGGGCTTGAGGTTGTTGGGCAGCTTCATGACCGTGCGCTGCAGCTTGCGCAGCGGCACCTGTCCCTCGCCGTCGCCGCACTGGATCTCGAAGATCGGCGTCTCGCCGACGAAGCGGGCGTGGCGCTTCTTCTCGTTCGCGAGAAGCTGGCTGGCACGCGACGACGGACCCTCGGACACGAGGATCACGCCGGGACGTCCGAGCACCCGGTGCACGAAGTCCTGCTGCTTGTTGAAGCCGACCGCGGGCGTGACGAACCAGCCCTTGCGCAGGGCGCCGAGGACCGAGGCGGCGGCACCCGGCTGACCCTCGACCCCGGCGTACGCCGCCGTCTCGGCGCGACGCCCGAAGACGTAGACCGCGGCGAGCGTGGCGAACGGGACGCCGATGATCACCATGAACGCGGTCATCTTGAGCAGCACGCCGAGCAGGACGAAGACCGCGACGACGCCGACGAAGATGCCGAGGAGGACCCACGGCAGGACCGGGTCCGCCTTGCGCGTCATCGTGTAGGTGGCGCGGATCTGGGCGATGCGGCCCTGGGGGGCTGCCTCGGGTGCGTTGCTGCTCACGGGTGTGCGCTCCGGGGTCGGTCTCGGGTGAGGTCCCAGGGTAGGTCCCCGGGGGCTGCGGGGCCCAACCGGTGCCGTGAACCGCTCCAAGATCACGAATTGCGGACGCGGTCGTGAAGGAAACTGCCCTTGATCGTCCCTAAGGGACAGAACGTGAAGTCGCGGGGGAGGGGGCGTCGGGGTGGGGGTCAGGCGCCGCCGGTGACGATGGTGGCGGTGCCGGTGCCGGCGGCCCTGGCCTCGAGGGCCTGGCGGTGGAGGCGGCCGGCGCGGTAGCTGGATCGCACCAGGGGGCCGCTCATGACGCCGGCGAACCCGATCCGGGTGGCCTCGGCGGCGAGCTCGACGAACTCCTCGGGCTTGACCCAGCGGGTGACCGGGTGGTGCCTGGGCGAGGGTCGCAGGTACTGGGTGATCGTGACCAGGTCGCAGCCGGCGTCGTGCAGGTCGTGCAGCGCCTGCACGACCTCGGGGATCTCCTCGCCCATGCCGAGGATGAGGTTCGACTTGGTCACCATGCCGGCCGCGCGGGCCTGGGTGAGCACGTCGAGGGAGCGGTCGTAGCGGAACGCCGGGCGGATCCGCTTGAAGATCCGCGGCACCGTCTCGACGTTGTGGGCGAGCACCTCGGGTGCGGCGTCGAAGACCTGCTGCAGCAGCGCGGGAGTCCCGGAGAAGTCGGGGATGAGGACCTCGACGCCCGTGCCGGGGTTGAGCTCGTGGATCAGGCGCACGGTCTCGGCGTAGAGCCAGGCGCCCTCGTCGGGCAGGTCGTCGCGCGCGACCCCGGTGACGGTCGCGTACTTCAGGCCCATCGTCGCGACCGACTCGGCCACGCGACGCGGCTCGTCACGGTCGAGCGGGTCCGGGCGACCGGTGTCGATCTGGCAGAAGTCGCAGCGCCGCGAGCACTGCGACCCGCCGATGAGGAAGGTCGCCTCGGCGTCCTCCCAGCACTCGTAGATGTTCGGGCAGCCGGCCTCCTGGCACACCGTGTGCAGGCCCTCGCCCTTGACCATGTCCGAGATACGCCGGAACTCCGGGCCGGTCCGCAGGGTCGTCTTGATCCACGAGGGCTTGCGCTCGATCGGCACCTCGGCGTTGCGCGCCTCGATGCGGAGCATCCGGCGCCCGTCGGGAGCCGTCGCCACGACGGGGTCGCCGGCGTCGGTCCGGTCTGTCGTGCCGGTCGTGTCGGTCATCGTGCTCCCCACGGGTCGAGGCCGTCGGCGAGGCGCGCCTCGACGAGCGGGAGGACGTCGAGCACGGTGATGTCGTGACCGAGCTCGGCCGACAGCGACGTGACGCCGGCGTCGGAGATGCCGCAGGGCACGATCCGGTCGAACCACGTCAGGTCGCAGTCGCAGTTGAGGGCGAAGCCGTGCATCGTGACGCCGCGCGAGACGCGCACGCCGATCGCGGCGACCTTGCGCTCGGGGCGCGTGCCGACGAGCGGCGCGTCGGCCGGCACCCACACCCCGGTGCGGCCCTCGACGCGCATCGTCGCGAGCCCGAGCTCGGCGCACACGTCCATGAGCAGCGCCTCGAGCCTGCGCACGTGCTCCACGACGTCGATCGGCTCGGCCAGCTTCACGATCGGGTAGCCGACGAGCTGGCCCGGGCCGTGCCAGGTGATCTCGCCGCCGCGGTCGACGTCGACCACCGGAGTGCCGTCCTGCGGGCGGTCCTTCGGCTTGGTCCGCTTGCCCGCGGTGTACGTCGGTGGGTGCTCGAGCAGCAGCACGGTGTCGGGGAGCGAGCCGTCGACCACCCCGCCGAGCACCCGGCGCTGCTCGTCCCACGCCGTCTCGTACGCGACGGCGTCCGGGCCGAAGCCGAGACGGCGGAGAGCGGGACGGCGTACGTCGGTGTCGGGCGTGCGCGTGACGGTCACGGGGTCAAGGGTAAGCCCGGCCCCGCTGCCCGGCAGAACGCGTGCGCTCAGGGCGTACCGGGCTCGAGGTCGCGCGGCAGCGCGAGCCCCTCCACCACCTCGGCGTTCGGCAGCCTCGTCAGCTCGCGCGGGTCGAGGAGCAGCTTGCTCGAGCGGTTCCCACCGCCCATGACGACCTGCGGCTGCGCGAGCACCGCGCTGTCGACGTAGACCGGGAGTCCCTCGATGCCGAAGGCGGTCACGCCGCCGATCATCATCCCCGTGAGCGCGACGGTGGTCTCCGCGTCGGCGAACGACAGCCGCTTGACGCCGAGCAGCTCGCTGACCTTCCTGTTCACGTCGAGCCGCGTCGTGCCGAGCACCACGCAGATGGCGTAGCGCGGCGGGTCGACCTTCTTCGACGCCACCAGGATCGTGTTCGCCGCCTGCTCGATCGGTACGCCGTAGTGCTCGCAGAACGCCGCCGTGTCGGCCAGCTCGGGGTCGCACGGCAGCACCTCGTGCACGATGCCGCCCGCGAGCAGCGTGGCGTGCACGACGGGGTCGAGGATCGTCCCGCTCATCGCTCAGTCCTCGTCGTCGGGGAAGACCGACCCGCGTCCGACGGGGGAGTCGTCGAGGCGCGCGAGCTGGTCCGCCGAGAGCTCGAGGTGGGCGGCGTGCGCGCTCGTGCGCGCGGTGGCCGCGCGGCTGAATCCGGGGATCGGCACGACCGTCGTACCGGACGCGGCGAGCCATGCGAGCGCGACCTCCTGCGGTGTCACCGACCGACCGGTGGTGGTGGCGAGCTCGTGCCCCACGTCGGCGAAGTCCGGGTAGAGCTCGCCGAGGAGACGGGCGTCGTCCCCGCCGCCGAGCGGCGACCAGGGGAAGTACGCGACGCCGTGCTGCGTCGCCCAGTGCAGCACCGCGACGTCGTCGCGGTAGCGCGGGCTCCGCTCGTTCTCGACCGCGGCGATCGTCCCGCCGCTCACGTCCCAGGCGATGTCGCACTCGTGCAGGTGCACGTTCCCGATGCCGATCCTCGGCGCGAACCCCGCCTCGCGCACGGCCAGCATGTTCTCGACGGTCGTGGCGAACGGCTGCTGCTCGCGGTTCACCCGGTGCAGGAGGATGACGTCGGGCTCGAAGCCGAGCCGCTCGACGCTCGCCTCGGCCGCACGCAGCAGGTGCTCGCGCGAGCCGTCACGCCCCCAGACGTCGTGCTCGTGCTCGACGCGTCGGGTGATCCCGATCTTGGTGACCACGACCAGGGAGTCGCGCCCGTCGCGCCACGTCCGCACGGCGTCGCCGACGAGCAGCTCGTTGTGCCCGTAGCCGAACCCGTCGGGGGCGTAGATGTCGGCCGTGTCGACGAGCGTCATGCCGAGCTCGAACGCCGAGTGCAGGACCGCGACCGCCTCGTCGCGGGGGATCACCTGACCGTCGGGGCGCCGGTCGGACAGTGGCATCGCCCCCACGCCGATCGCCGGCACCGGCTTGTCGGTGAGCTGGGGGATCGCGAGATGGCGCACGGTGTCTCCTCGGGTCGGGCGTTCGGGCGGGTCGGTGGTCAGGCGAGCGAGCCGGGTGCGAGGCGCGTCTCGACGACGCCGTCGGCGGTGAGCTCGACGCGGTAGGCCGCAGGTCCCGTCACCGGGTCGACGTCCTCGTCCGTCATGACGGACACGGGCTCGGTGCCCTCGTAGAGGATCCCGACGCGGTCGTCGGTCGCGTACGACGTCGGCAGCGCGCCGTCGGCCACGAGGGAGTGGAGCAGCGGACGCCGCTGCTCCTCGCTGTCGTAGTGCACGCCGTTGCCGAAGGGCAGCAGCCCGAGCGCCGGCGTCTCGACCCGCAGGGTCGGACCGTAGGAGTCCGTGGGGCCTCCGACGTGCCAGCAGATCGACCCGGCGCTCACGCCGGCGAGCACCACGCCGCGCTCCCACGCGTCGCGCACCGCGTCGTCCACGCCGTGCAGGCGCCAGAGCGCGAGCAGGTTGGCGACCGAGCCGCCGCCGACCCACACGACGTCGGCGCGGCCGAGGGCCTCGTCGACGTCCTGGTTCGGCATGCTGAACAGCGACAAGTGGTCGGCGTCGACCGAGAGGTCCGACATCGCCTGGTAGCTCGCCGCGAGGTAGCCGTTGTTGTCGCCGCTGGCCGTCATCACGAACAGCACGCGCGGGCGGTCCTTGCGCGACAGCCGCAGGGCCTCGAGGAAGAGGCCGGCGGGTTTGCGCTGCTCGTAGCGGTCGGTGCCCATGAAGCCGCCGCTGGTGGCCAGGATCCGTCGTGTCGTCACGACGACGAACCTACGCGAGCGCGGCCAGCACCGCGTCGGCGATGCGGCGACCGCTCACGAGGGCGCCCTGGATCGTGTCGGTGCCGTGGAGCAGCGTGAGGTGGTCGCGCGCGTCGCGCTCGTCGAGCGAGTCCGTTCCGATCGCCGTCGACGCGACGAGCGCCCGACCGTCCCGTGAGTACGCAGGTGCCGCGTTGCTCACGACGACGCTGTTGACGATCGGCCCGCGGCGGTCGGGGTCGACGACCAGGATCGGGCGGCCGCCGCCCAGCGCGGCGCCGGGCGCATCGGCGAGGGGCCACCAGGTCGTTCCGTTGCGCATCACCGGCACGTCGAGCCCGGGCAGGAGCATCCCCGCCGTGCCGGGGTCGGTCGCGACGACGACGGCACGAGAGGTGAGCACGCCGTCGTCGGTCGTGACACCCCTCGGCGTCACGGCCCGAGTCCGCCCGCTCGAGCAGACGATGACCGTCGCCGAGGGAGAGCCTCGCGGCGTAGACGGCGAACCTGGCCTGGTCGAGCCGGCAGCCGGGCGTGTTCAGCGCGGAGGACACGAGCGCGCCCGGGCGGCGCCGCGGGTCGGCGACCACGTGCCGGCCGTCGCGCCCGGCGAGCAGCACGCCCGCGTCGAACGACCGCAGGTGCAGCGCGCCGAGGTCGAGCACCCGAGCCGCTTGCGGATACGCCGGGTTGATCAGCTGGAACCCGCGGTCCACCGTGACGCCGTCGACCACCTCGCTGCGCATGCGCCCGCCGACGCCGTCGGATGCCTCGAGCACCACGACCGTGCGGCCGTGCTCGACGAGGCGTCGCGCGGCGGCCAGCCCCGCGAGGCCCGCACCCACGACGACGACGTCCTGCTCCGGCTCCGGTGTCACGACCCGATCGTCTCGGTCCGTCCGGTGCGTCGCACCTCGGGGGTGTGGACGGTGCGAGCAGGCACCCGCCGACTGACCCGACCCTGGCCCGATGACGCAGACCCCCGACCGCGGGAACCCCGAGCCCGAGCTGCCGACCGTCGAGCGCACCGGTGTGCTCGCCGACGATCCGGCCGCGCCGCCGAGCACGCCGGAGCACCGCTCGCACGCCCTCGCGCGACTGATGTCCGTGGAGTCGGGCCCCCTCGCGCCGCTGGTGCGGATGTCGCCGTTGCCCGACGGCGTGGCGCTCACGCATCGGTTGCCGCTCGACTCGGTGACCCTCGCCGACCTCCGTGCGTCCGCGCCGTTGCGTGCCGGGCATGTCCTGACCGTCGCGCTCACGGTGGCCGAGGCGCTCGTCGAGCTCGAGCAGCACGGGCTGGCGCACGGGGGCATCCTGGCCGACCAGGTCGTGGTCGGGCCGGACGGATCCGTCCTGCTGGCCGGGTGCGGGCTTGCGTGGCGTCGACCACCCGGCGACGTCGACGGGCCGCGCGTGGTCGACGACGTCGCCGCCCTCGGCGAGCTGGTGCGCGACCTGCTGGGCGCCGGGTCGTCGCCCTCCTCCCTGGTCTTGGCGGCGCTCCGCGCCGCCGACCCCGACCCGGCGCTGCGTCCGTCCCCGCTCGAGCTGACGGCGCTGTTGCGCCGCTGCGGCCGGACCGACCCGTTGCTCGACCTGCTCTGGGGCGGGAGCGGGCGCGAGTCGAGATCGACGGCGACGGTCGAGCCGACCGACGGCGGAGCTGCGTCGGTACTCGGCCCGTCGCGGGTCGTGGTGGCGCGGACACCCATCGCCCGGCTGCGGATCGACCCGAGGACGGTGCCCGACCCGCACGACGCCGCCGGTCCGGACGACGTGCTCGAGCGGGCCGAGCCGGAGGTCCGCGCCGAGGACAGAGGGCGGCCACGGGCGTCTGCCGCACGGCGGCCGGGCGCTCCGCGGCGACCTGCGGCGCGGGACCGGCGTAGGCCGCGGCGACGTGGGGGGCCGTGGGTGATCGTGCTGGTGTCGGTGCTCGCCGCGCTCGCGCTCGGCGCGGTGCGCGTCGGTGCCCGGGCGCTGGCCGACGGCCCGGCAGGGGAGGCCGCAGCAGCCGAGGCCGCGGGTGCAGCGGTGCCGGGTGTGACGCCGACGGACATCCCGACGGACACCCCGGTCGCGACGACGGCGCCCACCTCGACGGCGCCCACCTCGACGGACCCGGCATCGGTCGACCCGTCCGTCGACGCGACGGTTGGACCCGAGACCCCGGGCGGCTCGGTCGACCTCGACCGTGGAGCGGTCTCGACCGCCCCGGACTGGACGGCGCTGCTCGCCGACGCGGATGCCGGGCGCGCGAGCGCGCTCGCGGCCGGCGACGTGACGGCGCTCGCGACCTGGGTCGATCCGGACGGCTCTGCGTGGCCGGCCGACGCGGCCCTCGCCGCCCGCGTGTCCGCGCTGCGGGCGCAGATCGACGGCGGTGCTCTGGTGGTGCTCGCGGTCCGGCCGCGCCAGGTCACGGCGGGCCAGGCCGTCCTGCTCGTCCAGGACCGACGCGAGCCCTACACCGTGACGACAGCCACGGGGACGGCGTCCGTGCCGGCCCGGCCACCGCGCTGGTGGCAGGTGACGCTCCGGCCTACGACGGGCTCCGGCGGCGCGACCGTGTGGCGGGTTCGCGACGTGGCACCCGTCGCAGCGCCGGCCCGCTGATCCGTCCAGCCGCTGGCCGGGTCGCTTCCCTGCCCGAATCCGTGGAGAACCTCACCGTTTCCGAGGATTCAGGCAGGGAAGCGGCGCTATCCGAGGAGGTCGGCGATGACGGCGTCGACCGTCGGGTCGTGGAACTCGAAGCCGCTCGCGAGCAGCCGCGCCGGTGACATGCGCTGGTCGATGAGCAGCTCCTCGGCGAAGTCCCCGAGGACGATCTTGAGCGCGAAGCCGGGGACCATCGCCAGCGTCGGTCGGTGCAGCGCGGAGCCGAGGCGGTCGGTGAGGTCGCGGTTGGTGACCTGCTCGGGCGCGGCGAAGTTGAACGGTCCCACGAGCGACCCGTCGTCGACGAGGTGGCGGATGCCGGCGACCTCGTCGCGCAGCGAGATGACCGACCACCACTGCTTGCCGGAGCCGAGGCGGCCGCCGATGCCGGCGCGCACGACGGGGAGCAGCTTGCCGAACGCCCCCTCGTGCCGGTCGGCGACGAGGCCGGTGCGCGGGTGGGCGACGCGGACGCCGGCGTCGCGCGCCGGCTGGGCCGCGAGCTCCCAGGCGGTGCAGACCCGGGCGAGGAACGTCTGGCCCGAGGGTGCGTCCTCGCCGGCGGCCTCCGGGCCGGTGTCCCCGTAGATGCCGCTCGCGGACGCCGACACGAAGACCTTCGGGTGGTCCGTGGTCTCGGCGATCGCAGTCGCGAGGCAGGTCGTCGCGGCGACGCGGGAGTCGAGGATCTCGCGCTTGTAGGCGTCGTTCCAGCGGCGACCGGCCACCGGTGCGCCGGCGAGGTTGATGACGGCGTCGGCGCCCTCGAGCGCGGCGCGCAGCTCGGGGGTGGCTCCGCGAGCGCCGAGCTCGGGCGACCACGTCACCTCGTGAGCGTCCCCCGTCTCGCGGCGTACGAGTCGGACGACCTCGTGCCCGTCCGCGCGGAGCGAGGCGAGCAGGGCGGTGCCGATGAGTCCGGACGAGCCGGCGACGACGACGGTCATGACCCGAGTCTGGCGGTCGTCAGGTCCCGCCGCCATACGACGACGTCAGACTCCCAGCTCGCCGTCGAAGGAGCCGTCCTCGAGACGGGTCTTCACGGCGACCAGGAAGCGGGCGGCGTCGGCGCCGTCGACGAGACGGTGGTCGTAGGACAGCGCGAGGTAGACCATCGAGCGCACCGCGATCGAGTCCGAGCCGGTCTCGTCGGTGACGACGACGGGGCGCTTCACGACCGCGCCGGTGCCCAGGATCGCGACCTGCGGCTGGTTGATGATCGGGGTGTCGAACAGGGCACCGCGGCTGCCGGTGTTGGTGATCATGAACGTGCCGCCGGAGAGCTCGTCCGGGCTGACCTTGTTCGTGCGGGTGCGCTCGGCGAGGTCGGCCACCTTGCGCGCGATGCCGCCGATGTTGAGGTCTCCCGCGTCGCGGATGACCGGCACGAGCAGACCGCGCTCGGTGTCGACGGCGATGCCGAGGTGCTCGCCCTCGTGGTAGGTCACCGTGCCCGCAGCCATGTCGATCGAGGCGTTGAGCTGCGGGAACTGCTTGAGCGCCTCGACGGACGCCTTGGCGAAGAACGGGAGGAACGAGAGCTTCACTCCCTCGGTCGCCTCGAAGTTCTTCTTCACCTTCTGGCGCAGCATCGAGATGCGGGTGACGTCGACCTCGATCACGGTCGTGAGCTGGGCGGAGGTCTGCAGAGACTCGACCATGCGCTCGGCGATGACCTTGCGCAGGCGGGTCATCTTCTCGGTGCGTCCGCGCAGCGGCGAGGCCGCGGCGGCAGCCGCCGGGGCGGCAGCGGCAGCGATGGCCGGAGCCGGGGCGGGGGTGGCCTGCGCCGCGGCGGCGAGGACGTCGGACTTGCGGATCCGACCGCCGACACCGGTGCCGGTCACCGTCGCGAGGTCGACGCCGTTGTCCGCCGCGAGCTTGCGCACGAGCGGCGTGACGTAGGAGTCCGACGCCTCGGCGACGGCCGCGGCTGCGGGAGCCGCGGCTGCGGGAGCGGCGGCTGCCGGCGCAGCCGGAGCGGGTGCGGCCGCGGGAGCGGAGGTGGGCACCGGTGCCGGGGCAGGGGCGACCGGGGCGGCCGGAGGAGTAGGAGCAGTCGGGGCCGCGGGGGCGACGGGAGCGGCCGGCGCGGCGGGGGCAGCGGCACCGACGGCGCCGATGCGGCCGAGGGTGGCGCCGACCGCGACGACCTGGTCCTCCCCGACGGTGATCTCGAGCAGGGTGCCGGCCACCGGGGAGGGGAGCTCGGTGTCGACCTTGTCGGTGGAGATCTCCACGAGCGGCTCGTCGACGGCGACGGAGTCGCCGACGGCCTTGAGCCAGCGCGTGACCGTGCCCTCGGTGACGCTCTCGCCGAGCGCCGGCAGGACGACCGCGGTCGCGGCACCACCGGTGGCGGGGGCGGCCGGCGCGGCGGCGACGGGTGCCTCGACGACGGGTGCCGGGGCAGCGGGCGCAGGCGGCGTGGCGACGAAGGGGGCGGGGGCGGCGGGCGCCTCGACGACCGGGGCGGGGGCGGCCGGAGTTGCGGGCGCGGGCGCAGCGACGGACTCGTCGGCCGCACCGATGACGCCGAGCTCGCCGCCGACCGGGACGACCGCGTCCTCGGGTGCCGCGATGGAGAGCAGCACGCCCGCGACGGGCGAGGGGATCTCGGTGTCGACCTTGTCGGTGGAGACCTCGAGCAGCGGCTCGTCGACCGCGACGGTGTCGCCGACCTGCTTGAGCCAGCGGGTGACCGTGCCCTCGGTGACGCTCTCGCCGAGCATGGGCATCGTGACGGAGGTCGACATGGCCGTTTCCTTCGCTATCGGGCGGACGCGAGGCTCGTCGCCGTACGGGCGACGTGCCTTTCGAGCAGGGTCAGCTGTGCGCGTGCAGGGGCTTGCCGGCCAGGGCGAGGAAGGCCTCGCCGAACGCCTCGTTCTGGGTGGGGTGCGCGTGGATGAGGGTGGCGACGTCCTCGGGGTAGGCCTCCCAGTTGACGACGAGCTGGCCCTCGCCGATGAGCTCGCCGACGCGGGCGCCGACCATGTGGACACCGACGACGGGGCCGTCCTTCTCGCGCACCAGCTTGATGAACCCGGTGGTGCCGAGGATCTGCGACTTGCCGTTGCCGCCGAGGTTGTACTCGTAGGCCTCGACGCGCTCGGCGCCGTACTTCTCGGTGGCCTGGGCCTGGGTGAGGCCGACGGACGCGACCTCGGGCTCGCAGTAGGTGACCCGCGGGATGCCCGCCTCGTCGATGACGTGGGGGTTGAGGCCGGCGATCTCCTCGGCGACGAAGATGCCCTGGGCGAACCCGCGGTGCGCGAGCTGCAGGCCGGGGACGATGTCGCCGACGGCGTAGACGCCGGGCACGTTGGTCGACAGGCGGTCGTTGGTCAGGACGAAGCCGCGGTCCATCGCGACGCCGACCTCCTCGAAGCCCATCCCCCCGGCGTTCGGACCGCGACCGACGGCGACGAGCAGCAGGTCGGCCTCGAGCGTGGTGCCGTCCTCGAGGGAGACGACCACGCCGGTGTCCGACTGCGTGACGCCCGCGAACCGCACGCCGACCTTCGCGGCGATGCCGCGCTTGCGGAACGCACGGTCCAGCGCCTTCGAGCACGCCTCGTCCTCGTTGGGCACGAGCCGGGGGAGCGCCTCGACGATGGTGACGTCGGCGCCGAAGGACTTCCACACCGACGCGAACTCCACGCCGATGACGCCGCCGCCGAGCACGATCACCTTCGCCGGGACCGTCTCGAGGTCGAGCGCCTCGTAGGACGTGATCACCCGCCCGCCGATCTCGAGGCCGGGCAGGCTGCGGGCGTACGAGCCGGTGGCCAGGATGACGCCCTTGGTGGCGGTGTACGTCGTACCCGCGACATCCACGGTCGTCGGCGAGGTCAGACGCCCGGTGCCCTCGATCAGGGTCACCGCGCGGGACTTCACCAGACCCTGGAGGCCCTTGTAGAGGCGGGAGACGACGCCCTCGCGGTAGGCGTTGACCTTCACCAGGTCGATGCTCTCCAGCGTCGCGTTCACCCCGATGTGCGACGACTCGCGAGCGGAGTCGGCGACCTCGGCCGCGTGCAGCAGCGCCTTGGTCGGGATGCAGCCGTAGTGCAGGCAGGTGCCCCCGAGCTTGTCCTTCTCCACCAGAGCGACCGACAGGCCGAGCTGGGAGCCGCGCAGCGCAGCGGCGTAGCCGCCGCTCCCGCCGCCGAGGATGACGAGATCGAACTGGGTGCCGGACACGGGCGCTCCTCGTGGGTGCGGGTGGTCGGACGGACGAGCGCGCCCCGGATGCGGAACGCGGGGGACAGTCTTTCACCCCCGTGACAGGTTCGTGACCAGGGGTGAGCGACGGGCGCGAGGCCGCCCGGAGGGACGGCCTCGCGCCCGTCGTCCTAGATCGGGCCGGCGGCGGCGTCCTCGGCGACCTGGACCAGGGTCCGGACCGAGTGGCCGGTGCCGCCGGTGGGGGTGTAGCCGTGCGCGCCGCCGGTGTTGAACGCCGGGCGGGCGATGTCGAGGTGCGCCCAGCGCTGGCCCTTCTTGATGTACTCGCCGAGGAAGACCGAGGCCGACATCATGCCGCCGAGAGCACGGTTGACCGTGGGGATGTTGGTGAGGTCGGCGACGGTGCTGTCGAAGCCGGCGCGGGCCTCCTCGGGCTGCGGCATCGGCCACATCGGCTCGCCGACCCGGTCGGCCGCGCGGTGGATCGCCGAGCGCAGGTCGTCGTCGTTGGCCATGATGCCGCTGGTGCGGGCGCCGAGCGCGACGCCCTGGGCGCCGGTGAGCGTGGCGACGTCGATGATGACGTCGGGCTTGTCCTCCTGTGCGCGGACGAGACCGTCACCGAGGACGAGGCGGCCCTCGGCGTCGGTGTCGAGGACCTCGACGGTCTTGCCGCCGTAGTTCGTGAGCACGTCGCCGGGGCGCTGGGCCGTGCCGCTCGGCATGTTCTCGGCCAGGCAGAGGTACGTCGTGACGTTCACCGGGACGCCCAGCCTGGCCACCGCGACGGTGGCCGCAAGGACAGCGGCGGCGCCGCCCATGTCGCTCTTCATCTCGTGCAGGTTGAGCGAGGGCTTGATCGAGATGCCGCCGGTATCGAACGTGATGCCCTTCCCGACGAGCGCGACGTGCGCGGTGGCGCCCTCGGGGCGGTAGGCGAGGCGCACGAGGCGGGGCGGGTTGGCCGAGCCCTTGCCGACACCCAGGATGCCGCCGTAACCGCCCTCAGCGAGCTGGTTCTCGTCGAGGACCTCGATGTCGATCGGCAGGCCGTACGCCGCGGCGATGGCCGCCGCCTCGACGTCGGTCGGAACCATGTCGCCCGCGGGGGTGTTCACGAGGTCGCGGGCGAGGTTGACCGCGCCGGCGATGGCCTTGGCGCGGGCGACGGCGGCGACGCTGGCCGCGTCCTTCGCGTCGGCGACCTGAAGCGCGATGCGGTCGACGGGCGACTTCTGGGCGGACCTGCTGTCGACGCGGTAGGTGTGGAAGGCGTACGCACCGAGCAGGGCGCCCTGACCCACGGCCTCGAGTGCGGCGGACGTCTCGGTGGGTAGCGCGACGAGGGCTCGGCGGTTGCCGGCGAGCGAGCGGAGCGCCACCGCCGCGGCACGGCGGAGTGCCTCCTCGGTCCACGGGCCGTCGCCCAGGCCGACGGCCAGCACGACAGGGGCGGCCGCGATGCCGGCCCCCGGGACCCGGACGAGGTCGCCGACCTTGCCCGTGGCACCGAGCGCGGTGAGGGACTCCTCGAGCCGGCGCTTGGGCGCGGCCTTCAACGAGGTCGCAGGCCCGACGAGGACGGCGCTCTTCTTGCGGCCACCCGCCGGGGCGGTGGCGACGACCAGGACGTCGGTGGGCAGGGTCGCGGCGTCGGCCGACGACAGGGAGAGCGTCGTCACGGTGGATCTCCTCGGGTGCTCGGGATGTCCCGAGCAACCTACCCCGCACGACTCGTCGCTGCCGCCCGCAGGCAGCGACCGGTCCGACTGGGTAGGTTCCTCGACATGAGCGACTCCGAGACCCCTCTCCTGTCCCCGCTGCACGCGCGTCACGAGGCGCTCGGCGCCAAGCTCGGCGACTTCGGCGGCTGGTCGATGCCGCTCGAGTACGCCGGCGGCGGGGTCGTCGCGGAGCACACGGCGGTCCGCGAGCGGGTCGGCGTCTTCGACGTCTCGCACCTCGGCAAGGCCTCGGTCACCGGACCGGGCGCCCGTGCGTTCCTCGACTCGGTCCTCACCAACTCCCTGGACCGCATCGCCCCCGGCAAGGCGCAGTACACCCTGCTCTGCACGGACTCCGGCGGCGTGGTCGACGACCTCATCGCCTACCTCCGCAGCGACGACGACGTGTTCCTCATCCCCAACGCCGCGAACACACCGGAGGTCGTCCGCGTCCTGCGCGCGGCCGCGCCGGAGGGGATCTCGGTCGACGACCTGCACCACGACTACGCGGTCCTCGCCGTCCAGGGCCCGAAGTCGGCCGCACTCCTCGCTGACCTCGGCCTGCCCACGGACCTCGACTACATGGCGTTCGCGCCGACCGAGCACGGCGGCGAGCCGATCACCGTCTGCCGCACCGGCTACACCGGCGAGCACGGCTACGAGCTCGTCGTGCCGTGGGGGAGCGCCGAGGGCGTGTGGGACGAGCTGATGGACAGGGGCGCGGCGTACGGCGTGCTGCCGTGCGGTCTCGGCGCACGCGACACCCTGCGCACCGAGATGGGCTACCCGCTGCACGGCCAGGACCTCTCGCTCGACATCACACCCGTCCAGGCGCGCGCGGGCTGGGCCGTGGGCTGGAAGAAGCCTGCTTTCCACGGGCGCGACGCGCTCGTCGCGGAGAAGGAGGCCGGCCCGGCCCGGCGCTCGGTCGGCCTCGTGTCGCTCGAGCGTGCGATCCCGCGCGCGCACATGCAGGTCACCGACGCCGACGGCGCGCCCCTGGGCGAGATCACGAGCGGCACCTTCTCGCCGACGCTCAAGGTCGGGATCGCGCTCGCGCTGCTCTCGACGGCCGCCGGGCTGGACGACGGCGACGAGGTGCTGGTCGACGTCCGCGGTCGCCCGGCGCGCTTCGGCGTGACCACACCGCCGTTCGTGGACCGCTCCACTCGCTGACGTCCGGCGCGGGACCGCCCGCGGTCAGCGGGTCAGGCCGAGCCCCAGCGCGACGACGACCAGCACGACCGTCGTCGTCACCTCGACCACCGCGCCGAGCACGTCGCCGGTGATCCCGCCGAACCGCGCGACGCAGCGGCGCAGCAGGGCGGTGCTGCCGAGCAGGCCCGCGAGCACGCCGACCACGAGCACGACCTGCCGCGACCGGGACGCGTCGTCGAGGCCGCCGAGCACCACGGTGCCGGCGAGCACAGCGAGGGTCATCGCCACCGCGGCGGTGCGCCCGACGCTGCCGGCGACCGCGGCGCCGAGCCCGTCGGAGCGGGCCGAGGCGTACGCCGGGATGCACGCCCAGGTCGCCGCGAGCCGCCCGACGGCGGCGGCCACGACGACGCCCGCCGTGCCGGACCCCTCGAGCGCGCACACCGTGAGCGCCACGGTCTGCAGCCCGAGCACGAGCACGATCGCGACCACCCCGAAGGCCCCGACCTCGGGCTCGCGCATCACCGCGAGCCGCCGCTCGCGCACGCTGTCGTGCTGGCCCTTCACCCCGAGCCCGTCGACGGTGTCGGCGAGCCCGTCGAGGTGCAGGCCACGGGTGAGCCACGCGAGCGTCGTGATCGCGAGCAGCGCGCCGAGCAGATCGAACGCCGAGGGCGTCCGCGCCTCGCCCGACGTCAGCCCGACTACGCCGAGCACCAGCGCCGCGGCCAGGCCGAGCAGTGCCCCGACCAGTGGCGCCAGCAGCATCGCGCGCCCGGCGACCCTCCGGTCGACGACGCGCGGCGCCGGCACGCGGACCGCCGTGAGCGTCCCGAGCGCGAGGCGCAGCGAGTCGGGCATCAGCTCTCGCGGTCCGAGACGCCGGCCTCGTCGAACGTCGCCATCTCGCGCAGGGTCGACCCGGCGGCGGCGAGGATCGGGAGCGCGACGAGGGCCCCGGTGCCCTCGCCGAGCCGGAGGCCGTAGTCGACGATCGGGTCGAGGTCGAGCCGCTCGAGCGCCGCGCGCTGGGCGGGCTCGGTCGAGCGGGTGCCGGCGAGCCACCACGCGCGTGACCGGAACGCGATGCGGTGCGCCACCAGAGCGGCGGCGCACGAGACCACGCCGTCGAGCAGCACCGGAGTGCGCCGCGCGGCCGCACCGAGGAGGAACCCGGTGGTGGCCGCGAGGTCCGCGCCGCCGACGGCGGCGAGCAGCCCGATCGAGTCGCCCTTCAGCGGTCGGCCGCGGCGCATCGCGTCACGGACCGCGGCCGTCTTGCGCATCCAGGTGTCGTCGTCGATGCCCGTGCCGCGACCGACCACGCGCGCGGGGTCGATGCCGCACAGCAGCCCGACGAGCACGGCCGACGGCGTCGTGCTGCCGATCCCCATGTCGCCCGGGATGAGGAGGTCCGCGCCCGAGTCGACCTCCTCGTCGGCGATGCGCAGCCCCGCGCGGAACGCCTCCTCCGCCTGCTCGCGGGTCAGCGCGTCCTCGCGGTCGATGGACCCGCTGGAGCGGCGTACGCGATAGCGGGTGACGTCGTCGGGGACGGCGGCGCCGAGTTCGGCGTAGTCGGCGTCGACCGCCATGTCGACGACGCGCACGCTCGCACCGTTCTGCCTCGCGAGGACGTTCACCGCGGCGCCGCCGGCGAGGAAGTTGAGGACCATCTGCGCGGTGACCTCGGGCGGGTAGGCGCTCGTCGCCGCGGTGCGCGCCACGCCGTGGTCGCCCGCGAACAGGACGACGCGCACGCGGTCGAGCGGCCTCGGCGGGCAGGCGCCCTGCACCGAGCAGAGCCACAGCGAGAGCTCCTCGAGCCGGCCGAGGGCGCCCGCGGGCTTGGTGAGCCGGGCCTGGCGCGCGGCGCCCGCGGCGTGCGCGTCGGCGTCGGGCAGCCCGATGCGCTCGACGAGGTCGGCGAGGTCGAGGGCGTCGGTCACGGCGGCGGCTCCTGGTACGGCGAGTGCACGGGCAGGTCGGGTTCGGCGGTGCTCAGCGCCGCGGCGGACTCACAGGCGGAGCACGCGGCCGGCGACGACGAGGTCCACGTCGTCGCACACCGCCGCGAGCCGTCGGTTGAGGACGCCGAGCAGGTCGCGGTAGAGGCGCCCTGACGCGTGCTCGGGCACCACGCCGCTGCCGACCTCGTTGCTCACGAGGACCACGTGCGAGGTCGTGGAGGCCACTGCGGCGACGAGCCGGTCGCAGTCGCGGGCGACGGCCGCGAGGGACTCGTCGTAGGCGGGGGTCCCGGGCTCGGCGGCCCACGTGCGCGCGGTGTCGAGGCGGCCGGCGAGCCAGAGCGCGACGCAGTCGACGAGGACCGCGCAGTCGCTCGTCGTGGCGGTGAGAAGGCTTGCGACGTCGAGGGTCTCGACCGTGCGCCATGCTGACGGCCGGCGGTCGCGGTGCGCGGCGACGCGCGCCCGCCACTCCGGGTCGTCAGCGCGCTCGCCCCCGGTCGCGACGTAGGTGACGGACGCGTGCGCGAGCAGGCGGCTCTCCGCCTCGTGCGACTTGCCCGACCGTGTGCCGCCGAGCACGAGCTGCCGGCGCGGCCGCGACGCGGGGACGCGCGGACCGTCGGTGGAGAGCACCGTGAGGTCGTCGACGACGCGGGCACCCCACGGCTCGAGGATCCGCGCGAGCTCCCGCGGGTTGTGGTGGCTGAGGTGCACGGCCACCACGTCGGTGCCGTCGACGACCGCGCCGACCTCGCGCAACGCGGCCAGCTGGACGGGGAACGTCGTGAGGTCGAGGTGCCCGGTGCCGTGGTCGGCCTTGGTGCCGAACGACTCCTCGAGCAGCACCACGTCGTACGCCGCTCCGCTCACGGCCGTCAGGGTGGCCGCGCCGATCGGCCCCGTGTCGGTCGCGTGCAGCAGGCGACGGCCGTCGGGCGCGGTCACGTCGTAGAGCAGTGCGTCCCGGGTCAGCTCGTCACGACCGACGTCGTGCGCCGCTGCGAGCGGGCGCACGACATACCCGTCGTCGATGTCGACCACGTCACCGGGCTCGACGACCTCGAGGGTGATCGGGTCGTGCGGGCCGACCCAGTCGCGGCACGCGTCGATCGCCGACCGAGGCCCGAGGACGCGCAACGTCGTCGTGCCGCCTGCCCACGACCGGGACAGCAGCGCCTCGGGCGCGAGGTGGTCGGGGTGCGCGTGGGTGAGCAGCAGGCAGCTCACGTCGGCCAGGCTCACGCCGGCGCGGTCGGCCTGGCGCGGCGCGTCCGGGCCGCAGTCGAGCAGCAGGACGCCGTCGACGAGGGCCGACGTCGTGGAGCGCAGCGTGCCGCTCTCCCGCGCCCACGTGCATGACGCGCAGCGGCACCACGGGTTCGGCCAGCCGTCGGCCGAGCCGGTACCGAGCAGCAGGACGTCCATCAGCTCGACCCGTCGGATCCCGTGGGGGAGAGGCTGTTCGGAGCGAACACGACCGGCGTCTCGAACGCCGCCCGCCGCGACGCGCGACGTAGCGCGACGAGCACCGCCCGCCCGGCGACCAGCACGAGCACGACCGTGAGGACGGCGCGCGGGAGGTCGAAGCCGAGCGAGGTCGCGACGTCGAAGCGCAGCCAGTGCGCCAGGTTCGTGGTGAGCGGGGCACCGGGCACGTAGGACAGTTCCGGCGGGAAGCCCTCGTCGGCGGTGAGGAACGGCCAGAACCACAGGTTGAGCAGGAAGCCGTAAGCGACGCACACCACCGCGGAGTACGCCGCCAGCAGCCCGATCTCCCGACGCCCGGAGGCCCTCGGGAGCAGCCCGGCGCCGAGGCCGATCCACGCGGCGCCGATCATCTGGAACGGCAGCCAGGGGCCGACCCCGCCGGTCACGAGCGCCGAGGAGAACATCCCGATCGACCCGAGGCAGAAGCCGAAACCCGGACCGAGGGCGCGTCCGCCGAGGATCACCACGATCCACATCGGCTCGAATCCTGCGTGCCCGGACCCGAACGGGCGCATCGCGGCGGCGGCGGCGGCCAGCACGCCGAGCAGCGCGACGCCCTTGGCGTCGAGGCCGCCGTCGGCGACGTCGGCCAGGACGACCGCGATCACGAGCGGCAGCACCACGGCGAACAGCCAGGGGGCGTCCGTGGAGTGCGCGACGACGACCGACCCGGACGCAGCAAGCAGGGGCCACAGGAACGCCATCACGGCGATCGCGCTCGCGATCGCGACGAGCGCGCCGGTGCGACGACCGAGGCGGACCGTGCGCGGCCGCGCGGCGGCCGGCCGCGGCTCCGGCGTGCCTATCGTGGCGTGCGTGCCGACGACGGCGGTCACGAGGCGCCCCTCACGACGCGGCGACCAGGGCGGCGGCCACCTCGGACACGGTGAGCCACGGCTGCGGCGAGAGCACCTTGCTCACCTGGGGCGCGAACATCGGCGAGCCGACCACCACGTCGGTGGCGGGGCCGTCGGCGACGACCTCGCCGTCGGCGAGGACGACGACCCGGGTCGCGACCTCGGCCGCGAGCTCGACGTCGTGCGTCGCCAGCAGCACGCAGTGCCCGGTCGCGGCGAGCTCGCGCAGCGTGGTGACGAGACGCTGCTTGGCGGAGTAGTCCAGGCCGCGGGTCGGCTCGTCGAGAAGCAGCACGGGCGGTCGGGCGGCCAGGACGACCGAGAGAGCGAGGGCGAGGCGCTGCCCCTCGGACAGGTCGCGCGGGTGCGTGCCGTCGTCGATGCCCGGAGCGAGCCGGTCCAGCATCGCCCGGGTGGTGCCCGCCGCGACGCCGCAGTCGCGATCGCTCGACGCGCACTCCTCGCCGACCCGGTCCGCGACGAGCAGGTCGGTGGGCTCCTGAGGCACGAGGCCGACACGTCGCACGAGCTCACGGCCGCGCAGCGTCGCAGGGACGGCGCCTCCGACGGCGGCCGAGCCGCTGTGCGGCACGTGCAGCCCGATCAGCGTGGAGAGCAGCGTCGACTTGCCGGCGCCGTTGCGTCCCATCACGGCGACGATCTCTCCCCGGTCGGCGGTGAGCGTCACGCCGCGCAGCGCCGGCACCGAGCCGTGGCGCACGACGAGGTCGCTCGTCGACAGCGCGGGGTCGCCGTCGACGACGTGCAGGGTCGAACGCGAGCGTCGTGCGGCCTCGTCGACGAGCGGCGCGAGACGCTCGCGCAGCGGCCCGGCCGCCCGGCGCGCGTCGCGCACGGTGAGAGGAAGCGGCGACCAGCCCGCGAGGCGGCCGAGCTCCACGACGGGCGGAGCCACGGGAGCCGAGACCATGACGTCGGCCGGGCTGCCGACGACCAGTGGCGCGCCGTCGCCGGGCACGACGACGACCCGGTCGGCGTACTGCACGACGCGCTCGAGCCGGTGCTCGGCGAGCAGCACGGTCACGCCGAGGTCGTGCACGAGCCGCTGCAGTGCGGCCAGAACCTCTTCTGCCGCACCGGGATCCAGCGCCGAGGTCGGCTCGTCGAGCACGAGGACCTTCGGGTGCGTCGTGAGCACGGCGCCGATCGCGACGCGCTGGCGCTGGCCGCCGGACAGCGAGAGGAGCGGGCGGTGGCGCAGGTCGGCGAGGCCGAGCAGGTCGAGGGTCTCCTCGACCCGCCGGCGCATGACGTCGGGCGCGAGGCCGATCGACTCCATGCCGTAGGCCAGCTCGTCCTCGACCATGTCGGTGACGAACCCCGACAGCGGGTCCTGCGGCACGATCCCGACGACGTCGGCGAGCTCGCGCGGGGGATGCCACCGCGTGTCGCGTCCGGCGACGGTGACGCGTCCGGAGAGCGTGCCCCCGGTGAAGTGCGGCACGAGGCCGTTGACGCAGCGCAGCAGGGTCGACTTGCCGGTGCCGGTGCGACCGACGACCAGCACGAGCTCACCCTCGGGCACGTGCAGGTCGACGTGCGACAGCACGGGTGCGACGGCGCCGTCGTAGGTGACGGAGACGTCCTCGAACCGGATCACGCGGCCACCTCCTCCAGCTCGCGACGACGTGCGGGTGCGACGTCCCGGACCGCCGCGGTCCCCGGCGGCCGGGGAGCCACGACACCGGCCAGCGCGGCGAACGCCACCGCGAGCACCGGGATCACGGGCAGCCCCGGCCACGTCAGCGGCGCGGTCTGGCCGACCAGCACGTCGGGGTCGAGCACGGACATGACGACGAGCGTCACCGCCGGCACCACGCCGGACAGCGAGACCAGCCACTCGGGCAGCGCCCACGGGTCGGGGCGGTAGCGGGTGCGGATCGCGCGGCGTCCGGCCAGCCGCATGCCCAGCAGACCTGCGGCGAGCCCGAGCACGAGGAGCGGCAGCGCGACCGACCCGGGCGTCCCGCCGTCGAGCAGCGCGTAGACGCCCACGCACGTGCCGACGACGCCGAGCAGCAGGAGCGCCGAGCCGGTACGGCGTACCCGCGGGGCCACCGGTCCGGTCCGTCCGTAGCCGCGCGAGTCCATCGCGGCCGCGAGGTCGACCGCCCGCTCGAGGGCACCCTCGAGCACGGGCATGACGGACCCGACGAACGCTCGCACGCCGCGGTCCGAGCGGCCGCGCAGCCGTCGCGCGGTGCGCACGCGCGCGACGTCGCCGACGAGCTGCGGGGCGAAGGTCATCGCCACGACGACGGCGACGCCGACCTCGTAGAGCGCCGCGGGCACGCTGGCCAGCAGCCGTGCCGGGCTCGCGAGGGAGTTGGCCGCACCGATGCAGGCGAGCATCGTGGCGAGCACCAGGCCGAGGTAGACCGAGAGCAGGAGCTCCTCCGCGGTGACCGGGCCGCCGATGCTCACGCCCGCCATCCACTCGGGCAGCGGGATCTCGGGCAGCGTGACGAGCACGTGCGCGCCGATGCCCGCCCCGAGGACCACCGTGAACGCGACGCGGATCGCGATGACGACGAGGCCGACGCGCAGGAAGACGGAGTACGACCGCGACCATGGCGCGTCGGGCCGGCGTCGCGAGACGACCCAGCCGGCGACCGCGACGATCAGCGCGAGGACGATCGGCGACGTCGTACGGCTCGCCGCGGTGGCGAGCCCGAGGGCCCACACCCACCACGCCCCGGGGTGGAGCCAGCGGGGGATGGCGCCGTCGCCGAGGGCGTGCGCGGTGCGCCGGCTCATCCGAGCCTCCGGCGACGCGAGGTCCACCACGCCGAGCCGGCGATCGCCGCGACGACCGCGCCCCCGACGACGAGCCCGACGGGACTGCCGCTGCCCTGCGCGTCCGAGGTCGGGGCGCCCGCGACCGCGGGCAGGACCGGCTCGCCCGGGTCCGCGGAGGCCGATCCGGACGACGCCGTGGGCGACGGGGCGGCTGCCGCGGCCGAGGACGACGCGGCAGCGGCACCGGTCGGGGGGAGCGCGGTCGGGCTCGACGGTGCCTGCGCCGCGAGCGGGCCCGCGAGCGCCCGCGCCGTCGGTGCGCCCGCGGCGCCGGCCGTCGCCGTCGTGCGTGGCTTCGCGGCGGTAGGGGTCGGCGTCGGCGTCGGGTCGGGGACGACCGGGGCGCACTCGCCGCGGGGGTAGCCGTCGAGAGCGCAGATCAGCCCGTTCTCGCTGCGTACGGAGACCGGCGGCGACACGTCGCGCAATACGTCCGAGCCGCGCGGCTGCCCGGCGATCGTCACGCACTCGACCCGAACCGAGGTCGTCATGGGCGGCTGCTGCCCGGGCGGGGCGTCGGCGGCGGTGCCGTAGTCGATCACGAGCGCGACGCGCACCGATCCGGCGACCGGGGCCAGGTGCGGGCAGAGGGTGGCGAAGTCGGGGCTCTGCCGGGGTCGCGCCGAGCCCGTCGTCGACCGTGACGTCGCGAACCGCCAGCCCAGCACCCAGGTGTCGCCGACGGCGTGCCCGGCGGGGCCGACCTTCGCGAACGTCCACGCGGTGGAGCTCGACCCGCTGCCGGCGCCCCACCAGTAGGTCCAGTAGCGGTACGTCGAGGCCTGGGCAGGGGCGGCGGTCGCGAGCAGGGCCACGAGTGCGAGCGGCACGGAGACGAGCACGCCGACGACGACCGCCGCGACGCGCTGCGCGGTGGTCGAGGTGCGGCGTGGGGACGTCATGCGTGCGCACCTCGCCGACGGGTGGCGGCGACTGCGCCGATCCCGAGGAGCACCAGGAGGCCGCCGACGGTGCCGAGCGCGGGCGTGAGCGGCGTCGGGCCGGACTGCGCGAGCGGCGCGGCGTTGTCGGACGTCGCCGACGCGCTGGGGGACGCGGAGGCCGGCGGCGTCGGCGACGCGGGCGCGGGCGCGACCCGGATCGTCGCGCCGATGCGGGCGACGTAGGCCTTGACGGCGGAGGTGCCGCCTCCGGCCGCGCTCGTGGCGAGCGCCGCGAGGGCGAGCAGCCCCGGCTGGTCGGTGGCCTTCGCCGCGGACGTGCTCGCGGTGCCGGTCGCGTGGACCGAGGCGGCCTTGAGCGGCTGCGCCCGGACCGCCGCGAGCGCGGTGTCGAGCTGCGCGCGGCCGACCCCGACCGCGGCGAGCGAGAGGACGGCCCAGGCGGTGTCGCCCGCGGAGACGCTGTGCGGGACGCGGCTGCCGGTGGCGAAGTCGAACTGCGGCACGGCGTCGAACGCGTCGATCAACCGGGCGAGATGGCCCGCGCCGAGCTGTGCGGGCGTGAGGGCCGGGCCGGTCGACGACGGGCAGGTGGCCCGCGGCACGTCGGTCGCGACCGTCCCAGCGGTCACCGGGAGACCGACGCCGGAGAGCGCCAGCGTGGCCTGCACGGCGGCCGCGTCGCTGTCGACGAGCGGTCCGCCGTAGCTCTGGAAGGCGAAGCCGCCGTCGTCGCCTGTCGCGGCACCCTCGCAGCCGATCAGCAGCGACTCGAGGAAGTGCGCCGCGGAGACCCCACCGTTCTGGACCGAGTCGGGCGTGCGTCCGGCGGTGTTCGTCCCGAGGAGGACGACGGCCGTCGAGTTGGCGTCGGAGTCGCCGCCGACGAAATAGGGGAAGCCGCCGTCGCTGCGCTGCGCGGCGAGCACCCAGGCCAGCGCCGTGTCGGCCGCAGCCGTCCGGCCGATCGCCCGCAGGGCGGCCTCGGCGATGCCTGTGGAGTTGGTGTCCTCGCCGGAGTAGGTCGCCGGGTCGGACTTCTGGCAGGCGGACGCGGTGCTGGCGCGGAAGGCCTGGAAGCCGCCGTCGGCGCACTGCTGGTCGAGCAGCCAGGTCACGGCGGAGGGTGGCGGCGTGGTGCCGGCGGCGGAGTAGGCCAGCAGCGCGAGCGACTGGCGGAAGACGCCGTCGTACGTCGGGTCCTGGGCTCCGAACAGACCGGCCTGCACCGGTGCCGTGGCGGCCGAGGCCGCGCCCGACGGGACGATCGCGGCACCGACGGCGAGCGCGGCTGCGCAGGACGCCGTCAGTGCGGTGGTGAGCCGACGGCGGGAGCTCGGGCGGTGGAGATAGACCACGGGGGTCCTTTCGAGGAGCGGTCTGCCGACCACGTGGCCGGACAGCTCCCCGGAGACGGACGAAACCCCTCGAACCTGTGGTCCGTGGGGACCTGGCCGAGGGGCGAGAGTGCGGACCGGGGCACGGTCCGGGCTCGTTCCGTAGACCTCGACGGGGTGAGCCTCTCGCGCCCACCAGGTGCTCCGGCTCGCCGTTCCGAGGAACGGCCTACGGTTGCGGGTCAGCGCCGGAATCGGACCGGCTTCCCCTGGACGTCAGACGCGTGATGTGAAGTTGTGGCCCCACCGTACACAGGTCGGGTCCCCTCCCGTCACCGACCGGGCGAGCCGGTCGTCCGGGCCCCCCTCCCACGGACCGTGAGTCCGGTCACGCCGGCTGCGCCGGCAGGTCTTCCGGGTCCGCACGGGGGTACCGTCGGGGGGTATCCGGACGAGCCGTCCGGGGATCGGGGCGGGGACGCTTGAGCGCTCACGACAACGGCACCGCGGACCTGCTGCGCGTGCGGCTGCCCATCACCGGCATGACCTGCGCCGCGTGCGAGCGCCGCGTCACCAAGGCCCTCACCGGGGTCGACGGCGTCGAGTCCGCGTCCGTGTCGGCCCGCGCCGGGCTCGCCACCCTCACGGTCGAGGGCGACGTGCCCTGGGCCGAGCTGACGGTGGCCGTCGAGGGCGCCGGCTACTCGGTGGGCCGTGCCCCGTGGTTCACCGGCGACGCGAGGGTCTGGCGCGCAGCGCTGATCGCGGCCGCCGTCGTCGGCGTCGCCGCGTGGCTGCTCTTCGTCGTCGGGGTGGGCGACCTCGGCTCGCGGCTCGGCGATCCCGGATCCGGCGGGCTGCTCCTCGTGCTCGTGCTCGGTCTCACCGCGGGCGTCTCGACCTGCATGGCCCTCGTCGGGGGCCTGGTCCTCGCGGTGTCCGCGAGCCGTGAGGTCGAGGGGGACGTGCCCGCGGTCGGGCGCTGGCGCCCGCACCTGGCGTTCCATGCCGGACGGGTCGTGGGCTTCTTCGTGCTCGGTGCCGTCCTCGGCGCGATCGGCGCGCGGTTCTCGCTGCCCGACTCCGTGCAGGCCCTGTTCATCGTCGTCATCGGCGTGGCCATGGCGCTGCTCGGGCTGCGCCTCACCGGGCTCTCGCCGCGGATGGCCGGGTGGTCGCTCGCGCTGCCGGAGTCGTGGTCGCGCTCGGTGCACGCCGACTCCTCGAAGCCGTACGCCGACTGGCGGGCCGCGGCCCTCGGTGCCGCCACCTTCATCCTTCCCTGCGGCTTCACCCAGATCGTGCAGCTCTATGCGATGACCACCGGATCGCCGCTCGCCGCGGGCACCGTCATGGCCGTCTTCGCGATCGGCACCATGCCGGGGCTCCTCGCGCTGGCCGGACTGCCGATGTTCGCCTCCGGCGAGCGCCGTACCAAGGTCCTCGCCGTCGTCGGCGTCGCGCTCATGGTGTTCGCGGTCGTCAACCTGTCGTCGGCCGCGGGCCTTCTCGGGCTCACCAGCCCCAGGGCGGCGGCCGTCACGGCCACCGGCGTCTCGGCCAACGTGACCCTGGGCAACGGTGTGCAGGTGGTCCGGATGGACCAGACCGCGCGCGGCTACCAGCCCGACTCCACCGTGGTCTACGCCGGCGTCCCGATCACCTGGGTGATCAGCTCCGAGTCGGAGTACACCTGCGCGTCGTACCTGCGCGCGGTGGGCTCGGACTGGAAGTTCAACCTCAAGACCGGCGAGAACACGATCACCATGCCGGCCGTCGCTGCCGGGCAGACCTTCGCCTTCACGTGCGTCATGGGGATGTACTCCGGCTCGCTCGTCGCCGGACCCGCGCCCAGGTCCGCCTGAACCGACCGCCCTCGGGCTACGTCGGAGGGTGCAGGCTCATCGGGCCGTAGACGACCCGCTCGTCCTCGAGCAGCGACACGGCGTCGACACCGGCCTCGAGCAGCGACGGCCAGCTCTCGCCGATCCAGCTCTCGGCGTCGGCCTGCGCCGGGAACGACGCGGGGGCGCCCTCGGGCACGTCGGCGACGACGCTGCCGTCGGTCCGCTCAAAGCGCCAGCTCCAGCCGCTCACGGACGGGTCTCCGGGGAGACGGTCAGCCGTGGGTCCGTGAGGTAGACGCCGGCGAGCACGGTGTCGATCTCGGCCATGAGGTCGGCGCCGAGCGTGATGCCGCTGGCGGCGGCGTTGTCGAGCACCTGGGCGGGACGGCTCGCGCCGACGATGGCGGAGGAGATGAAGCCGTGCTGCAGCACCCAGGCCACGGCGAGCTGGGCCATGGTGAGGCCGGCCTGCTCCGCGAGCGGCTTGAGGCGCTGCACGGCGGTGAGGATCGGCTCGGTGCGCAGCCGCTCGGTGAAGTGGCCGCTCGTGGGGTCGGTGGCGCGCGAGCCCTCGGGCGGCGGCCGGCCGGGCAGGTACTTCCCGGTCAGCACTCCCTGGGCGATCGGGCTCCACACGACCTGCCCCAGTCCGAGCTCGACGCTGGTGGGCACGACCTCGGCCTCGATGACGCGGTAGAGCATGGAGTACTGCGGCTGGTTGGAGATCAGCCGGTCGAAGCCCATCCGGTCCGCGATCTCGACGGCGCGGCGGATCTGGCCGGCGTCCCACTCCGAGACCCCGACGTAGAGCACCTTGCCGGCACGCACGAGGTCGTCGAACGCGCGCAGGGTCTCCTCGAGCGGTGTCTGGTGGTCGAACCGGTGCGCCTGGTAGAGGTCGACGTAGTCGGTGCCGAGGCGCCGCAGCGAGCCGTCGATGCTCTCGTGGATGTGCTTGCGGGACAGGCCGCGGTCGTTGGGCCCCTCGCCGGTCGGCCAGTAGACCTTGGTGAAGATCTCCAGGCTCTCGCGGCGCAGCCCCTTGAGAGCACGCCCGAGGACGGCCTCGGCGCGGGTGCCGGCGTAGACGTCCGCGGTGTCGAAGGTGGTGATGCCCACGTCGAGCGCCGCGTTGACGCAGGAGACTGCGGCGTCCTCCTCGACCTGGGACCCGTGGGTGCTCCTGTTGCCGTAGGAGATCTCGCTGACCTTGAGGCCGCTGCGGCCGAGGAAACGGTGCTGCATGGTCCCGACCCTATGCGCGGCCGCGGACGGCGGCGATCGCTGGTCGGGTGATGGAGCGGCTCAGCCCTTCGCGGCCTTCGGTGTCTTGGGCACGACGGGCTGGCCGTTCCAGCGGACCCGGGGCTTGGGCAGGCGGAGGAACCGGATCTGCAGGCTGCGCACGACCGCGTAGAGGGTGGCGCCCTTGAGCCCGTAGACGATGCCGCCGCGGGCGTCGTGCCCGATGGTGAGCTTCGGGTCGGCGTCCGGGAACACCTGGGGGAGGAGCCGGCGCAGGCGCCAGGCGAGGAACAGGGAGTCGACCAGGACGCCGAGGAGCACGAAGAGCCACACCCAGAGCAGCACCACCTGGACGACCTGGACCCGGACGAAGCCGAGCACGAGGACCAGGACCGCGACCGGGATGAAGATCTCGCCCATGCTGATGCGGCCGTCGACGAGGTCGCGCACGCGCGCCTTGACCGGGCCCTGGTCACGGGCCGGCAGCTTCTTGGGGTCGCCGCTGCGCAGGCCCTGCTGCGCCTCGTAGCGCGCCTGGCGAGCGACGTCGCGCTCGGCCTTCTTCGCCGCCTTGGGGTCGGTGGTGCCGGCCAGCGCCGCCTTGCGGGCGGCCTCGGCCTCCTTGCGCGTCGGCGTGGGCCGGCCCTTCCCCTGCGGGGACGAGTCGGTCTCGGACGTCGGGACGGCAGCGTCGTCGGTGCTTTTGCGGCGGAACACGGCGTCAGCCTACGGGTCGCCCCGCGCGCCGCCGACCGGTGCCGGGTCACGCGATCGTCGGGGAGGTGGGCGACAGCCGCCGGAGCGGCGGATAGGTTGGTGGGGTACGGCGTACCTCGATGCCGACACCACCGACGCACCGATCGAAGGGGGCGCCCGCGATGGGCCTCTGGCAGCGCTTCACCCTCATCTTCAAGTCCAAGGCCAACAAGGCCCTGGACAAGGCCGAGGACCCCCGCGAGACGCTCGACTACTCCTACGAGAAGCAGCTCGAGCTGCTGCAGAAGGTGCGCCGCGGCGTGGCCGACGTCGCCACCAGCCGCAAGCGCCTCGAGCTGCAGATCACCCAGCTGCAGCAGCAGAACGACAAGCTCGAGGGCCAGGCCAAGGCTGCGCTGGCCGGCGGTCGGGAGGACCTCGCCCGTGAGGCGCTCACCCGCCGCTCGGGTCTCGCCACCCAGATCTCCGACCTGCAGGTGCAGCACGCGCAGCTCGCCGACCAGGAGGAGAAGCTCGTCGCGGCCAGCCAGCGGCTGCAGGCCAAGGTCGAGGCCTTCCGCACGAAGAAGGAGACGATCAAGGCGACGTACTCCGCCGCCGAGGCGCAGACGAAGATCAACGAGGCCTTCTCGGGCATCTCCGAGGAGCTCGGCGACGTCGGCCTCGCGGTCCAGCGCGCCGAGGACAAGACGGCACAGCTGCAGGCCCGCGGTCAGGCGATCGACGAGCTGCTCGCCTCTGGAGCGCTCGACGACGCCACCGGGACGTCGAAGGACAACATCACCCTCGAGCTCGAGCGGATGGCCAGCGGCAACGACGTCGAGGCCCAGCTCGCGGCGATGAAGGCGCAGATCGGGGGAGCGGACGCCGCCCCGGCGATCGAGCCGGCCCCGACGTCCGACCAGAACCCCGCGTAGGAGGTCGACATGCTCATCCGGATCCTGGGCGAGGGCCAGTTCGTCGTCCCCGACAGTGAGCTCGACGAGATCAACCGCCTCGACCAGGAGCTCGAGGCCGCGTTGAAGTCCCCGGAGGACAACTTCCGTCAGGCGCTCGACGCGCTGCTCGACAAGGTCCGCACGGTGGGCGTGCGCCCGCCGGACCACGAGATGGAGGAGTCGCAGGTCATCCTCCCGTTCGCCGACGCGAGCGAGGAGGACATCCGCGACATGCTGACCGAGGGCGGGCTCGTCCCGGACTGAGCGTTCGCTGTGAGCCGAGGGCCGGGAGGAACGCTTCCCCGGCCCTCGCGCGTTGAACGGGGGAGACGCCCGCACCGGACGGTGACGGGCGCGCAGGAAGGAGCACTCAGTGGCCACCACCCGCTACGCCGAGGACCGAGGCCTCACCAGGCGCATGCTCGGGACGTGGTTCGGCCTCGGACTGCTCTACGTCGTGATCGCGGCTCTCCTCATCACGTTCCTCCGCTCGGCGCTCGTGGCCCTCGTCATCGTCGCCGGGATGCTCTGGGCCCAGTGGTTCTTCTCCGACACGATGGCGCTCGCCGCCATGCGGGCCCGGGTGCTCTCGCCGGAGGAGGCGCCGGAGCTGCACGCCATGGTCGATCGGCTGTGCGCGCTCGCCGACATGCCCAAGCCGCGGATCGCCGTCTCCGACACCGACATCCCCAACGCCTTCGCCACCGGCCGGACGCCGGCCCGAGCGGTCGTGTGCGTCACGACCGGCATCCTGCGGCGCCTCGACGAGAAGGAGCTCGAGGGCGTGCTGTCCCACGAGCTCTCGCACGTCGCGCACCGCGACGTCACGGTCATGACCGTCGCGTCGTTCGCCGGCGTGCTGGCCGGACTGCTGACCCGCATGGCGCTCTGGGGCGGCATGGGGCGCAACAACCGCGACCAGAACGCCGCACTCATGTTCATGGCGGTCCTGCTCGCGAGCGCGGTCGTCTACGTGGTCTCGTTCCTGCTCACGCGCGCGCTGTCGCGCTACCGCGAGCTGTCCGCGGACCGCTCGGGCGCGCTGCTCACCGGCAATCCGTCGGCGCTCGCCTCCGCGCTGCAGAAGGTGTCCGGCGACATCGCCGGGATCCCCGACCGCGACCTGCGCTCGGTCGAGTCCGTGTCGGCGTTCGCCTTCGCGCCGGCGCTGACGAGCGGCACGTCGATCTCGTCGCTGTTCCAGACCCACCCGCCGCTGGAGAAGCGGCTCGAGCAGCTCGCGCAGATCGCCACGCAGCTCGGCCAGCGCTGACGCGTGCGCCGAGTCGACGCCGACGGCTACGTGGCGCGCACGGGTGCGACGTAGGCCAGCACGACGCCGAGCACGATCCCGACGAGCGTGACGATGCCGAGCCACGCCACCGTCATCGGCAGGACGCCGAGGACGAAGAGCAGCAGCGCGACGCCGAGGCCGAGGAACAGCCCGGCGAAGAACCCGCGCACGTGGTGACGCTTCGCGGTCATGACGCCGCACCTCCTGACGTGACTGCGGCGGTCGTGGCGACCGCCTTCGTGCCGGTGAGGACCGAGACCCCGAGCAGCAGGCCGAGCAGCGCCAGGACCGAGCCGATCCAGAACAGCGGTGCCGACGTGAGCGACCCGGTGCCCGCGACGTAGCCGCTCGCGGTGCAGCTGCCGCCCGTCCCGGTGATCGTCCCGGACACCGGGATCTTCGTGCTCCCGCTGAGCAGGACCTTCAGCGCGGGGATCGTCGAGAGGTCGGTCGTGCCGTCGGCCGACGTCTTCTTCTCCGTGTTGGCCGCGTCGCCCGACAGCAGGGTGACGCCGAGCGCGCTCACCGACCAGGTCCCGCCCGTGATGGCCGTCGTGCTCGAGCCCGTCCATGCGACCGTGCCGCCCGGGTCGAGCTTCAGCGGGTTGTCGGCCGTGCCGCCCGCGCCGGGAGCGGTCGCCGCGTCGAGCTTCGCGCCGTCGGCCGTCATCGACACCACCGACCCCGAGCAGCCTGTCGCATCCGCGGCGAGCGCGGCAGCAGAGGGCACCAGGACCGCCGCAGCAGCGAGCGTGACGAGGGAGAGATGCCGGATCGTCCGGTTCATGACCTACGCCTCCTTCGAGCGTGGGCACGCCCGCAGGATCCGCAACCGAACCCCGGGGCCCGACCTCGCCTCGAGTCTTCTGCTGCCTCTCGCCTGGTGTCGCGTCGAGCGGAACCTCGTGAGGGTCGGCGGACCCGGCGTACCGTCGGCGCATGGGGATGCAGAGCCGCTACGGCGACGACCGGGCACTGACGCGCGCGACGCGCGTCGCCGTGCTCCGGGTCGGCTTCGCCGTGCTCGCCACGGTCGGCGCGATCTTCGTCTCCTACGCCGTGCTCGTCGGGATCAAGGGCGCCGTCGGGCTCCATGCCGCGTGGGAGTGGGGCCACTGGTGGGCGGTCGGGGCGCTGGTCCTGGTCGGCCTGCTCGCCGCCGTGACGGCGTTCCGGCGGGTGCGCGTGGTCGCACGGCGGGTCCACGGCGCAGAGCTGCTCCCGGACGACAGCCGGTTCGTGCAGATGCTGACCCGGCTCTGCTCGCTCGGCGACGTGCCGCGACCGCGGCTCGCGCTCATCGACCTGCCGATGCGCAACGCGTTCGTCAGCGAGGGCCCGGGCCAGCCGGTCACGATCTACCTCTCGCGGCACGCGGCGTACGAGCTGCCCGACGACCAGCTCGAGGCGGTGCTCGCGCACGAGCTCTTCCACGTCGCCCACGGCGACACCGCGCTGCTGCGCGTGCTCGAGCGGATCGCCGACACGGCGGACCGCAAGGCACCGGCGTTCGTGTCGGTCTACGTCCTGCGCTCGGTGCGGTCCCTCCTGCGCCAGCGCGAGCACGCCGCCGACCGGGCGGCCGCGCTGCTCACCGGTCGGCCGTCGTCCATGGCAGCGGCGATCGAGGCGTGCTCCGTGCCCACCGCGCCGATCCGCAGCGAGGACCTGCGACGTGCGATCGCCGTCGGCTTCGTCCCGCCGGGCGACCGGGGATTCGGCCGCCCCGACGACACCCACCCGACCATCGACGCGCGGCTCGAGGTGCTCGCCCGGGTGGCGACCACGCTCGGCACGTGAGGCAGGGTGGGGGCGTGGGACTCTTCGACTCGATCCTCGGCCGCAGCAAGCCCGCCCGGCCCGACCTCGACCAGCTGTTCGGCCTGCCCTCGGCGGCCATCACGCTCGAGGCCTCGCTGGGCTTCCGCAGCACCGGCACCGGGTCGGTCGCGTTCCGGGCGCCCGAGGGCCGCGCGTTCGCCGACGTGCAGGCCGACGTCCAGGCCCTGCTCGACGCCGGCAGCGGCCCGAAGGTCGACGTGCAGGTCGACTCGTTCGGCTACACCTGGCTGGTCTGCCGCACCGACCCGCCGGACCTGTCCGCGCTCGTCACCGACCTGCACGCGGTCAACACCACGCTGGAGGACTCCGGCTTCGGCACGACGCTGCTCTGCTCGCTGGCGACGTTCACCGACGGCACGCGCACGTTCGGCCTCGTCTACCTGTTCAAGCGCGGCACGTTCTACCCCTTCGCCCCCGCGGTGGCCACGGGTACGACGATCGACGGCGCTGCGCCGCAGCGTCGCGACAACCTCCTGGAGATCCAGCTGCGCGACCTGCTGGGGGACGACCTGCGCCTCGAGCCGGAGATCAGCCGCTGGTTCGCCGTCTGGGGCGCCCCCGGCCTCTAGTCCTTCGGAGCGGCTCCGACGCCGGGGAGGGCGAGCATGCGGTCGAGGGCGACGCGGGCCCAGCGCGCGACGTCCGGGTCGACCTCGATGCGGTTCACGACGGTGCCGGCGACCAGGCTCTCCAGCGCCCACACCAGGTGCGGCAGGTCGATGCGGTTCATCGTCGCGCAGAAGCACACGGTCCGGTCGAGGAAGACGACCTGCTTGTCCGGGTGCGCGAGCGCGAGGCGCTTCACGAGGTTGAGCTCGGTGCCGATCGCCCAGGCGCTGCCCGCAGGCGCCGCGGCGAGCGTCTTGATGATGTACTCGGTCGACCCGACGTAGTCGGCCGCCGTGACGACCTCGTGCTGGCACTCGGGGTGCACCAGGACGTTGACGCCCGGGATGCGCTCGCGGACGTCGACGACCGACTCGAGCGAGAAGCGGCCGTGCACCGAGCAGTGGCCCTTCCACAGGATGACCTTCGCGGCGCGCAGCTGGTCGGCCGTGAGGCCTCCCTGCGGCTTGTGCGGGTCGTAGAGCACGCAGTCGTCGAGCGAAAGCCCGAGCTCGAGCACCGCGGTGTTGCGGCCGAGGTGCTGGTCCGGGAGGAAGAAGACCTTCTCGCCCTGCTCGAACGCCCAGTCGAGCGCCTGCTTCGCGTTCGACGACGTGCACACCGCGCCGTGGTTGCGCCCCGTGAACGCCTTGATCGCGGCGGTCGAGTTCATGTACGTGATCGGGATCGTCACGTCGGTGATGCCGGCGTCGGCGAGGACGTCCCATGCGTCCTCGACCTGGCCGATTCCGGCCATGTCGGCCATCGAGCAGCCGGCGGCGAGGTCGGGAAGGACGACGGCCTGGTCCGGGCCGGTGAGGATGTCGGCGCTCTCGGCCATGAAGTGCACGCCGCAGAAGACGACGTACTCCGCGTCGGGCCGGGCCGCGGCGTCGCGCGCGAGCTTGAACGAGTCGCCCGTGACGTCGGCGAACTGGATGACCTCGTCGCGCTGGTAGTGGTGGCCGAGCACGAACACCCGGTCACCGAGCGCGGCCTTCGCCGCACGGGCCCGCTCGACGAGCCCGGGGTCGCTCGCGGCGGGCAGGTCGCCCGGGCACTCGACGCCGCGCTCGGAGTCAGGATCCGCACCCCGGCCGAGCAGCAGCAGCGCCAGGGGCGTGGGGGTGGGCTCGACGAAGGTCTCGGACGCCATACGCCGATCATGTCACGCGTCTCGAGCACCCTGACGGCTGACCGCTAGCGTCAGGGCCGTGCGCGTGCTCATCGCCCCGGACAAGTTCGCGGGGACCCTCTCGGCCGTCGAGGCGGCCGCGGCGATCGCCGCGGGCTGGCGGCGTACGTCCCCGGGGGACGAGCTCGTCGAGGTGCCGCTCGCGGACGGTGGCCCGGGGTTCGTCGACGTCCTGCACGCGGTGCTCGGCGGCGAGCTGGTGCAGCGACGCGTCACGGGCCCCCTGGGCTCGCCGGTCGACGCGTCGGTGCTCCTGGTGGGCGACACCGCCTACGTCGAGTCCGCGCAGGCCTGCGGCCTCCACCTCGTCCCCGAGCCGCGCGACCCGCGCACGACGACGACCTACGGCGTCGGCGAACTGGTCCTCGCCGCGCGCGACGTCGGCGCCCGGCGGATCGTCCTCGGCCTCGGCGGGTCCGGGACCAACGACGCGGGCGCCGGGCTGCTCGCGGCGCTGGGTGCGGAGGCCGTCGATGTCGACGGCCACGACGCCACGGCGCTCCTGGCCGCGGGCGGCGGCGCCCTGGGCCGCGTGGGTGCCGTGGCGCTGGGCCCTGCGATCGACGCGGTGGCCGGCCTCGAGCTCGTCGCGGCCTCCGACGTCGACAACCCGCTCCTCGGCCTGCGGGGCGCCACCAACGGCTTCGGCCGGCAGAAGGGCGCGGACGACGTGGCGGTGATGGAGCTCGAGGGCTCGCTCGAGTCGCTCGTCCGCGCGGTCGGCCGCCGCTCGGACGGCAAGGACCCGGCGGTGGCGCTGGGTGCGGGCGCGGCGGGTGGTCTCGGCTACGCCCTGCTGCACCTCGGCGCCGTCCGCGTCCCCGGCATCTCCACGGTCCTCGAGACCGTCGACCTCGCCGCGCACATCGGCCGCGCCGACCTCGTGCTGACGGGGGAGGGGGCGTTCGACTGGCAGAGCATGCGCGGCAAGGTCGTGTCCGGAGTCGCTGCGGCGGCGCTGTCCCAGGGCCGCGCCTGCGTCGTCCTCGCCGGCCGGGTCGACGTCGGGAAGCGGGAGTACCTCGCCATCGGGGTCAGCGGCGCGTACGCCGTGCTCGACGACCTGCGCGACCGCGGACGTCCCTCCGAGACGGCGTTCGGCGAGCCCGCCGCCTGCCTCGCCGACCTCGCCGAGCGGGTCGCGCGCACCTGGTCGCACTGACGCCACGCCGTGTGAGGTGAGGCACGCCTGGGGTCGATCCGTCGGACGCGTGGCACCATGGACCAGCGCACCAGGCGCAGCCCCGGGAATACGTCCCGGTCCGCGGCCTGTTGTGCATCACAGACCTGCACCGCACCGCACGCCCGCCCGGGAGGACCACCGCATGACCGCCGACGTCACGATCGAGACCTCGACACCCGTCACCGACGGAGTCCTGCTCACCGAGGAGGCGTCCGCGAAGGTGGCCGCGCTCCTCGACCAGGAGGGCCGCGACGACCTCGCGCTGCGCGTCGCCGTGCAGCCCGGCGGATGCTCGGGCCTGCGCTACCAGCTCTTCTTCGACGACCGCTCGCTCGACGGCGACGTCGTCAAGGAGTTCGGCACCGTCAAGGTCGTCACCGACCGGATGAGCGCCCCCTACCTCGGCGGCGCCACCATCGACTTCGTCGACACCATCGAGAAGCAGGGGTTCACGATCGACAACCCCAACGCCACGGGCTCCTGCGCCTGCGGCGACTCGTTCAGCTAGACCCCCCTCGTCACGAAGGCCTGCACCCGACCCGGGTGCGGGCCTTCGTCGTACGCCGGTCAGCGCACGGCGAGCGCGTGCCCGCTGACCTTGTCCACGATCATCCGGTTGTCCCACGGCGCGGCCAGTGCCACGGTCACGGTGAACTCCTTCGCGACGGCCGGGCAGACGCCGCCGGGCGTCTTGGGCGTGGCGAGAATGCTCACGGTGATGGTCGTCGACGTCTCCGCGGCCACGCCGGAGTAGTCGTCGCAGACCCCGCCCATACCGCCGAGGACGAGCGTGCGGCCGTCCTTGCCGAGCGACGCCCACTGCGCGGCCAGCACCGGGACCGGCGGTTCCGTCACGGGGACCGGGGTCGCCGGACCGCTGCCGCCGGAGCTGCCGGGGACCGAGCCGGATCCGCCGTCGGACGTGCCCGGGTTCGGTGCGGATGTGGCGTCGGGGCCGGACCCGACGGGGTTCGGGCTCTGGGTGGGATCGGCGAGGTAGGCGCGCTCCACCGCGACGACCGGGACCGGCTCGTCGGACCCCGCGACCGTGAACAGCCACGCGGGCACGAGGACCGGCGCGCCGGCGTCGTAGGCCATCGACAGGCCGAGGACCGCGCCGGTGACCGGCTGCGGGCCGACGCCGGGGCAGGCCTTGCCCTGCACGCAGGCGATGGCCATCTCCGGCCGCGGCATCGCGCGGAGCAGGTCCAGCGCGGCTGCCGCGCTCACGATCGGGTACGAGTCACCCGGGGTCGGCGTGGCGAGGACGCCCATCGCTCCGAGCGCGCCGCCCGCACCGACGTCGACCACGGTGCGTGCGCCCGAGGTCCGGAGCCCGCCCACCGTCGGGTCCAGGACCACTGTGCGGACCGGGTAGCCGTCCGCGCCGGCCAGGACCCGTGCCGGTGCCGGGTCCAGCCCGGCGGCCGAGAGCACGTGCTGGGCCGCGGACAGGGCGACCGAGTCGGTGGGGGCACTCGGCGCCGGCGTCGCGGCGGTGGCCGTCGGAGGCACGGCGACGGCGCAGCCGCTCGAGGAGATCGCGCCGTCGGCGTTGTCGATGTCGACGGCGTACGACGGGCACTCGGACGTGCCCCGCGAGTAGGACCACGACGTGCCGCCGTCGTGCACGCGGACGTCGCCGGACTTCGCCGAGACCTCCCAGCCGTGCTGGTGGCGGACCGGTGTGCCCGTGACGCCGAGGGCCGACGCGAGCGCAGCGACGTCGTCCCTGCTCGTGGCGTCGGCGGAGAAGCGGTAGACCGCGGCCGAGGACGGCCCGCTGGGGAGGGTGCCGGTCAGCGGGTAGGGGTCCTGGCTCGCGCCGGTGGCGCCGGAGCCGCTCGCGCGTGCCACGGCGTCGGTGGCGCCGTAGGACGATGCGCCGATCCGGAGCAGCGGCAGCGAGCCGGACGCGCCCGAGCCCGCGACCTGGGAGCCGCACGCCGCGAGGCCGAGCACGGTCGCGAGCGCCCCGGCGGTCGCGACGACCCGGCCGCGCGTCGTGCTGGTGCTGGTCATGTCGGTGTCCCCTCGCCGAGCGAAGTCTGGCCCCCGTTGCCGGTCGGACGCCTCCGGTGGGCGTCCGGTTCCCTCGATCGGTCGGGTCGCCGGATAGGGTCGTGCGACGTCAGGCCAGCGAGCCCCTCGCGGCGCCCCGACGAGAAGAGAATCCCGTGCGCGTGTGCGTCACCGGCTCCATCGCGACCGACCACCTCATGACGTTCCCGGGGAAGTTCTCCGACTCCCTGGTCGCCGACAAGCTCGACAAGATCTCGCTGTCGTTCCTCGTCGACGACCTCGACGTCCGGCGCGGCGGGGTGGCGGCGAACATCGCCTTCGGCATGGGCGTCCTCGGCCTCAACCCGATCCTCGTCGGCTCGGTCGGTCAGGACTTCGCCGACTACCGCTCGTGGCTGGCCCGCCACGGCGTCGACACCCACTCGGTCAGGGTCTCGGACGTCCGCCACACCGCGCGCTTCGTCTGCACCACCGATGTCGAGCAGTGCCAGATCGCGTCGTTCTACCCCGGTGCGATGACCGAGGCGCGCGAGATCGAGCTCGGACCGATCGCGGAGCGGGTCGGGGGCCTCGACCTCGTCCTCGTCGGCGCGAACGACCCCGAGGCGATGAACCGGCACACCGACGAGTGTCGCTTCCGCGGCGTCCCCTTCGTGGCCGACCCGAGCCAGCAGCTCGCCTGGCTCGACGGCGACGGCATCAAGCAGCTCGTTGACGGTGCGGCCTACCTGTTCAGCAACGACTACGAGGCCGCCATGATCGAGCAGAAGACGGGCTGGTCGTCCGAGGAGGTGCTCTCCCGCGTCGGAGTCCGCGTCACGACGCTCGGCAAGGACGGCGCCCGCATCGAGGTGGCCGGCCAGCCGACCGTCGAGGTCGGCTGCCCGCCCGAAGAGCTCAAGGCCGACCCCACCGGGGTCGGCGACGCGTTCCGTGCCGGCTTCCTCGCCGGCCTCGCCTGGGAGCTCTCGCACGAGCGGTGCGCCCAGATCGGCTCGCTGCTGGCCACCTACGTGATCGAGACCGTGGGCACCCAGGAGTACGACCTCGCCCAGCAGCACTTCCTCGCCCGCTTCGCCGACACCTACGGCGCCGCCGGCGCCGCGGAGGTCGCGGAGCACATCCGCTGCCCGCGCCCTTGACCCGAGGCAGGTCGTGACCCGGATCGAGCCGGCGCCCACACCGTGGGGGCTGCCCGAGCCGGGAGAGGCGGAGCCGGGGGTCGAGCTGCTCGGAGTCGGCGCCGACCTGGCGCCGGGCACGCTGCTGGCGGCGTACCGCTGCGGGCTCTTCCCGATGCCCCTCGAGGCGGACGGCCCGATCGGGTGGTGGTCGCCCGACCCCCGCGGCGTGCTCCCGCTCGCCGGCCTGCGGGTCACGAGCTCGCTGCGCAGGTCCTGCCGACGGTTCACGACGACCGTCGACACCGCGTTCGTCGAGGTCGTGCTCGCGTGCGGCGACCCGCGTCGCCCGGACGGCTGGATCACGCCCGGCGTGGTCGAGGCCTACACCGAGCTGCACCGGCTCGGCTGGGCGCACTCGGTGGAGACGCGCACGGCCGAGGGCGACCTCGTCGGGGGTCTCTACGGCGTGGAGATCGGCGGTCTCTTCGCGGGGGAGTCGATGTTCAGCACGGCCACGGACGCCTCCAAGGTCGCCCTGGTCGCCCTCGTGCAGCGCCTCGCCGCGAGCGAGCTGCCGGAGCGTCGGCTGCTCGACGTCCAGTGGCGGACCGAGCACCTCGCCTCGCTCGGCGTGGTCGACGTGGACCGGCTCGACTACCTGCGCCTGCTCGACTCAGCGTTGCCGCTGCCGCCGGTCTTCTGAGCCCGCGTCCCGCCTCAGGGCACAGGCGCGACGAGGTAGGCCCGGCCCGCTCCGTCGGGAGCGTCGCCGACCCACTCGAGGACACGGCCGCGCAGGCCGCACCACGCCGGGACGTCGTGCTCCGCCGCCGGGTCGTCGGCCAGCAGCAGGAGGCGGGCGGTCGGCTCGTCGGCGCTCGCGCGGGCGAGGGCGATCACGGGCAGCGGGCACACGGTCCCCCGCTCGTCGAGCACGCGGTCGTGCGCCGGTGGTGTCGTCCCGTCGGTCACAGCCCCTCCGCCCCGAGCGTGCCGCGGACCCGGGCCACCACGGCCGGCAGGACCTCGAGGAGCCGCTCGACGTCGGCCACGGCGGCACCGTGCGGCAGCGACACCCGCAGGTTGCCCTGGGTGAGCGCCCCCATGGCGGCCAGGACGTGCGAGGGCGCCAGCGAGTCCGAGACGCAGGACGAGCCCGACGACACCGCGAAGCCGACGGCGTCGAGGTCGCCGAGCAGCGCCTCGCCGTCGACGTAGAGGAAGGAGAAGGTCACGAGGTGGGGGAGCCGGTCGACCGGGTCGCCGAGCACGACCGTGTCCGGGACCAGCTCCGGCACCCGGGACCGCAGCCGGTCGACGAGCGCGGACAGCCGCGCGGACTCGGCGAGGCGGTCGCGCTCGACCGCCTCGAGGGCGGCCGCGGCCGCGACGACCGCAGGCACGTCGACGAACCCGGGGACCCGGCCGTGCTCCTGAGCGCCCTCGGGTGCGCCGGAGCGCCAGCGCACGCCGTTGCGCACGGCGAGCACCCCGACGCCGGCCGGTCCG
>JADGOZ010000123.1 GCA_017882705.1 Candidatus Nanopelagicales bacterium | reverse complement strand
GGCGATCCTCGCGTCGATGGCCTACGTCGTCGGCGACATCGATCGCTGAGGGTGCTCGCCCCCAGCGGGGTGAAGGGCGCTGGCTACGGCGGTGGCGGCTGGCTTCCGTCCGCGTCGCCGGTTGCCAGGGTGGTGGCCCCGACCCCGGCCACCCCGACTACGTCGCCTTCGTCGCCCCGGCCCACCGCCCCTGAACCCCGCGCACACCCGAGGAAGAACCGGCATTCAGCGCGGCCCTGGATGCGCGTGTAACAGTCAGAAGGGCTCAGAAATCGGCACTGACGTGAGCACTTACGACTGCTACACGCGTGACGGACGTGGGGCAGACGTGCCGATCTCGCTCGCCTCTCGGATGTCGAACCGGCAACCTGCGTCGGCTAAGGCCTGGCGATCTGGACGCAGGTGCAAGCACACTCAATGCACGCGAGTGGCTGGCCGCCTCGTCGCTCGCCCGAGGTCAGGGGGCCGCCGTGGCCTGGTTCAAGCTGCCGATGACGACAGGAACGAGAGTCAGGAGCCCGACGACGACAGGGCGGGCAGACCGTCGATGCTCGTCGCGTTCTTCGTCGCGCGGTACGCCGAGAGCTCGTCGTCGCTCTTGCGCGAGGCCCACGACTCGAGCAGGTCGCGGTCGCCGAGGTGGTCGTACAGCGGTACGGCGAACCCGCACGAGTCGCTGACGCGCGTGACGTCGACCGTGACGACGGCGCGGACGCCGGGGCGGGGCGGGAAGTGCGCGACGAGCGAGCTCCAGCTCTCGTCGTCAGGGGTGTGCACCGTGCCGCGCCCGTGCAGCCGCACGATGTTCGGCGGTCCCTCGAACGCGCAGAACATGACGACGATGCGACCGTTCTGGCGCAGGTGCGCCAGCGCCTCCGCGCCGCTGCCCGTGAGGTCGAGGTAGGCGACAGTGCGCTCGTCGAGCACGGCGAAGGTGTCGCGATGCCCCTTGGGCGAGAGGTTGATGTGGCCGTCAGCCTCGAGGGGCGCGGTACCCACGAAGAAGACGTGCTGGGCCTCGATGAAGTCCCTCAGCCGGTCGTTGATCGTCTCGTGAACCCTTCCCATGAACCCGACGGTAGTGCGACGCCGACGCGGCGCACGGAGCGTTCCGACATCTGGACGCAGGGGCAGTCCGACCTCCCGTGAGTCATCTCGTAGCCGGAGGCGTCGAGGGGTCCGGGCTCCCCTATGGCCCCGACGACCTCGGCGAAGTCCGGGAGATCGTCGCGGCGTCGTTGGCGTCGGCGCCTGGTTCGGACGAGGGTCAGGGGCTCACGGCGGTGATGAAGTCCTGGGCCGCGGCCAGCGTCGGGAAGCCACCGATCTGCGCGACGCCACCGAGGATCGGGCTCGCGACGTAGGGCGACGACAGCACCCGGCCCCGCGCGTAGATCGAGAGCTGGTTCTGCGGCGCCTGCTGGGTCGCGAGCTGCGTCGTCAGCGTCGCGAACGCCGTCGACCCGGTCGGCGTCAAGTCCACGACCACCTCGAACCCCCCGCCAGCGCTGGCCTCCGGCCGCAGGGTCGCGATCGCGTCACCCGACACCGCGGCCGGTCCGAGGGTGTAGACGAGCGCCGCGTCCGCCGAGCAGGCCGTGGCGGGTTGCGCGGCCGGACTCTGGACCGGCTCCGTCGGGCACGGAGTGGCTCCGACGGGAGCCTCGGTCAGCACCGGGCGGAACTGCACGGCGTAGCCGGCCTTCGCCGTCGGCGACGGCGAAGGACTCACCGGGCCGGGTGCGGGCGACACGCGGTGCACGACCAGGAGGACACCGGCGACCACCACGGCCGCGACGGCTGCCACGGCGAGCGCTCGGTCCACGACGCGCCAGCGGGCACCCCGCTCGCCGAGCGCGACGATGCGCGCGACGTCAGGCGCAGGAACCTGACCCGGGTCGAAACCGGTGAGCAGCGCGCGTACGCGGTCGGTGTCGCGGTCGGTGTCGCGGTCGACGTCGGTCATCGCGTCTCCTCGCTGAAGGCGGCGGTGAGGTCGGCGCTGGCGCGCAGCTTGCCGATCGCCCGATGGGTGGTGCTCTTCACGGTGCCGACGCGCATGCCCAGCTCGGCGGCGGTCCCGGCCTCGGACAGGTCGTAGACGAACCGCAGGACCACGACCCGGCGCTCGCGCGCGGTCAGGGCACGCAGCGCTCGGACGACCGAGTCGCGTTCGACGATCCGGCCGGTCGCATCGGGAGCCGCCACAGGTTCGGGGGTCTCGGGCACGAGGTGCTCGCGACCGCGGTTGCGGCGCCACCCGTCGCGGTGCGCGTTGACCACGATGCGCCGCGCGTACGCCGCCGGCTCCTCGTCTCGGATCCGCGACCACCGGGCGTAGACCCGGGCCAGCGCCGTCTGCACGAGATCCTGCGCCGTGTCGGAGTCCCCGGTCATGAGCAGCGCCGTGCGGAACAGGGATGGGTGGTGCTCCTGCACGAAGCGCTCGAACGACCCGTCCGTCACGACGCCTGCACCCCCGATGTGCTCACAACCTACTCAACGCCGATGCCCGCTCCCAGGTTCGCTCGTCGAGGCGACGAGTTCGCGGGCCGGACCGCACGTCGGCAGCGGCCTCTAGCCTGGACCTCCCCGAGCGGCGAGGAGAGGCGGCGATGGCTGACGCGGACGACGTCCGGCGGATCGCACTGTCTCTGCCCGGAGTCGAGGAGATCGAGAGCGACGGCTTCGACTTCCGCGTGGGCGGCAAGGGCTTCGTCTGGTCCTACCCCGAACGCGTGCCCGGCCGGCGGCGTGTCATCCGCACCGACGTCGCGGTCCTCTTCGTCGGCGACGAGGCCGAGAAGCAGGCCCTGCTCCTCGGCGAGGCCGAGGTCTTCTTCACGACGCCGTCCTACGACGGCTGGCCGTTCGTCATGCTGCGGCTGGAACAGGTCGACGACCACCGTCTCGGCGAGCTGGTGACCGACGCCTGGCACATGCGCGGTGGAGCGGACACCATGGGCGCGTGACCCATTCGCCCGTCGTCGCGCTGCGCGAGATCACGGAGGTCGACCGCGCCGCGGTCGAGGCCCTAACCGTGAGCGCGGAGCAGGACGACTACGTCGCCGGGGTCGCCGAGTCCCTCGTCGAAGCAGCCGAGACACCCGACGCCGCACCATGGTTCCGCGCGGTCTATGCCGACGACGAGCCCGTCGGCTTCCTCATGCTCAGCGACGGCATCACCGTCGAGCACCCCGACTACCTCGGCCCGTACTTCCTCTGGCGCATCCTGATCGACGAGCACCACCAGGGCCGCGGCTACGGCGCAGCCGCCCTCGCTCTCGCCGTGACGCAGGTCCGGTCGCACCCGGACGCCCGCGTGCTGCTCACCTCGGCCGTGCCCGGCGCGCACTCACCGCTGGGCTTCTACCTGCGTCACGGGTTCCGCCGGACCGGCGAGGTGCGCGACGGCGAGATCGTCCTCGAGCTCGACCTCTCCGACGCAGGCGCGCCGACGACCTGACCGGCGCGCGCGGCCGGTCAGCGACCGAAGGACTCGCGGATGAGCCGAAGGCGCAGGACCGTCTCGTCGTCGAGCGCGTCGTCGGCCTGCGACACGTGGCGGCCGGTCGCCGCAGCATCGGGCCGCGGGGTCGCGAGGTCCACCTGCGGAGCCGGAGACGGAGCGGGGGCGACGGGCGCCGGAGCAGGCGGCGTGGCGGGTGGCTCGGCGTACGTCGGTGGCACGGGCGCAGCGGGCTCCTGGCGCGCGGCCGAGGCGGCGACGGCTGCCGAGGCCTGGGCCTCGAGGTGGGTGAGCAGGTCGAGCACGCGACGGGTCAGGTCGGCGAGCATCGCCTGCTGCGTCGCGACGGTGGCGCGCAGCTCGGACACCTGACCTGCGAGCAGCTCCACGCGCGGGTCGACGGGTGCGGGCGCGGTGCGGGCCGCGTGCAGCTCGCGGCGCATCTCGGCGAGCTCGGCGCTGAGCCGGGTGACCTGACCGAGGAGCCCGTCGACGAGGGCGGTGAGCCGGATCAGCTCGAGGTGGTCGGAGTAGCCGGCAGAGCGCAGCCGCGCGACGTCGACCTCGAGGTTGGTGTAGGCCGCCGCCATCGCGCCGCGGCCGGTGGGCCGGGAGTGCCGCGCGGATCTACGTCGAGCCATGCCGTCAGCGTACGGCCCGTTGGGCCGAACGGGTGAGCGCCGCGAGGCTCAGTCGTCGGAGCGGTTTCCGCCCGATCCGGACGAGGAGGGTGCCGACCAGCTCGGGGACGCGCTCGGCGACCTGCCGTTGCCGTCGTGGGAGCCGTCGTGGTTCTCCGTGGGGCTCGGACGTGGCGAGCTCGCCCGCGCGATCGTGGCCCGCCGGGTGGTGGTCCGGCTGGCCCGGGGCGACGCCGCCGCGGCCGCGGAGACCGCGGTCGCGGAGACCGCGGTCGCCCGCGACACGCTCGACCCAGGCGCGGCGGTCGACGGGTCCGAGTCCGATTCCCCGCTGGCGGTGACCGTGTCGGAGGGCGTGGCCGTCGGGGTCGGCGGGCTGGTGCTCGGGTCGAGCGGGGACAGCCCGGAGGCGAGGAGCTGCTCGGCCGACCCGACCGGCGCCGTGGTGCTGCCGTGCAGGATGACGGTGTTGACGGCAGCCGCTGTGCCGCCGGCCACGAGCACGCCGACGACAGTGAGCGCGATCACGCCACCGTTGCGGTTCATCGGGCCTCCTGTCCCCGCCACGGTACGTGGAGCCTGTCGCAGACCTCCACCCAGGACGTCCAAGGAACGTCGAAGATCCACCGGGGGATCGTCCGTCAGGCGCCCGGTGCGCTCGATGCAGACCGGGGACCGCCACAATGGCCGTGTGCACATCCTGCTGGTCGAGGACGACGCCGCGGTCGCGGCGTCCTCCCTCGACGGACTGACGGCCCTGGGGTTCTCGGTGGACCACGTCGGCTCGGGCGCCTCCGCGCTCGCTGCTGTCGCCTCCCCCGTCCCGCCCGAGGTCATCCTGCTCGACCTCGGGCTCCCCGACATGGACGGACAGGAGGTCTGCCGCCGGATCAGGGCCACGACCGACATCCCGATCATCGTCGTCAGCGCCCGTGGCGACGAGACCGACCGCGTCATCGCGCTGGAGCTCGGCGCGGACGACTACCTCGTGAAGCCGTTCGGCATGCGCGAGCTCGCCGCGCGCATCCGGGCCGTCATGCGGCGCACCCAGGCGCCCGCGACCACCTCCGCCCCGGCGACGGCAGCCGTGCAGGAGATCGGCCGCCTCGCGATCGACCGTCGGGCCCAGCGGGTGCACCTCGACGGCGAGGAGATCGCGCTCACGGCGAAGGAGTTCGACGTCCTCGCCTACCTCGCGGAGGACCCGGGCGCAGTGCGCCGGCGCACCGAGATCCTCGAGCACGTCTGGGAGGGCCACTGGTACGGCGCGACGAAGACGGTCGACGCGCACGTGGCCGCGATCCGCAAGAAGCTCGGCGACGCGGCGTGGATCGAGGCCGTGCGCGGAGTCGGGTTCCGGCTCGGCTCGCCGTGAGACGTCCATGAGGTGGCGACTGGCAGCGGTGCTCGTCGGCTTCACCGCGCTGGTCCTCCTCGTGCAGAACATCCCGCTCGCGTCCTACCTGCGGACCGTCGAGCGCAACAGCATCATCACCGCGCTGCAGCGCGACGCCTTCACGATCGCCGGCTTCTCGGTCGCCGCGCTCGCGGTGCCCGCACCGACGCCGCAGGCCTCGCTCGAGAAGGTCGTCGACGACTACTCCAAGAAGAACGGTGCCCGCGTCGTCGTGGTGGACAAGCAGGGCATCGCGATCGCGTCGTCGGAGGGGCGTGACGGCGAGGACTACAACAACCGCCCGGAGATCAAGGCGGCCCTCGACGCGACCGCGGTCTCGGGAACGCGCCCGTCGCAGAAGCTCGGTGAGGACCTCATCTACGTCGCGGTCCCCGTCCGCGCCGGGGACAAGATCCTCGGTGCCGTCCGGCTCACCTTCCCGCAGAGCGAGGTCGACGCCACGGTCAACGGCCGGGTGCGCGGCCTGGGCATCGCGGCGTTGATCACGCTGATGAGCGCGGCCGTCATCGCCTTCTTCCTGGCCTCCACGATCACCCGTCGCATCCGGAGGCTGCGCGACGCGGCCGAGAAGATCGCCGAGGGCGACATGGACGCGCGCGCCGACGTGAGCGGCGGCGGCGAGATCGAGGAGCTCGCCGAGTCCTTCAACACGATGGCCGACCGTGTGCAGGCGGTGGTCGAGTCGCAGCGCGGCTTCGCGGGCGACGCCTCCCACCAGCTCCGCACTCCGCTCACGGCGCTCCGGCTGCGCCTCGATCGCGCCGCCGACCTCATGGACGTCGACGAGCCCGCGATGGACCAGGTCGATGCGGCACGCGACGAGATCGACCGCCTCCAGCGGCTCATCGACGGCCTGCTGGTCCTGGCCCGGGCGGACAACCAGGACCACGAGACCGTGCCGGTCGACGTCAGCGCCGTGGCCGCCGAGCGCATCGAGGACTGGCAGGCCCTCGCGGGCGAGCGCGACGTCAGCATCGAGCTGATGGGACGGGGGATGGCGGTGGCGCTCGCCGTGCCCGGCGCCGTCGAGCAGATCGTCGACAACTACGTCGACAACGCGCTCGAGGTCGTCCCTGAGGGCAGCCGCATCCTCGTGACGGTGCGCACGGAGCCGTCCGGAGTCGTCCTGACCGTCGACGACCAGGGTCCCGGTCTCGCGCCGGAGTCGCGCGACCGCGCGTTCGACCGGTTCTGGCGCGGCAGCCAGGACGGCTCGGGCAGCGGCCTGGGCCTCGCGATCGTCGCCTCGCTCGCGCACGCGGGCGGCGGCACGGTGTGGCTCGAGGAGTCCCCGCAGGGGGGTCTGCGGGCCGCAGCACGGTTCCGGACCCAGCCGTCGACCGCGGCGGCTCGTGAGGCGCCGAGCCACCGACGCTGACCGCCGGCTCCCCCCGCCGACCGGGATCAGGCCGTGTGCTCGCGGATGTAGGTCGCGAAGCGGGCCCGGAACAGCGGCTCGAGGTCGCCGACGGACTCGCCGCTGAAGACCTGGCGCGCGGCGCGCACGCTCTCGATGAAGCTGCCGCCGATGTCGCCGAGGGAACCGCCCTCGTCCGACGCGTCGTGCATGGCCGGCGTGTGCGTGAAGAGGTCGAGGAAGAAACCGTAGTCGTGGCGCTCCTCCGCGATCGCGAAGGCGCGCTCGCGCAGCTCCTCGTAGGGCAGGTCCTCGAGCACGGTGTCTTCGCTCATGGCCTTGACCCTAGGCCTTGGGGTCGTCGTCGGACGAGTCGGGAGGGACCCGGCACACCCGCTCGAGCCAGAGCGCCGCCGCCACCACGAGACCGGCGAGCAGCACCGTCACGACGGAGATGATGATCCGCTCGCGCACGGAGGCGACGCCCCACCCGGGGACCAGCGCGATGCTGACTCCGGTGTAGAAGCCGGCGACGATCGCACCCGTGCGGGAGGCGGCCATGGCGAGGGCCGCCGAGCGGGCCGCGACGATCGGGTCCATCGGCTTCGTGCCGGGCTGCCCGGTCAGCCGCGCGCGGGTCCCGCGTGCCCAGAGCGCGAGCGCGAGGGCGAGCAGCAGCATCACGAGGGCGGCGGTCCACGGCACCGGGAGCGAGCGGTCTGCGTAGGCGTCGACGAGGCGCGAGACGCCCCAGCCCACCGCGGCGCTGATGACGACGAGCGCGACGAGCAGGCGCGGCCGGGTCGGTGTCACGAGGTCAGCTCCAGCCGGACGTCACCGCGACGGCGTACGCCGTCACCGGCGTCGAGCGCGGCAGCGAGCGCACTCACGCGCGTGCCGTCCGGGAAGGTCGCGCTCGGTTCGACCTCGACCCACGGCACCAGCACGAAGGCGCGCTCCCGCGCCCGCGGGTGCGGCAGCGTGAGGGCGGGGTCGTCGCTCACCAGGTCGCCCACGACGAGCACGTCGACGTCGAGCGTCCGCGGGCCCCAGTGGACCTCCCGGGTCCGGCTCCACGCCTGCTCGGCCTCGTGCGCGAGGTCGAGCAGCTCGAGCGGCTCGCCGGCGAACCCGCCCACCAGCACGGCGTTGGCGTAGTCGGGCTGCTCCGGACCGCCGACGGGGGCCGTCTCGTAGACCGACGACACCGCGGGGTCGGCCAGGTGCGGGGCGATCGTGTCGACAGCGCCCTGCAGCGCCGCGACCCGGTCGCCGAGGTTGGCACCGAGCCCGAGCGCGACCCGCCGGGGTGCGGCGCCGCTCACCGGTGCCGCACGATCGTGACGACGACGTCGCGGAACGGCACGCCCACCGGTGCCTCCGGCTTGTGCACCACGACCTCGACCGCCTCGACGCCGTCGAACGCCAGGCACGCGTCGGCCACCGTCTGCGCCACGGTCTCGACCAGGTCGTACGCCGGTCCCTCGATCACCGCGAGCACGGCCGCGGCGACCTCGCCGTAGTTCACGGTGCGCGCGAGGTCGTCGGTCGAGGCGGCGGCCCGGGTGTCGGACGCGAGCGTGACGTCGACGACGAAGGTCTGGCCGTCGCGCTTCTCGTGGTCGAAGACCCCGTGGTGACCCGTGCCGGAGATGCCGAGCACGGCGATGCGATCGAGCCCGGCCGGCAGCGCAGACCCGGGACGTGCTGACTCGCGGTTCACGGGACCACCCTCACCCACGGACCCACGCCCGGGCCACTTCGACGGCGTCGCGGCTGCCCCGCACGTCGTGCACTCGCACGCACCAGACGCCCGCGAGCGCCGCGAGCGCGCTCACCGCGTCGGTCGCGCGGTCGCGCTCAGGCATCGGTCGCGGTTCGCCGTCGGACGCGAGCAGCGAGCCGAGGAACCGCTTGCGCGACGCCCCTATGAGCACGGGACGCCCCAGCGCGAGGAGACGGTCGAGGTCGTGGAGCAGCGCCCAGTTGTGCCCGGCGTCCTTGGCGAACCCGAGACCCGGGTCGACGACGACGCACGCGGGGTCGACACCCGCGGCGGCGGCGCCGGCGACGCGGTCGGACAGCTCGTCGCACACCTCGGACACCACGTCGGCGTAGACCGCGTTCTCGTGCATCCGGTCGCCGTAGCCGCGCCAGTGCATCGCGACGAACGGCATGCCGAGCTCGGCGACGGCCGTCAGGATCGCCGGCTCCGAGAGGCCGCCGCTCACGTCGTTGACCACGGCCGCGCCCGCGGCCACGGCCGCGCGGGCGACCTCGGCCCGCATCGTGTCGATGCTGACGACCACGCCCAGCCCGACCAGCGCCTCGACCACCGGGAGCACGCGCGCGAGCTCGGTCTCGGCCGTGATGCGCGTGGCACCCGGACGGGTGGACTCGCCGCCGACGTCGACGAGGTCGGCGCCCTGCGCCGCGAGATCGAGCCCGTGCCGGATCGCGACGTCGGTGTCGAGCCACAGCCCGCCGTCGGAGAAGGAGTCGGGGGTGACGTTGAGGACGCCCATGACGAGGCAGCGGTCGAGGGCCGCGAGCGCGGCGGGAAGACCGGCGGGGTGGCGTCCCTGGGTGGTCACGACGGCAGGCTAGGCGACGGCTCAGCCGACGATGAGGCTCATCGCCTCGGCACGCGTGGCGGGCTCGCGCATCTGCCCGCGGACGGCGCTCGTGGTGGTCCGGGCACCCGGCTTGCGGATGCCGCGCATCGACATGCAGAGGTGCTCGCACTGGATGACGACGATGACGCCGCGGGGCTCCAGGATGCGCACGAGCGCGTCGGCCACCTGGGTGGTCAGCCGCTCCTGCACCTGTGGGCGCTTGGCATAGACGTCGACGAGGCGCGCCAGCTTCGACAACCCGGTGATGCGACCGTCGGCGCCGGGGATGTAGCCGACGTGCGCGACACCGTGGAACGGGACGAGGTGGTGCTCGCAGGTGGAGTAGACCTCGATGTCCTGCACCAGGACCATCTCGTCGTGCCCGAGGTCGAACGTGGTGCTCAGCACCTCGTCGGCCGACTGGCGGAGGCCGGCGAACATCTCGGCGTAGGCACGGGCGACGCGGGCCGGCGTGTCGAGCAGGCCGTCGCGCGTGGGATCCTCGCCGACGGCGGCGAGCAGCTCGCGGACCGCCGCCTCCGCGCGTGCGTGGTCGAACTGGGCGGTGACGACGAGCTCGGGCACGTGCACAGGGTCGATGCCCGACATGTGATGGGTGCTCACGCGGTCGTGTCCGGCGCGTCGACCGAGACGGCGTCGTCGGTGTGCGCCGAGCCGTTCGCGCTGCCGTTGGCCGACACGTTGGCTCGGGCCGACCCGTTCGCGTCGGCGACCTCCTTCGGCGACTGCACCGGGCCGCGCTCGCTCGGTGTGCGACGCGAGGAGCCGGTCCAGGCCGGGCGCACCGGACGCCGGTTGAGCGGCTCGAAGATGCGCGCGACGTCGGCCTTGTCGAGCGTCTCCTTCTCGAGCAGCTCGACCACGAGGGCGTCGAGCACGTCGCGGTTCTCGACGAGGATCTCGAACGCCTCGTGGTGCGCGGCGTCGATGAACGCACGCACCTCCTGGTCGATCGCCGCGGCGACGTCCTCGGAGTAGTCACGCGTGTGGCCGAAGTCGCGGCCCATGAAGACCTCGCCCTGCTCCTGGCCGTAGCGGATCGCGCCCAGTCGCTCGGTCATGCCGTACTGCGTCACCATCGCGCGGGCCACCGCCGTGGCCTTCTCGATGTCGTTGGACGCGCCCGTGGTGGGGTCGTGGAAGACCAGCTCCTCGGCCGCGCGCCCGCCGAGCATGTAGGCGAGCTGGTCGAGCATCTCCGCACGCGTCGTGGAGTACTTCTCGACGTCGGGCAGCACCATCGTGTAGCCGAGCGCGCGACCGCGCGGCAGGATCGTGATCTTGTGCACGGGATCGGTGCCAGGGAGGGCCGCGGCGACGAGCGCGTGGCCGCCCTCGTGGTAGGCGGTGATCTTCTTCTCGTGCTCGCTCATGACGCGCGTGCGCTTCTGCGGCCCGGCGATGACGCGGTCGATCGCCTCGTCGAGGGCTGCGTTGTCGATGAGCTTCGCGTCGTTGCGCGCCGTGAGCAGCGCGGCCTCGTTGAGGACGTTGGCGAGGTCGGCGCCGGTGAAGCCCGGCGTGCGCCGCGCCACGGCGTCGAGGTCGACGTCGGGCGAGAGCGGCTTGCCCTTGGCGTGCACCGCGAGGATCTGCGCGCGGCCAATCATGTCGGGGGCGCCCACGGAGATCTGGCGGTCGAAGCGGCCCGGGCGCAGCAGGGCCGGGTCGAGGATGTCGGGGCGGTTCGTCGCGGCGATGAGGATGACCCCGCCGGTGACGTCGAACCCGTCCATCTCCACGAGCAGCTGGTTGAGGGTCTGCTCGCGCTCGTCGTGACCGCCGCCCATGCCGGCGCCGCGGTGGCGGCCGACGGCGTCGATCTCGTCGACGAACACGATGGCCGGGGCGTTGGCCTTGGCCTGCTCGAAGAGGTCGCGGACGCGGCTCGCGCCGACACCTACGAACATCTCGACGAAGTCCGAGCCGGAGATCGAGAAGAACGGCACGCCGGCCTCGCCGGCGACGGCGCGGGCGAGAAGGGTCTTGCCGGTTCCGGGCTGGCCGTAGAGCAGGACGCCCTTGGGGATCTTCGCGCCGACCGCCTGGAACTTCGCGGGCTCCTGGAGGAACTCCTTGATCTCCTGGAGCTCCTCGACCGCCTCGTCGGCGCCCGCGACGTCGGCGAACGTCGTCTTGGGCATGTCCTTGGAGACCAGCTTCGCCTTGGACTTGCCGAAGTTCATGATGCGGTTGCCGCCGCCCTGCATCTGCCCCATGAAGAAGAACAGCAGCAGGACGATGAGGAGCACGGGCAGGAAGGCGTACAGGAGGCTCAGCAGGACGCTGTCGTGCGGCACGACGACGTTGTAGCCGTCCTTGACCTTCCCGGCCTTGACCTGCTCCTGCAGCATGTTCTGCAGCTCGACGCCCTGTCCGTCGACGTACTGCGCGCGCACCTTGTCGCCATTGGTCTGCGTGATCTCGATCCGCTGGTCGGTTCCAGCCGTGATGGTGGCCGACGTGACGTCACCGTTCTGGATGGCCGTGACGACCTGGGACGTGTCGACGTCCTTCGGTCCGCCCACGTTGCTCAGCAGGCTGCTCGCCAGGATGACGAGCAGCACGGCGATGCCGATCCACACGAACGGACCGCGGATGATGCGCCTGATGTCCATGGACCTGGGGCTGCGGGCCCCGTCCCTCCTGCCGACGACGAGCGAGTGCGACCGGGGGGACCGGCCGGGCGAAATGCGTTCCTCGACGGTACACCGGCACGGCGCGGCGCGCCGTCCCGCACCGGCCGGGGGCCGCTGTCACCAGGGCTGACGCGCCCGGGGCGACGGATGTTCCCGCGTTCACCGCGGGCGAACGCACCGGCGGGCGGACGGCCGGATACTGGCATCGACGACACGAGGGGAGCGACATGGGCCGGATGGACCGGGCGACGGCCGCCGCCGTGCTGGGCGTGCCCCCCGACGCACCGCTCCCGCGCCTGGTCAAGGCCCATCGCACCCGGGTCAAGGCCACCCACCCGGATCGGTTCCCGCCGGGCTCCGAGGCCTGGGAGGACGCGAACCACCAGCTCCAGCGGGTCAACGAGGCGCTCTGGGTCCTCACCGGGCCGCCGGGCGGCCGCCACGCGCCGTCGGACGTCCCTGCCGAGGCCGCCCAGCGACCGACGTACGACGAGGTGCCGTCGTGGGAGCGAAGCTCGGAGGGCTTCCGCAGCCCGCGGGACTCCGACCGGCTCGCCCGGGCCTGGGGCTTCGGCTGGGGCGGATTCCTGCTGCTCTCCGCGGTCGTCTGCGCCATCATCGGCTCGATGGCCTCGGCGAACGACGCGCTGCCCATCTGGAGCCCCGGGCTCGCCCTGATCGGCGGCATCGCACTGGCGATCGGCTGGCGAGCAGACAGACGATTGCGTCGTCAGGACTGACACGCGTCAGCGGGATGCAGTACGCCGAAGGCCGGAGGGCGACGAGCGGAGCGCAGCGACGCGACAAGCCCGGAGCCGGAGGCGGGCGCCGACGCGGTCGCCCGGAGGGCGACCGCTTGGAGTCGCTAGGAGTACACGTGGGGGGCGAGGGTGCCGACGACCTTGAGGTTGCGGTACTTCTCGGAGTAGTCCAGGCCGTAGCCGACGACGAACTCGTTGGGGATGTCGTAGCCGACGTACTTCACCTCGACGGCGAGCTTCACGGCGTCGGGCTTGCGGAGCATCGTGAGCACCTCGACCGACGCCGGGCCGCGCGAGCGCAGGTTGCGCAGCAGCCACGACAGCGTGAGGCCGGAGTCGAGGATGTCCTCCACGACGAGCACGTGCTTGCCGGTGATGTCGCGGTCAAGGTCCTTCATGATGCGGACGACCCCCGAGGACTTCGTGCCCGAGCCGTACGACGACACCGCCATCCAGTCCATCTCGATCGGAGACTCCAACGCGCGCGAGAGGTCGGCCATGAGCATGACCGCGCCCTTGAGGACGCCCACGAGCAGCAGGTCCTTGCCGGCGTAGTCGGCGTCGACCTGGGCGGCGAGCTCCCGGATCTTGGCGTCGATGGCCGCCTCGTCGATGAGCACCTTCTCGAGGTCCGCTCCGAGGTGCGCGGCGTCCATCTACGGCTCCAGTCGCTGGGGGGTCGTACGCAGGCAGAGCCTGCCACAGTCGCGGTAGGCCTCGACACCGCCGGGCAGCGCCACGGCGCCCTGCCCCTTCCAGGCGGTGACCAGGCGGGTCACCCGCTGCACGTGCGAGGAGCTCAGGGACCCGGGCGGGCAGCCGCCCTCGACCAGCCAGGTCCGCAGCACGCGGGAGAGCACCGCGGCGTGCAGCCCGCCGAGGGGGTCGACGTCGAGGGTGCCCTCGTCGCGCGCGCCGTGCAGGAGGTCCCACGCCGCCTCGTCGGCGAGCTCGCCGAGGGCGTCGGCGTCGGCCCGCGCGAGGTCGGCGGTGCGGGCCAGCGCCGCCGCGATGCCCGGGCCCAGCTCGCGCTCGAGCATCGGCAGCACCGTGTGGCGCACCCGCGCCCGGGCGAAGCGGTCGTCGCCGTTGTGCGGGTCGTCGACGAGCGGGGCGCCCTCGGGCACGGCGGCGTGCACGGCCGCGCGCGGCAGGTCGAGCAGCGGCCGCCGGAAGATCCCGCGTTCCCGCGGCATCCCGGCGATGCTGCGCAGGCCCGAACCGCGGGCCAGCCCGAGGAGAACCGTCTCGGCCTGGTCGTCGCGCGTGTGGCCCAGGAGCACGAGGGCCGCGTCGGTCTCGACGGCGGCGTGGTGCAGGACGCGGTAGCGGGCGTCGCGGGCGGCCGCCTCGAGTCCGTCCCCGTTCTCGACGACGGAGGCGGCGCGCACGAGCACCGGGTCGAGACCCTGCCCGCGCAGCCACGCGGCCGTCACCTCGGCCTCGCGCCGCGCCTCGGGCCGCAGCCCGTGGTCGACGACGACGGCGCCGACGCGGTCGTGCACCGCCTGCGTGGCGGCTGCCAGTGCCACGGAGTCGGGGCCGCCGGAGCAGGCCACGAGCACGAGGGACCCGGGCTCGAGGTGGGCGAGCGTGTCCGCGACGGCACGGCGTACGGCGTGCTCCGCGGGCAGCTCGGCCATCGGACGATCAGGCCGGGAGCAGGTCGGGCGCGACGCGACGGCACCAGGCCGGGGGGTCGAGCACCTCGTCGCGGGTCGGGAGCGTCGTGGGGTCGGTCCACACGCGGTTGAAGCCGTCGCGCCCGACGAGGTCGACGGCGCCCGACACGAACGACCGGCCCTCGGAGTACTGCCGCATCTTCGCGTCGAGCCCGAGCAGGCGGCGCGCGAGCCCGTCGACCGCACCGGGCTCGCCTCGGCGCTGGTCGAACTTCGCGCGGATGGCGTCCACGGTCGGCACGATCTCGGGGCCGACGTCGTCCATGACGTGGTCCGCGTGCCCCTCGAGCAGGCTCATGAGCGCGGTGATGCGGTCGAAGACCACCCGCTGCTCGTCGGTCTGGACCGCGTCGACGAGCGAGGCGTCGGCGTCGCCGCGGACCGCGGACAGGACGGCGCCCAGACCGGCGGCGAAGCGCTTCATGGTCTGCCCGGCGCTCGGGTCGGCCAGCGCGAGGTAGTCGTGGATCTCGGCGACGAGGTGGCCGCCGAGCCAGGGCACGCCGCCGAACTGCACGCGGTGGGTCTCCTCGTGCAGGCAGACCCAGAGCCGGAAGTCGCGCGGCTCGACGTCGAGGCTCCGCTCGGCGGTGACGATGTTCGGCGCGACGAGGAGCAGGCGACCCTCGCGTGCGGTGGTGAAGGCCTCGAACTGACCGAGCACCTTGCCGGACAGGTAGCCGAGGACGCCGCCCATCTGCAGCGCGGTGACCCGCGAGCCGACCGCGGTGACGATCGACGGGTTCTCGGTGGCCATCCGCTCGAGGAGCGGGGCGAGCACCAGCCGGAAGCCGTCGATGTTGCTGTCGATCCAGGCACCGCGGTCGACGACGACCGCCTCGGGCGCCTCACCGGCGTCGAGGCCGGTGCGTTCGCGGACCGGGTCGACGGCGTAGCGCGCCAGTGCCCGCAGGTCGGCGACGGCCGTGATGGCCTCCTCGCGCGAGGACCCGGGGCCGGACGGCGCGAGACGTCGCCCGGTCGTGCGGGCGAGACCCCAGTCGACGACCTCCACGTGCGAGACCCTACGGCAGGTCCTTCGCCCCGGCTCAGCCGCTCTGCTCGGTACGACGACGTCCGGCCGAGACGAGCACGGCACCGACCATACCGGCGAGCAGCGCGAGCAGCAGCAGCAGCAGCGACGCCGTGTCGGCCCCCGTGTGCGGGTGGGAGCCCGTCGGAGGCAGCACGAGCGTGGCCGTCGAGCGGTCGTTGTGCGGGTTCTTGTCGACGTGGTCGGTCAGGAAGGCGTGGTTGTCGATGACGGTGCCGTCCGGTCCGGCCGCTCGGGTGGGGGACAGGGTCACGGACACAGACGGACTCCCGGACGTCCTTCACCCGCACCGACGGTCGGCGCGGGCGGGCGTCTCCCCGGCCCGGGACCAATCTAGGGGCGATGGCGTGCTCCGGCACGGAAGCCGTAGCCGTGTCACCTAGGACGCGGCGAGCACGCTCGCACCGCGATCGAGGGCCGCGCGCGCGTCGAGGACGGGGCCGGGCGATCCGTCGGCGATGAACGAGAAGGCGAGCAGCCGACCGGTGCTGTCGCGGACGAGGCCGGACAGCGAGTTCACCCCGGTGAGCGTGCCGGTCTTCGCGCGGACGACCCCGCGCCCCGCGGACGTGCCGGGTGTCGCGAACCGGTCGGTGAGCGTGCCCGTGACGCCGGCGACGGGAAGGCCTGACGTCGTGGGCCAGAGCACGCCGGCGCCGTCGGCCGTGGCCGGGACGTCGGTGGCGGCCACGGCGAGGGTCCGGACCATCGTGATGGCAGGGACGTGGTCGGCGCCGGACAGCCCCGAACCGTCCGCGAGCCGCACGCCGTCGACCGGGACGCCGAGCGCAGCGAGGACGCTGGTCGTCGCCTGGACACCGCCGACGAAGCTGGCCGACCCGCCGGCCTTGCCGCCCGCGAGGTGGGCGAGGGACTCGGCGAGATCGTCGTCGGACTGGGTGAGCATCCGCTCGACGAGGTCGGCCATCGGCGGGCTCTGCACCGACGCGACCGGCGTCGCGGTCGCGGGCGCGGAGCCGCGGACCGGCGTGCCGGTGACGGTGATGCCCGCGGCCGCGAGGCGTGCGGCGAAGTAGGTGACCGCGGCCAGGGCCGGGTCCGAGGACCGCGAGCGCGACGCGCCGGAGGTGCGACCGCCGTCGACCGAGAGTGCCGACACCGGGGAGACGACACCGGTGGCGACGTAGGAGTCGGGCCAGCCCTCCGCGGTGCGCGGACCGGTGAAGAGGGTGTCGTCGAAGCGCAGCGTCACGGTGGTGCGGCGGGCGGCCTTGAGGGCCGCGGCCGTCGCCGCGACGAGCGCTGTCATGCTCGCCGGTCGCGCCGACTGGCCGGCCGGGAGCGACCCGGGCGGGGCCGGCACGCGGGTGAGGGTCGAGTCGCCGCCGCCGACCAGCACGATCTCGGACGGAGTCGACCCCGTGACGACGGACGTGGCGAGCCGGACGTCGTCGCCGAGGGCGTGGAGCGCGGTGACCGCGGTGAGCACCTTGAGGCTGCTCGCCGGCTGCTGCGGCCGGGTGTCGCCCCGACCGACCAGCACGGCGCCGCTCGCGACGTCGACGACGCTCACCGTGACGTCGGTGCCGAGCGCCTTCGACCGCATGGCTGCGGCGAGGGCCGCCGCGAGCGTGGGGTCGGCGGCCGGCGTGCTCGCTCCCGGGCTGAGCGGGGCGGTCGGCAGGACGGCGCTCGGGACCGGGGGCGGTGCCGTGACCGCGCTTGCGGTGGCGCTGCTCGCGGTCGCGATGGCGGGGGCGACCGAGACGGTGCCGACGGCGAGGCAGGCGAGCGCGAGCATGCCGACGAGGGCCGTCGCCGTGGACTGGCGTCGCTCGTCGAGTGGCACCGTGGCTCCCTCCCTCGTCGTCGTGGGGCGTGACCCCGATCACCTGCGCGGCCGGTTGCGGCCACGTGCGACCGTGTCTGAGGAACACTAGGTGACCGGACGCCGCGGTCCGGTCGACCCCTCGGGGTGCCGGGCCTCCCCGACGTCGCCCGACATCCGCCCGATGACCCGCGTCACGACCTCGTCAGGAGCACCCGTGGAGTTCGACGTCACGATCGAGATCCCCGCCGGAAGCCGCAACAAGTACGAGGTCGACCACGTCAGCGGTCGCATCCGGCTGGACCGCATGCTCTTCACCTCGACGCGCTACCCGCACGACTACGGCTTCATCGACGGCACCCTCGGCCAGGACGGAGACCCGCTCGACGCCCTCGTCATCCTCGCCGAGCCGACATTCCCGGGCTGCCTCATCAAGTGCCGCGCCATCGGGATGTTCCGCATGACCGACGAGGCCGGCGGCGACGACAAGGTGCTCTGCGTCCCGGTCGCCGACCCGCGCGTCGAGCACATCCGCGACATCCACCACGTGCCGGAGTTCGACCGCCTCGAGATCCAGCACTTCTTCGAGGTCTACAAGGACCTCGAGCCCGGCAAGAGCGTCGAGGGCGCGTCCTGGGTCAGCCGCACCGAGGCCGAGGCCGAGATCGATGCGTCGTTCGCGCGCCACGAGGAGCACGAGCGGCACGCCGAGTCCGCCATCGAGGACGCCGCCCACGACGCCTGATCCGCACCAGGATCCCGATGTGACCGGTCGGGCCCGTTGATCACGGGCGGGTGCCGTAGGCCATGAGACCGGGCAGCCAGATGGTCTGGTACTTCACGACGTCGCCGGTGTGCGGGGCCTCGACCATGCGACCGCCACCGACGTACATGCCGACGTGGTGGATGGTTCCCCAGTCGCCCGTGTCGAACGCGTAGAAGACCAGGTCGCCCGGCTGCAGCTCCGTCACCGGGACCTTGAGGTACGCCGCGAACTGGGCCTGCGAGTAGGCGATCATCGGGACGCCGGCGTGGATGTACGCCGCCGACGTGAGGCCGCTGCAGTCGTAGTCGTCGGGTCCTCTGCCGCCCGCTACGTAGGGCTTGCCCAGCTGCGCCTCCGCGAAGGCGACCGCCGCGTGCCGCTGGGCGACGCTGGTCGACGAGCTGCCGCTCGGCCAGGACCTTCCGCCACCGGTGTCGACCGGCGGACGGCCGCCCTGGTTCTGCCGCTCGTGCGCCTGCCGGGCCGCCTCGGCGGCAGCGCGCGCCGCCGCGGCACGGCGCTCGGCAGCAGCCCTCGCGAGGGCGGTGGCCCTGGCCCGGACCAGCACCGTCGCGTGCGCCTGGGCCGACCTCAGCACCGTCGCGGCCGCATCACGCTGCGCGGTGAGCCGCGCGACCTGCGTCTGCTGCGATGCCTGTGCAGCCTGCACCGCGTCGAACGCGTCCTGTGCAGCAGCCTCGCTGGCGGCGAGCGCCGTGGCCGCGGACTCGGCCTGCAGCTGGGTCTGGAGCGCGGCGAAGCGCAGCGCGGTCGCACTCTCGATCTGGTGCCGCCGGTCGGCGGCGACCTGGCGCACGGCCGTGACCCGGTCGGTGAGACCGACCACGCCGCCGTCGCGGAAGGCGCTGTCGATGACGGAGGCCCACTCGCCGAGACCGCCGCTCAGGTCGGCGCCGACCTGGTAGCTCGCCGCGGCCAGCCGGTCGACGTCGCCCTGCGCCGAGGTCGCCGCGATGGCAGCCGCGTCGGCGCGACCGCGTGCCTGCCCGAGATCGGCGGCCGCGGCCTCGGACGCGGCACGGGCGGCGTTCCAGGCCTCGACGAGCGCCTCGACCTGGGCGTCGAGGGCGTCGAGCTGTGCCGTGGCGTCGTCCTCCTGCTGCTGCGCGCGCACGAGGGCGGCGCCCGCCGCAGCGGCCGCCGCACGGGCGTCCCGCACCTGGGAGGCGGTCGGCGTGCTCGGCTTCGTCGGCGTCGCGGACGCCGCGGGGCCGAGGAGGGTGGTGGCGAGGAGCGCCGTCACGACCGCCGCGGTCGCGCGGGCGCGGCTGTACCGGCGCCGGGCTCCTCGCGTGTGCAGCACGTCGCCTCCGACGGGGAAGGATCGGGAGTTCGGCTCGGACGACGGTAACCCCATCAGTCACAGGAGCACCACCCGTCACAGCGACCTTTCTCCCCGCCCGCGCTCGGAGCAGCGCAGGATTCGCCCGCTCGGGCCTTCTCGGCGCGCATCCGCGCAGGTGGGCGCCCTACCGTCGGATGCCCGCGGGTCGCCGGGTCCGGTGCCGAGGAGGCTTCATCGTGTCCGCGCTCCCGCCCGAGCCACCCGTCGACGAGAGCCCCACCGAGGGCGACCTCACCGCGCACGACGTCGCGACGAGCCCTGCCGTCCAGGCCGTGGTCGACGCCTTCGCGCACGAGGTGGCCGTCGTCGGAGCCGACGGGCGGATCGTCGTGACCAACCTGCCCTGGGAGGAGCGCAGCGCTGCCGAGCCCGAGGCGCACGGCGCCTGGGTCGACGCCACGCCGGGCGACGACTACCTCGCCGCCCTCGACGTCTCGGGTGCCTCGCACGCGGCCGCTCGCGAGGCCGCGGCCGGGCTCCGGGCCGTGCTCGGCGGCGGTGTCGGCCGCTTCGACATGGAGTACGGCGCGACCGTCGACGCGGAGCAGCGCTACGTCGAGCTCTCGATCGCGCACCTGCCCGGCGGGGTGCCCGCGGCGCTCGTGACGCACGTCGACGTCACGTGGCGCGAGTCGCTCGAGCACCAGCTCGCCCACCGCGCGACCACCGACCCGCTCACCGGTCTCCCCAACCGGGTCCTGCTCGACGACCGGCTGCTCCAGGCGCTGGCCGCGGCCAGCGGTCCGCCCGGCTCGTCGCCGTGATGGTGATCGACCTCGACCGCTTCCGCGCGATCAACGAGACGCTCGGCCACCAGGGCGGCGACCTCGTCCTCATCGCCGTGGCCCGTCGGCTGCAGCGGGCGTGCCGGACGAGCGACAGCGTGTCGCGGTTCGGCGGCGACGAGTTCGTGATGGTGGTCGAGGACGTCGACACGGTCGACAACGTCCGCCGCGTGGCGCAGCGCGTCCTGGACGCGATGACGACGCCGATCGTCATCGAGGGCTCCGAGCTCTACCTCACGGTCTCGGTCGGCGTCGCCATCAACGGCTACGGCGCCACCGTCGACCCGAAGCTGGCGCACGAGCTGATGCGCGACGCCGACACCGCGATGTACGTCGCCAAGGCGGCCGGGCGCAACACGACGGCCGTCTTCGAGCCGCAGATGCGCGACCGCGTCGCGCTGCGCCTCGCGCTCTCCGCGGCGCTGCGCCAGGCGGTGACGCACCATGAGCTGCGCCTCGTGTACCAGCCCGTGTTCGACTGCCGAGACGGCCGCGTCGTCGGCGCCGAGGCTCTCGTGCGCTGGCAGCACCCGGAGCGCGGCCTGGTCGGTCCCGCCGACTTCCTCGACGCCGCCGAGCGCAGCGGCCTCATCGTGGACATCGGCGGCTGGGTCCTGGCCGAGGCGTGCCGTCAGGCGGCCGAGTGGGAGCACCTCTGCGACGACGACTTCCGCGTGCACGTGAACCTGTCGGCCCGTCAGCTCGGCGACCCGGGCGCCGTCGCGCAGGTGCGGCACGCGCTGGAGCGCCACGGCACGTCGCCGGGGCGGCTGCGCCTCGACATCACCGAGGCCGCGCTTCTCGACGATCCCGAGGGCGCCGCGCGGGCGTGCGAGGAGCTCGTGGCGCTCGGTGTCGGGATCGCCGTCGATGACTTCGGCACCGGCCACTCGGCGCTGACGACGCTCCAGCGCTTCCCCGTGACCGCGTTGAAGATCGACCGGTACTTCGTCGCGCGCGCCCCGTCGGACCCCCGCACCGCCCGGCTCGTCCGAGGGGTCGTCGCCCTGGCGGAGGCCCTCGGCCTCGAGTGCGTCGCCGAGGGCGTGGAGACCAAGGAGCAGCGTCGCATCGTGCGCGACTTCGGGTGCGACAGCTACCAGGGCTTCCTGCGCGCGCGACCGGGACCCGCGGCCTACGTCACGACGCTGCTCGAGGACTCGCGGCGGGTGTCACCGCCCACGCTCGTGATCGTGCGCGACGCCGCCGACTCCTGAGCCGACGCCTCAGCGCGCGGCGAGCCACACGGCGGCGTACGGCGGAAGCACGAGCTGCCAGTCCTCGGTGCGCGGGACGTCGCCCGAGAGGTGCTCGACGAGCTCCCGGTCGCGCAACGAGCCGAGCACGCGCGGGTCGCAGCGCTGCCAGTCCTCCGAGACGTTGTAGAGCTGCACGAGGTCGCCCGCGGCATGGCGGCGCAGCACGGCCACCAACGCAGGGTTCGTCGTCTCCACCGGGACCGACTCGACCGACGCGTGGAGCGACGGGAGGGAGCGGCGTACGTCGCCGAGGTGACGGACCATCGCGAAGACGAGGCCTTCGAGCGTCGAGCTGTCGTGCCGGCGTGCGGCGACGTCCCAGGGCATACGCGGCCGGTGCATCCAGCGGTTGTCCTCGGCGTGCTCGGGCTCGTCGAGGTAGGTGGCGTCGTTGAGCAGCGCGAGCTCGTCGCCCATGTAGAGCAACGGGATCCCGCCGAAGCCGTAGACCATGGCGTAGGCGCAGTGCAGCCGCGCGACCGCGCGGTGCAGCATGGGTACGTCGCCCACCTGGAGCGCCTGCTCGATGCCGACCAGGCTCGCCGCGCTGCCGCTGATGCGGCTGTCTCCGGTGGCCTCGTTGACCTGGAACTCCTCGCCGCGGGCGAAGCTGCCGGGCGCACGGCCGACGTACCACTCGGACAGGAACGCGCGGTGGGCCGGACCGTTCCAGCCGACCTGCCACGCGTCGGTGTCGTCGATCGCCCAGCCGATGTCGTCGTGGCAGCGCAGGTAGGTCGCCCACGCGGTCGTCGTCGGCTTCGGCGGGAACTTCTCGAGCGCGCGGACGAGCAGACGAGCGTCCCGGGTCGCCAACGCCGACCAGATCTGCACCATCAGGCTGTTGTGGTAGGCGAGGTCGGACACGTGGCCGGCGTAGTCGCCGACCCCGAGATACTTCACGACGTCGGCCGGGCCGACGATCGCCTCGGCCTTGAACACCAAGGACGGCGCGGCGATCCGGGCGACTGCGCGCAGCGCGCGGGTGAGCCCGTGCACCTCGGGCTGGTTCTGCGAGTCGGTGCCCATCCGCTTCCAGAGGAACGCGATCGCGTCGAGGCGCAGACAGTCCACGCCGCGGTTGGCGAGGAAGAGGGTCAGGTCGGCGAACTCGCACACGACGTCGGGGTTCGCCCAGTTGAGGTCCCACTGGTAGTCGTTGAACGTCGTCCAGACCCAGCCGTCGACGTCGTCGTCCCAGGTGAAGTTGCCGGGCGCGAAGTCCGGGAACACCTCCGGCAGCGTGCGCTCGAACTCGTCGGGCACCGTGCGATCGGGGAACAGGAGGAAGTAGTCGCGGTAGTGCGCCTCGCCCCGACGCGCGGCCTGGGCCCACGGGTGCTCGCGCGCGACGTGGTTGAGGACGAGGTCGATCGTCAGCGCGATGCCCGAGTCGTGCAGCGCACTCGCCAGCGCCTCGAGGTCGGCCATGGTGCCGAGGTCGCTGCGCACGTCGCGGTAGTCGGCCACGGCGTAGCCGCCGTCGTTGGCGCCCGCGCGCGGCCTGAGGAGCGGCATCAGGTGGAGGTACGTCGTGCCGAGCTCGCGGAGGTAGTCGATGTGCGTCGCGACGCCCTCGAGCGTGCCCGCGAACCGGTCCGCGTAGGCGACGTAGCCCTGGGCGTCGGGGCGCTGGAACCAGTCGGGTGTCAGCAGGCGGTCGCGGTCGCGGTCGCGCAGGGCTTGCGGCCGGTCGACCCACCCGCCGACGACGATCTCGGCCAGCCGGGCCACCAGGACGTCGGCCACCGCGGGCTCGAACACGGCGCGGACGCCGGCCTCGAGGTCCGGTCCCCAGCGCCGGGCACGCGCCACCAGGTCGTCGGCGCCGTCGGCCGTGGCCGAGCCGGCATGGCGGAGCGCGGCCGCCACGAGGACATCGACGGCCTCGCCCTGTGTAAGCGCTGTCACGCGCTCATTGTGGGGCATTCCCGGACCCAGCGGGAGGGGTCTCCGCGCATCGTGAAATGCGGGTGAAACGCGGAGAGCCTGCGCCGGAAACTCGGGGAGTCCAGACTGCGCACATGCGGACCGAGGCGACCCCGGGCAGCCTTGGCGCCTACGACGAGATGGTCGACGACTCGGGGGTCCCGAGGGCCGGCATGGGCACGGTCGCCGACGTGCTCAACCACCTCGGCGCCGAAGGGCTTTCCGAGCGGGCCCGGCTGCGTGACGCCTACCTCGACCGGCAGGGCATCACGTTCTCCCTGTCCGGGCGCGAGCGACCGCTCCCCCTCGACCTCGTGCCGCGCGTGGTCGGTGCCGAGGAGTGGGACCGCGTCGAGAAGGGGATCGTCCAGCGCATCAAGGCGCTCGAGATGTTCCTCGCCGACGTCTACGGCCCCGGCGAGATCCTGAACGAAGGAGTCGTGCCGCGTCGTCTCGTCACGACGTCGAACCACTACCACCGCGCGGCGTACGGGCTCGTCCCTCCGAACGGCGTGCGCATCGCGGTGGCCGGCATCGACCTCATCCGCGACGAGGCCGGCGTCTTCCGCGTGCTGGAGGACAACCTGCGCTGCCCGAGCGGCGTCTCCTACGTGCTGGAGAACCGGCGCACGCTGGCGCACGTGCTTCCGGAGGTGTTCGCCGGAGCGCAGGTGCGCCCGGTCGCGGAGTACCCGGAGCGGCTGCTCGACGCGCTGCGCGCGGCCGCGCCGTCGGACATCTCCGATCCGACCATCGCCGTGCTCACCCCCGGCGTGCACAACTCCGCGCACTTCGAGCACGCGTTCCTCGCCCGCCGGATGGGTGCCGAGCTCGTCGAGGGCCGCGACCTGTTCTGCCGCGACGACCGGCTCTGGATGCGCACCGTCCGGGGCGCACGTCCCATCCACGTGGTCTACCGCCGCATCGACGACGAGTACCTCGACCCGGTCCACTTCGTACCGAACTCGCTGCTCGGCGTGCCGGGGCTGCTCAACGCGGCGCGCGCCGGGAACGTCGCGATCGCGAACGCGATCGGCAACGGCGTGGCCGACGACAAGGCCATCTACCCCTACGTCCCCGCGATGATCCGCTACTACCTCGGCGAGGAGGCGCTGCTGCCGAACGTCGAGACCTACGACCTGTCCGACGACGACCAGCGCCACCACGTCATCGACAACCTCGGGCGGATGGTCGTGAAGCCGGTCGACGGCTCCGGCGGCTACGGGCTGGTGATCGGTTCGTCGGCCACCGAGGAGCAGCTCGCCGAGGTCGCACGCACGATCGAGGCCGACCCCCGGCAGTGGATCGCGCAGCCGATCGTCACGCTCTCGACGTGCCCCACCGTCATCAAGGAGGGCGCGGTCGAGCCGCGGCACGTGGACCTGCGCCCGTTCGCCGTCAACGACGGCGACGCGATCTTCGTGCTGCCCGGCGGCCTCACGCGGGTCGCGCTGCCCAAGGGCAGCCTCGTCGTGAACTCCTCGCAGGGCGGCGGCTCCAAGGACACCTGGGTCCTCGACGAGGGCGAGCGTGCCGTCGACGAGGAGGGAAGGCCGACGCCGCCGAGGGTCACGCGGGTCCGGCGCAGCGCCGTCGCACGGCAGAGCGCACCGGTCAGCGCCGACGAGCGGCTGCGTCAGCAGGAGGGCCAGCAGCAGCAGACGATCCTGCCGTACGCCTGTGCGCCGCAAGGACTTCCGACCGAAGTGGGTGGCTCGGCGTGCTGAGCCGCCTGGCCGAGTCGTTCTACTGGATCGGCCGCTACCTCGAGCGCGCTGAGGCCACCTCGCGCCTGCTCGCGGAGCACTACCACCTCACGGTCGAGGACCGGTCCGTTCCCGACGACATCGCGTCGGCCGTCGTCCTCGACGCGCTGTCGCTCCCCCACGACGTGGTCACGACGCCGACCGAGCTCGTGCGATCGCTGCTCGGCGACATCGCCAACCCGTCGACCGTCATCGGCTCGGTGGCCGCCGCGCGCGAGAACGCCCGCAGCGTGCGCGACGCACTGTCGGGCGACGTGTTCGAGGCGCTCAACGGCGCCCACCTCACGCTGACCCGCGGCCTCACCGCGGCGGCGAGCCCCGGCGCCTCCATGTTCCGCGTGCTCGAGCGGCTGATGGTCGTCAACGGCGCGATCGAGTGGACGATGCCGCGCGACGAGGGTCACTTCTTCCTCTCCCTCGGTCGTGCGCTCGAGCGCATCGACATGACCTCGCGCCTGCTCGACATCCGTCACGACCTGGTGTGGCCCGACACCGGCCCGGTCGCGGCGCTGCGCTCGGCGGCCGGCCTGTCGGCCTTCCTGCGCACCGGCGAGGCGCCGACCGGCGACATGGTCCGCGAGTTCCTCGTGCTCGACCACACGTTCCCGCGCTCGATGCTGCACTCGGCGCAACGGGCGGAGGCCGCGGTGCGCGGTCTGCAGATGCTCGGTGGCGTCGACGACGGCGAGCTCGTGCGCGAGGTCGGGCTCATGCGGTCACGGCTCGAGTTCGCCGGCGGGAGCCACGACCCGGGCGTCATCGACCAGCTGGTCCACGACACACAGCTCTCGGGCGTCTCGTCGGCGGCTGCCGTTGCTGCCGCCTACTTCCGCCAGGCCGGCACGATCGTGTGGAGCCACTGATGTCGTCCGGACGCCGACTGCGCATCACCCACCGCACGGGCTACCGCTACATCGCCCCCGTGGCCGCGTCGTTCAACGAGGTGCGGATGACCCCGCGCGACGCTGACGGCCAGATGCTGCTCTCCCACCAGCTGCAGGTCTCGCCGCGCGCATCGGTCCAGGCGTACGTCGACTACTGGGGCGCTCTGGTGCAGTCGTTCGACGTGCACGAGGAGCACGACGTCCTCGAGGTCCTCGCGACGAGCCTCGTCGACGTGCCCCACGGCCCGCCGCCGCTCGACGGTGTCGGCTGGGACGTCGTGACGAGCCCGGAGATCGTCGACCGCTGGGGCGAGTTCCTGGCGCCGACCCCGCTCGTCGACGACGCCCGCGTCGACGAGGCGCGAGCCGGCATCGTCGACGAGCTGCGACGCGCGGCCACGCCCGCGCTCGCCGTGCGCGGCGCCGTGGAGGCGACGCGAGCCCGGATCTACTACAACGACAGCGTCACCGGCGTCACGACAACGGCCGCCGAGGCGTGGGCCGTCGGCGGCGGCGTCTGCCAGGACTACTCGCACACGCTGCTCTCCCTGCTGCGCCCGCTGGGCATCCCTGCGCGCTACGTCAGCGGCTACCTCCACGACGAGGAGGAGACCCCGGGTCGCACGGTGGTCGGTGAGAGCCACGCGTGGATCGAGGTGTGGAACGGCGGCTGGGAGGCCTACGACCCCACCAACGACCGGACGGTCGGCTCCGCGCACGTCGTCGTCGCCCGCGGTCGCGACTACGCCGACGTCCCGCCGCTCAAGGGCATCTACGCCGGCGGCGCGAGCGAGTCGCTCGGCGTGACCGTCGAGATCACCCAGCTCGCCCGCTGACCCACCCGTCGCAGGCCATGACGTGGGAGTGCGCTCGGGGACACGGGAGTGTCATGACATGGGCATCGGGGTGGGAGGTCTGGGAGCCTTCGGCGTATGACGATGACCGACGTGCCCTGGGAGTCCGGCGAGTGGACCGTGCCTCCGGTCTCTGCTCGTGTCGACGGCAGCGACCTGCTCGTGGCGCCGCGCGAGAACAGCGACCTGTGGCAGGTGACGTCGTACGGCTTCGTGCACGACGACGGCCACGGGCTGCTCGTCGACCTGCCCGACGGCACGGCGGTCGAGGTGTCGTTCCTCGCCGACTTCGCCGAGCAGTTCGACCAGGCCGGGATCCTCGTGCGGGCCGACGAGACGCACTGGGTGAAGTGCGGCGTGGAGTACGCCGACGGCGCGCCGCAGGTCGGGGCGGTGGTGACTCGCGAGGTGTCCGACTGGTCCACCGCGCCCTTCCCGGACTGGCACGGACGCGAGGTCACCGTGCGGGTGAGCCGCCGCGGCGACGCGCTGACGGTGCGCGCGAAGGCGGGCGGCGACTGGCAGCTCGTGCGCCTCGCCCCGATCGACCCCGCGCTCCCCTGGCGGGCCGGGCCCTTCTGCTGCTCGCCGACGCACGGCGGCCTCGAGGTGCGCTTCACCGGCTTCGCCACCGGTCCCGCCGACGCTGCGCTGCACGCGTGAGGGAACACCCGCCACGCCGGATCGGCATTTCCTGTCACGAAGGCAAGCCTTGGTGGGAGACTGTCCGCCGTATCGGTCCACCGCGGACTGACGGGGAACGTCGGCACGCCAGTGCCGACTCACGAAAGGCACGACATGCATCTGCTTGCAGAGATCGGGAACGGCGACCTTCTGGTCGACATCTTCTGGATCTTCATGTTCATCATCTGGTTCTGGCTGCTCATCACCATCTTCGGTGACATCTTCCGCAGCGACGACCTGGGCGGCTTCGGCAAGACCCTCTGGATCCTCTTCGTGATCCTGCTGCCCTACCTCGGCATCTTCGTCTACCTCATCGCGCGCGGTAAGGGCATGGCGGAGCGCAACGTGAAGGCCATGCAGGCCGCGCAGCAGGCCCAGGCGGAGTACATCAAGTCCGTCGCCGGTGCCGGCGGGGGCACTCGCAGCCCCGCGGAGGAGATCGCGCACCTGTCCGAGCTCAAGGACAAGGGCGTCCTCTCCGACGAGGAGTTCGCCGCGGCGAAGGCCAAGGCTCTCGGCTAGGACTCACCACGCACGAAGCCCCCGCGACCATGCCGGTCGCGGGGGCTTCGTCGTCACGTGCTCGCTCCCCTGCCCGAATCCTGGGAGAATCCATCGCTTTCCGGGGATTCTGGCAGGGGGGCGACGCGTGACTCGCCCGCGCCGAATGCCGGTTCGCCCTCAGGAGCGGCGCGCGCCGATCGTCAGGTAGGCGATCGGGCCGACCGGCTGCACGAAGCAGCCGAGCAGCCACAGCGCCTTCCGGCCGCGCACGAGCTCTCGCGGTCGTCGCGCCAGGTCCACGAGCGCCGTCGCGGTGAGCGCGAGCTCCACCGAGGCTGCGACGAGGATCGCCGTCTTCTGCCGGTCGGACAGGTCGTCCCACTTCTTCTTGTCCATACGACGAACCTACGTCCGCATCGACGCAGGATGCTCGTCAGCGCACGTGCCCCGAGATCACGCGGGAGAACAGCCGCTCGTAGTCGGCGACCATGCGTGCGGCGGAGAAGCGGGTCACGGCATCGATGCGGCAGGCCGCGCGGTCGAGCCGGTCCAGGCGCGCCACGGCGTCGACCGCCTCGTCCGCGTCGGCCACGAGCCAGCCGGTGACGCCGTCGCGGAGCAGCTCGGGCATCGAGCCGCGCGAGAACGCGATCACCGGCGTCCCGGTCGCGAGGGACTCCACGACCGACAGCCCGAACGGCTCGGCGAAGTCGATGAGGTGGAGCAGCGCCGCGGCGCCGCCGAGCAGACGATCGCGCTCCACCGGCCCGACGGGTCCGACGTAGCTGATGCCGTCCGAGCCGACGTGCGGCGCGACCTCGGTGTCGAAGTAGGCCTGGTCGTGCACGACGCCGGCGATCACGAGCGGAAGGCCGGCGCGACGCGCGACGTCGATGGCGACCGCGGTGCCCTTGTCGGGATGGATCCGGCCGAGGAAGAGCAGGTAGCCGCCGTCGCCCGCACCGACGTCGAACCGGTCGAGCTCGATGCCGTGGTGGATCGTCGCGGCGTACGTGAGCGACGGGTGGCGGTCGGAGTCGCTGATCGAGACGTAGTGCGCGATGTCGTCGTAGGCCTGGTAGACGGGCACGATCCGCTCGGACGAGAAGCCGTGCACCGTCGTCACGACGGGCGTCGCCACGAGACGGCTGAACGCCAGCGGGAGGAAGTCGAACTGGTTCGAGATCACGTCGAACTGCGCGGCCCGCTCGAACACCGCGGCGATGTGCAGCGCCTCGTGCACCTTCGCGTCGACGCTCGCGTCCTCCTCGTACCCCGCGGGCGCCGTCGCGTGCAGCCGTGCGGACGTCATCGAGTCGGCCGTCGCGAAGAGCGTGACGTCGTGGCCACGCGCGACGAGCCCCTCGGTGAGGGTCGAGGCGACCTGCTCCCACGGGCCGTAGGAGCGCGGCGGGACGCTGTGGGCGATCGAGGCGAGCACGGCGATCCTGATGGTTCCTCCACGAGTCGACGTCTCACGGTACCCCGCTACGCCCGATGCGGATTTCACATGTTTCCCAGGTGTTTCCGGCACCGGACGCGTGGTTTGGCGTCGCGCGGAACAGGAGTAAGGTGGAGTCACGTCAGCGGTCCGGATCCTCGGACCCGATCCCGTGTGGAACCAAACCAGGGGTCATCGCTCAGGTCATCGCCTCCGCAGGCACGCCGTCTCACGACGCATCGCACAGGTTCGCCGCGGCATGACCGTCGCAGGCAGGTCGTCAGACCTGCCGCACCTCGAAGAGGCGACCACATGTCCGTCATCGGTTTCGTCAGCACCTACCAGCCCACCCTGTGCGGCCTGGCCACCTTCAGCGCCTCGCTCTACGCCGAGCTCGTGACGTCCTCCGCGTCGCAGGGCCGCGTCGTCCGCGTGGTCGACTTTCCGCAGCCGCGACCGTCGACCGACGTGGTCGCCGAGCTCGTCGCCGGCGACCCCGCCAGCCGCGGGCGTTCGGTGGCCGCTCTCGCCGCGTGCGACGTCGTGATCGTGCAGCACGAGTTCGGCATCTACGGCGGACCCGACGGCGACGAGGTCGTCCCGTTCCTCGCCGAGCTCGCGGCACCGACCGTCGTCGTGCTGCACACCGTCCTCAGCGCCCCGACCGCACACCAGAAGCAGGTCCTCGGCGAGGTGACGCGCCTCGCCGACGTCGTCGTCGTGATGACCGGCACCGCGCGCGAGCGGCTCTCGTCGATCTACGACGTGGACATGCACAAGGTGCGGCTCATCCCGCACGGCGCTCCGGCCGTCCCGAAATCGGTCTCGGCCACGTTCCGCTCGGTCGAGCCGACGATCCTGACCTGGGGCCTCATCGGCCCGGGCAAGGGGATCGAGTGGGGGATCGAGGCGATGGCGCACCTTCAGGACCTGTCCCCGCTGCCGCAGTACGTCGTCGCGGGCCAGACGCACCCGAAGGTGATCGCGTACGAGGGTGAGGCCTACCGCACCCGGCTCACCGACCGGATCCACGACCTGCACCTGATGAACTGCGTGACCCTCGACAACCACTACCGGCACACGGCGGCGCTCGCCGGCCTCGTCTCGACCGCCGACGTCGTGCTGCTCCCCTACGACTCCACCGACCAGGTGACCTCGGGCGTGCTCATCGAGGCGCTCGCGGCCGGCAAGCCCGTGGTCGCCACCCGGTTCCCGCACGCGGTCGAGCTGCTCGAGGACGGCGGCGGCATCCTGGTGCCGCACAAGGACCCGGTCGCGATTGCCGAGGGCCTCCGCGACGCTCTCGCACGGCGTACGCCGGCCCTGCGGACGAACGCGCGCACGGTCGCGCCGCCGATGCTGTGGCCCGTGGTGGCCGACCGCTACCGCGACGTGGTCAGCCAGCTCAAGGCCGCGCAGCCCGCCGCGTGAGCGTCACCCACGGGGTGCGCGTCCCCGTCTTCGACCATCTCCTCGCCCTCAGCGACGAGCACGGTCTCTTCGAGCACGCCCGCCATGACATCCCGCGTCCCGAGCACGGCTACTGCATAGACGACGAGTCACGCGCACTCGTCGTGCTGTGTCGAGAGCCCGCTCTCAGCCCCCCGCTCCGGGTCCTCGCGGACCGCATGCTCGGGCTGGTCGCCGGTGCCATCACGGCCGACGGCCTCTGCCACAACCGCCACGACGCCTCCGGTGCGTGGACGGACGAGGCCGGGCTCGACGACTGCTGGGGCCGTGCGCTCTGGGGTCTCGGATTCGCCGTGGCTCACGCGCCGGACGCGCAGATGCGCGAGGTGGCGCTCGCCGCGTTCACGCGCGCCGTGGACCGACGACCCACGCACCGGCGACCGCTCGTGTTCGCCGCGCTCGGTGCCGGTGAGCTGCTGCTCGCGCGACCCGACGTGACGGGTGCTCGCACGTTGCTGCGACAGTTCGCCGACACGATCATGACGCTGCCCTCGACCCCTTCGTGGCGCTGGCCGGCGCCACGGCTGACCTACTCCAACGGCTCGGTGGCCGAGGCGATGATCGTCGCCGGCCACGCGCTCGGCGACGAGGCTGTCATCGCCCGCGGCCTCGTGCTGCTCGACTTCCTGCTGTCGATGGAGACGCGCGACGGGCACCTGTCCGTCACCCCGGTCGGCGGCCGCGGTCGGCACGACGCCGTTCCCGCGTTCGACCAGCAGCCGATCGAGGTCGCGGCGCTGGCCGACGCCTGCGCCCGAGCGTGGACCGTCACCCGTGACGACCGCTGGCGCGACGGCGTCGACCTCGCGGTCGGCTGGTTCCTCGGCGACAACGACGCCCTGACGCCGATGGTCGACCTCGCCTCCGGTGCCGGCTACGACGGTCTCGAGGCCGACGGGCGCAACGACAACCGCGGCGCAGAGTCGACCATCGCCGCCCTCAGCACGTTCCAGCAGGCCGCGCGCCTCGACCGCCCATGAGGGTGCACTCCGACATCGCGCACCGCGGCGACGCCTCGCTGACGCCCGACCCGAGCAGGGTGGTCTTCCGCCTGTTCCTTCCCGGCGAGGAGACCCGGCACAGCCAGTCGCGCGTCGGGGCGGTCGTGGCGCGGGTGCTCGCGCTGTCCGACGAGGACGTCGCCGACGCCGCGGAGCGGCTGCGCGCCGACTTCTGGCACGACCGCGAGTCGATCGCGCGCATCGTCGAGCAGAACGCCCGCGTCGTCGCGGCGCACGTCGCCCACGCGACGCACATCTCCCCCGACCGTCTCATCGTCCTCGGCGCAGCACTCACCGCGGGCTACGCGGTCGAGGGCGCCGCGCTCTGCAACCCCAGCGCGGTCCTGCACCCCGACCAGTCGGCGCTCGAGGCCGGGCAGGCCCGGATCGCGCTGAGCCTGCGCGCGATCGGCGAGGGTCACATCTCCTCGATCGAGTTCGCCGTGGCCCTCGTCGGCCCTGGCCCCACGTGGGTGTTCGAGGAGCGAGCGGCGACCCCGGTCATCGGCACCGTCGTGGATGCGCCGTGGCGACGTGAGCACCTGCGCGCGCTGCTGACCGACGCCGAACGGGTCGATGACCTCGCCTTCAACGTCCTGGCGCTGCTGCCCGAGCGCTTCACGAGCGCCGAGCTCGAGTCGACGCTCGCACGCGTGCACGGGCACCTCCTGATCCAGCCCGACGCGCAGGAGACGCTCATGACCCTGCGCACTCTCGTCGCCTCGGTCTACGACGTGACCTTCCCCGACGACGTACAGCTCAGCCAGCAGGTGCTCATGCCCCACGCCGCCGACGAGAGCAACGGCATGGAGGACGCTCGCTTCGTCGCGTTCACCGACGACGAGGGCACCGTGGACTACCGCGCGACGTACACGGCCTACGACGGACGCGGGATCTCGCCGCGGCTGCTCACCAGCCCCGACCTGCACCACTTCACCGCGGCGCGCCTCGCGGGCCCTGCCGCGATGAACAAGGGGATGGCCCTGTTCCCCCGGCGTGTCGCCGGGCGCTACTGGGCGATGTGCCGGTCCGACGGCGAGAGCAACAGCGTCGCGAGCTCGCGCGACGGCGTCGTGTGGGGCGTGCCGGTGACCCTGCAGGTCCCGGTCGAGACCTGGGAGCTCGTGCAGGTCGGCAACTGCGGACCGCCGATCGAGACCGAGCACGGCTGGCTCGTGCTCACCCATGGCGTCGGGCCGATGCGCACGTACTCGATCGGTGCCCTGCTGCTCGACCTCGAGGACCCGACCAGGGTCGTCGGTCGGCTGCGTGCACCTCTGCTCGAGACCCGCGAGGACGAGCGCTACGGCTATGTGCCGCACGTCCTGTACAGCTGCGGCGGTGTCGTGCACGACGGTCTGCTGTGGATCCCGTACGGCGCGTCCGACCAGCGGATCAGGGTCGCCTGGCTCGTGCTCGACGAGCTCGTCGCACGGATGACGGCCGACGGCGCGGCCACCGCCGGCTGACCCCGGAGAACGGCTGTTCGGGGCGAATCCGGGCCGCCGCAGGGCCACGATGGGAGGCAGGACCAGCACCTCCCCGGGGAGCCACCATGACCATGCCTTCCACGTCCACCCTCCACGTCGACTCCGAGGTCGGGGTCCTCAAGCAGGTGGTGGTGCACCGGCCGGGGCTGGAGCTCAGCCGCCTCACGCCGAGCAACGTCGACGAGCTGCTCTTCGACGACGTCATGTGGGCCGCGCGGGCGCGCGAGGAGCACGACTCGTTCGTGAGCAAGCTGCGCGACAAGGGCGTGGTGGTGCACCAGTTCGCCACGCTCCTCGCCGACGTGCTCGGAACCGACGACGGTCGCGAGTTCGTCCTGTCGCGCACGACGAACGAGCACACGGTGGGACCGCAGCTCGTCGAGCCCCTGCGCGAGCTCCTCGAGAGCCTCGACGGAGCCGGCCTCGCCGAGGCGCTGATCGGCGGCGTGCTCAAGCACGACCTGTCGCTGCCCGCCGGGTCGTCGCTGCTGTGGGACTACCTCGACGACGGGGACTTCGTCCTCGCCCCGCTGCCCAACACGCTGTTCCAGCGCGACAACGTCGCCTTCGCCTACGCCGGGCTCTCGGTCCATCCGATGGCGAAGCCGGCTCGGGAGCGCGAGCTCATCCACTCGCGCGCCGTCCTCAACTTCCACCCGCTGTTCCGCGACGCGAACATCCATCGCTACTACGGCGACGACGACACCTGGCACCACCCGGCCACGTGCGCGGGCGGCGACATCCTCGTCGCGGGCAACGGCGTCGTCCTGATCGGCATGGGCCCGCGCACCACCCCGCAGGGCGTCGGGATGCTCGTGAGCGGCTACTTCTCCGACCCGGCGGAGCAGGTCACGAAGGTGATCGTCGTCGAGCTGCCGAAGAACCCGCCGCTGACCCACCTCGACACCGCGCTCACGATGCTCGACGCCACGACGTTCAGCGTCTACCCCTACCTCGACAAGGGCCTCACGTCGTACACGCTGACGCCGCGCGGCGAGGCCGGCTCCTACGACATCGAGGAGAACACCGACCTGTTCCGCGCGATCTCCGACGCGCTCGGGGTTGGCGACGTGCGCGTCCTGCAGGCTCCGATCGACGAGATGACGGCGGCCCGCGAGCAGTGGGACGACGGCAGCAACTTCCTCGCCGTCGCGCCCGGCGTGGTGTTCGGCTACGACCGCAACCAGTCGACGAACACCTTCCTGCGCAAGCACGGCATCGAGGTCGTCACCATCGTGGGTGCTGAGCTCGGCCGTGGGCACGGTGGCCCGCGCGCGATGACCTGCCCGATCGAGCGCGGCCCCGCGTCCTAGCGAGCCCGGGCTCGCGCGAGGCGCTCAGCGCTCGAGGTGCACCTCGGCCGTCCAGCCGTTCGCGCTCATCGCGGCGCGGCTGGTGACGACCGGCTCGGTCTGTCCGACCTGCACGCCGTACCCCGCCGCGGAGGTCGGGACGTGCGCGACGCGGAAGGTGAACAGGCACCCGGCGTCGCCGAACTCGATCGGGTCGCCGAGTCGTGCCATGCCGAGGACCGCCCCGGTCGGGTCGGTCAGCGTGTCGGACGTGCCCACGGCGACGTCGGAGTACGCGCCGATGCCCGTGCAGCCGTTGGCGTTCGTGCCGTGGTCCACGAGGTCGACGGTCCCGATGACTGTCACGCCCGGCTCGTGGAAGACACCGAGCCGGGCGAGAGCGAGCTGCCCGAGGGCGGCGAGCAGCAGCCCGAGCACGAGCACGCTCGCGACGACACCGAGCAGCATGCGGCGGTCGGAGCCGTCGTAGGCGTCGTGCTCGCTCGTCGTGGTCACCGGGGACCCTCGATCCGGTCGGTGGGTGTGCTTCCACGCTAGGGAGCGCGTCCGCCGCACTCAGCGCCGGAGAGGATGATTGACCGCCGCTTGAGCGGTTCGCGCGCCTCGTTCGCCTGCTGTTCCCCAACGGGGTCAGCGCACGCGCAGCTGGCCGCACGCGGCGTCGACGTCGAGCCCGATCGGGTCGACCGTCCGCACCGCCCACGACGGCAGGGCGTCCCGCACCGCGGCCACGAACGACTTCGGGTCCGACGCCGGAAGGAGCGGGACCCCTGCGACGCCGTTCAGCGGGGTGAGCCGCAGGCCGGCGAAGCCCTCGTGCGGGCCGAGCAGGCCGACCAGCGCCTCGAGATCGGCGGCCCGGGTGTTGCCGTCGTGCAGCACGTAGCTCAGCGTCACGGACTTGCGCGCGGCGACGTCGCACCAGCCGGCCATCGCCCGGGCCGGGTCCTCGCCGTTGGTCACGACCAGCCGACGGGACTCGCGGGTCGGACCGTGCAGCGAGAAGAGCAGCTCGTCCGGCCACTGCGTCTCGTCGGTGGCCAGGAGCTGGCGGATCCAGCGCTGCGGCGCCACGGACGTGACGCCGACCGACCGGCACAGCCCTGCCTCGCGCATCCGGCGTACGGCCTCGGACACCGCGGCCCAGTTGCGCGACGCGTCGCCGGTGCCGCTGAAGTCGACCGTGCGCACCTGGCCGTCCCCGTGCGCCGACGCGATACGGGTGACGGTGTCGACGATCTCGTCCGCGTCGAGGCTGCGCCGGAACTGCACGTCGGCGTAGGTCGTCGCGCAGTGGGTGCAGCCGTAGCCGCACCCTGCCTGCGCCGACATGCAGATCGTCGGGTCGTCCGGCCGGGGCTGGTAGACGGCCTCGAAGGCAGCGCCGTCGTGCGTGGTGACCGCGTACCTCGCCGTGCCGTCACCTGCCACCGCGGCGGGGCGCAGGGCGGTGATCACGGGCGGCCTCGAGACGGCTGTGCGGTGGACCGTCGGCCGACGGTCCAGGCGCCGATTCTAGGCAGGTGGCCGCCGGGAGTCGGGACGGGCGGAAGGCCCGCCCTCCGACGAGGACGGGCCTTCCGGTGGGTCCGCTCAGTACTGCGGCTTGAGCTCACCCGTGGTCTTGGCACCCCAGATCGAGCCGTTCCACTGCGGGAAGTAGGGCGGCGCGGAGAACCTCAGCCGGGTGTCGTAGCTGTAGTCCTTCAGGTAGCCGCGTCCGCCGCTGTTCTGGGTGCCGACGATGCCGCGCCAGCGCTGGGCGATGGAGCCGCGCACGCTCAGCGTGCCCAGGTAGCCGGACCCTGCCCGGTAGTTCTGGACCCAGAAGCTGTGGTTCAGGGTCTCGATGGAGGCGTAGATCCACCGGTGGGACGAGCTGCCGGTCGAGGCCGACGGGTAGGACAGGTCGGAGTACGAGTCCTGCGTACCGCTGGTGGACTTCGTGTACGTCTTCGTGGTCGTCCAGGTGCAGGTCATGGTCGTGGCCGTGCCCGCCGTCGGGAGCGCCCCGATCGTCGAGCTGCACGTCCCGGTCTTGTTCGAGGGCGTGATCAGGGACGCGGCCACCGCGGTGGTGGGTGCGGAGGAGGCGCGCTGCGCCGGGTGGTAGACGACGACCGAGTTCTGCGCCACGAGGCCGAGCATCGGGGTGCCGGTCGCGACGGCGCCCGCGGCGGTGCCGTTCATCAGCAGGTCGCCGGTCACGACGACGTTGTCCTGCGCGGCCAGGGTGACCCGGGCGTTCAGCGTGCCCTCGACGTAGAGGTTGCCGCTGCCGCAGTCGAACGTGGTCGGGTGCGCGTCGTTGGTCACCGTCTCCGTGGGTCCGGTCGCCGGCTTGGTGGCATCCACCGCCCACGTCGTCACCTTCTTGAACGAGGCCGTGCTCACCGTGCTCAGCGAGTCGGGGTCGTAGTAGGTCGCGTCCGTGATGCCCGACGAGGTCGTGCCGCTGCCGAGCGGGATCTGGTCGCCCGAGATGCTCCCTGAGGTCGAGCCGTTCACGATCTGGCCGGGCACGCAGGTGGTCGACGACGCCGAGTTCTTGACGTAGATCACCATGTCGTTCGGCACCGGCACCGTCTGGCCGGACGAGGGGTACTTCTGGCCCGACGCCGGGACGAAGTTGGCCGCGTTGCCGCAGTTCGTCCCGCTGACCGTGGTCGGCAGGGTGAGGGTGGTGCCGGAGCTCATGGTGTTCCAGACGGTCATGGTGCCGTTGCTGTTGAACCGGATCCGGGTGTCACCGGTGTAGACGCAGCCGGGGGACTTGTCGAAGATCGCGCTGTTGTCGGGGAGGGTGAGCATCCCGACGCCGCGCGCCGTCGTGCCGGTGCCGAACTGAGGTGTCGTCGTGCCGCTGCCACCGCGCCAGCACTTGTCGTTGCCCGCGCTCGTGCCGACCGCCGGCGAGCCGGAGGTGGCGGCCCCGCCGGACGGGCACCGGGTGTCGGCGGTCTCGTAGCCCTGGTTGAAGATCGGGCGGGTGCTGCCGTTGAGGCTCATGAGGGGCGTGTCGTTGAAGTGCACCGGTCCGTCGAGGACGTCCCCGCCGATGAAGGTGATCTCCACGCAGTTGCTGCGCGTCTGGTACCAGTACTTCGCCAGGGTGGTGCCACTGCCACCGCAGTCGTTGGAGGGCGGCGTGGGGTAGACGAAGGTGTTCTGCGGGTCGGCGTCCTCGAAGTCGGTCGAGTAGACGAAGTCGACGGGGCCTCCGCGCGCGAGGCGGACCTGCAGGGTTCGGCTGACGCCGTTGACCTTGCCGGTCGAGTTCAGCCGGACCGACCCGTCCTTGTAGAACGACGACGTGTCGACGTCGTAGTGGAACTGGCCGCCGGTGCCGTCGCCGGCCTCGACGTTCAGCCAGCCGACCGGGGTGGACGAGGTCCAGCCGCACGTGTTGGTGCCGGCGTTGGGTCCCTTCCAGGCGAGGTTGGTGCAGTCCACCGTCTGCACGTAGGCGTCGCTCTTGTTGACCCGGGCGACGAAGTCGTCCACGCCGGCCGCGGCGGCGGCCAGCGCGGCGTTCCAGTTCTGGTCGCGCTTGGACTGGGTCCGGACCGACATCGCGTAGGCGATGGCGGTGGTGACGAGCAGCGTCATGATCATGATGACGCAGACCACCATGAGCATGACGATGCCGGAGTCGTCGCCCCGCAGGGCGGCGCGGCGCGCGGAACGGTTCATGGTGAGTCTCATGTCGCGCTCGGAGTGGGTGCGGAGTCGGCGTTGGGAAGCATGACGCGGGTCGTCACAGAGGATCCCTCCACGCGTTGGGCGGTCCGGACGGTGATGAAGATGTCGATGCTGTCGACGGCCTGCAGGTTGGCGGGCACCGACTCGAGCGGCACGGGGAGGGTCGCCCCGACCTTGGTGTAGTACGTGAACAGGTTCGACGTGGTGACGACGTTGCGCGCCAGGATGCGGGTGCGCACAGGGCAGCTCGGCCCCGGCGTGCAGTAGGTGAAGTTGTAGTTGTCGAAGGCGTGGACGTCGGGTGCCTGCACGGTCTCGGTCAGGGTGCCGTCCGTGCCGAGCACGTAGGCCACCTTCCGCGGCCCGAACGACGTGGTCCCCGAGGTCGGCACCACGAGGTCGTTGTTGAGGTTGGCGTAGAACTGGACGGAATTCCCGGTGCCCGCGATGAACGCGGCCGACGCGCAGCCGGTGCAGGTGCCGCTCAGCTGCTTGGGCAGGATCGACGTGCGCAGCGACTGGCTCATCGCCTCGGTGGCGGTCTTGGCCTGCTGCGACTCGTTGAGGCGCGTCGCGTTGTCGCCGACGGTGCGGCTCGTGAGGATGAGCGCTTCCTGCGCCATCCCGAGCACGACGGCCAGCATGGCGGTGACGACCACCGTCTCGATCAGCGTGACGCCGGCTGCCGGCCGCTCCCGGGCGTCGGTGAGGAGTCGACGGATCATGCTCAGCATCACGGCACCCGCACAGTCATGTCAGTCTCGGGGTCGACGAGGTTGAGGGCCGGCGTGGCCACCGACGAGTAGGTGGTCGCTATCGCGGGGACACCGCCGTCGAGCGTCTTGACCGTGCCCAGCGAGTCCTTCACCGACACGTCCCACACGCCACCGGGGAGCGACGAGAGCACGGTCCCGGTCGCGTCGGTCGTGCCGAGCGTGAAGGGCGTCGTCGGGTTCGTGCATCCGGTCTGATCGTGCGGCGTGGCGATCACCTTGTAGCCGACGAGCGGGACGCCGGCCATCGAGGTGACGGAGATGCTGAGCGGTGCCAGCGCGAGTGCCACCGACCCGTTGCCGCCGGGGAGCACCACGACGGGTGCCGGGCGCGAGTGACCGGCGGCGGTGGGGTCGGACTGAGCGCAGGTGCCTGCCCAGACCGCGTAGCCGTCGGAGAAGGGCCACAGCGAGCCGAGCGCCGTGCTGGTGGCGGCGGTCGCGGCCGTCTTCTTGGGGAGCGGCGTCAGGCCCTGGTTGAAGTAGGTGAGCCCGGGGAGCGGGCTGGGCAGGGCGTGCACGCCATCGGTGGTGAAGGCCGCCGTCAGGGTGACCGCCTTGTCGTAGCTGAAGCTCAGCTGCTGCAAGGTGCCCGACGTCACGGCGATCCCCGACTTGGTCGCGCCCGGCTGACCGTCCATCGTGATGTAGCCGGTGGTGCCGATCGTCGCCGAGTAGGTGCCCATGGTCGTGAGGGAGAACACGGCACAGCCGTCGTCGGCCGACGTGACCACCGGCGTGCCGCCGGGTCCGGACAGGGTGACCGGCACGCCGTTGAGCCCGGTCCCGCCGGCCCCCACGACCTTGACGGCCACGAACGCCAGTGTGGTGTTCAACGTTCCCTTGGGCGGGGTCAGGATCGTGTTGCTCTCGACCGGTGTCGTGGCGTGCATGGCGTTCCAGGTGACCTTCACGTTGACGCCGATGCTGGGGTAGGTCACCGCGCTGCCGCCGTCGCAGGGGCTGCTGCCGGTGCCGCCCGGAAGCCACTCGACATGGCGGACCACGGTGTAGTCGGTGCCGTCGACCTGCAGCGGCTGGCCGGCGGTCTGGCCGGGCAGCTGGTGGGGGTTCGTCACGGTGGAGGTCGCACCCAACGTGGCCGGACCCGCCGTCGTGGCACCGAAGTCGTTGCGGACGATCTCGAGCTCGCGGGCGGCGAGGTTGGCCGCCTGAACCCGGTTGCGGGCGTCCCGCGTCGTGGTCAGCGCGTTCTGCAGCGTGTAGGCCAGCGAGAGGGCCACCATGGTGAAGATCGTCATGGCGACGAGGAGCTCGACGAGGGTCAGGCCGTCCTCGCCCGAGCGCTGCAGGAGCTCGTTGCGGTCGCGCCACCGGCACGCGAGCGTGCCCGGACTGAACCATCGGCCCCGGTCATGAGTCCCCTTCACATCTGTGCACTCGGCCCGCTGTGACCCGACCTTGAGGGAACGACCGCAGAGAAACCCGTTCGCCAACCCCGTTCGGCTCAGCCGGGGACGGCCGGAACGGGCCAGGGGATGGATTCCCCGCCCGGTCCCAGGGTCGTCCCAGGAACAAGGGGGAGTCATGATCCTGCTCTGCGGTTCCACCGGCGACCTCGGTGGGCGCATCGCCCGGATGCCGTCCGAGAGGGGCATCCCGTTCCGCGCACTCGTCCGTCCTGGACGCCCCCATGACGCGCTCGATGCGCTCGGCGTCGAGGTCGTCCACGGCGACCTGACCGATCCCGCCAGCCTGCCGCCGGCACTGGAGGGCGTCGACACCGTCGTCACCACCGCCAACGCCATCAGCCGCATGCTCGGCGGCGCCAAGGACGTCTCGATCTCCGCCGTCGACCGCGACGGCAACCGCAATCTCGTCGACGCCGCCGACTCGGCGGGGCGTGGCCCGCTTCGTGTTCGTGTCGATGGCCGGCCTCACCGAGGAGACGGCGCGGCTGGCCCCGCTCGCCGCGGCCAAGCTGGCTACCGAGCGGAGGCTGGAGGCCAGCTCGACGCGTGGTGTGGTCGTCCGGCCGGACAAGTTCCAGGAGGTCTGGCTCGCACCGCTCACCGGGATCGACCCGCTCCGGTCCAAGGCGGTCATCTACGGCAAGGGGACGACGCCCGAGGCCTACGTCGCCGAGGACGACGTGGCGGCGCTCGTCGTGGCCCTCGCGACCGAGCCGGACCCGCCGGCCGTCGTCGAGTTCGGCGGCCCGGAGACTCTGACGCGCAACCAGGTCTGCGACGCGCTCGGGGACGCCTTCGGCGTCGCGCTCCACCCCCGCCACATCCCCCGCGTCGCCCTCCGCGCGGGCGCCGCGGTGGCGTCGCGGCCGAAGCCGGACATCGCCTCGCGCATGGGCATGTCGCTGTACTCCGACACGCATCCCATCCACTGGGACGACACCCCGCTCACCAGCCGCGGGATCCCTCCACGCCCGACCACGGCCTACGTCCGCGAGCTCGCAGCAGCATCGTGAGCGGTCGTCCTGTCCGGAGCAGTCAGGCCGTCTTCGTGCAGCCGTAGTCGGTGTTCCGCGGCTCGTGGAACACCGGGAGTCCCAGTCCTGGCGACTTCGTGCTCACCGTCGGCCATCATGGGCGCACGAGACGAGGTGATGGCCATGCGGGACCTCCCCACCCGACGCGCCCTTGCCGCCACCGCACGAACGGGCTTCCTCGAGCGCGGGACCACGGTCGGCACCGGGGTGCCCGACGTCGTCCTCGCGTCCTGGAGCCGCAGCCGTTCGGCCGGGGTCGACCCCGAGGCGGTGGCCGCCACCTTCCACGACGACGTCGACTTCGACTCCCGGCTGGTCCGGTGCGCCGAGCCGGTCATCGACCGGCTCCGGGACGACCTGCTGGACGTGCCGATGGTCATCGCGCTCACCGACGACCGGGCTCGGATCCTGCGGCGCGTCGACGGGTCGTCGGTCGTCGGTCGGATGCTCGACCGGGTCGCCTTCTCCCCCGGCTTCGGCTACGCCGAGGGGGGCGTCGGGACCAACGGCGTGGGGACGACGATCGAGGCCCGCCGGCCGCTGAGCGTCGTGGGCGCCGAGCACTTCGCCGAGCCGCTGCAGGTCTTCGCCTGCACCGGCGCCCCGATCATCGACCCGATCACCTCGCGCGTGAGCGGCGTGCTCGACGTCAGCACGCTCGCCGACGACTGGAGCCCCCTGCTGCGGACCCTGGTGAGGTCGGCGGCCGACGCCATCAGCCGCAACCTGCTGGAGGACCGCAGCCGGGCGCAGCGCGCCCTGTTCGAGGCGTACCTCACGGCCGACGCCCGCGGGCACCAGGCCGTCGTGGCCGTGGGGGATGCGGTGGAGATGTCGAACGCCCGGGCGCAGGCGATGGTCGCTCCCGAGGAGATGCACCAGCTCACGCAGCACGCTCGCCTGCTCCTGGGACGCGGCGCCGACGTCACCGGCATCGTCACCCTCGCTGAGGGGCGCCGGGTGCGAATACGAGGCACACGCGTCACTGCCGGTGCCGAGACCGCGGGGCTGCTGGTGCGGCTCGACGTGGTGCACCGTGAGGACGGCGGTGGCGCCGTCGGTACCAGCGGTTCGCGAGGCGCCGTGTCGGTCCCAGCCCCCCGGGCACCGCGAGCCGTGAGGACCACCACGCCCTGGGCCGCGGCGTGCGACGAGGCCCGCGCCGCCGTCGCGACCGGGGCAGGCGTCATCGCGGTGGGCGAGCCGGGCTCGGGACGCACGACGCTCGTCGTCGAGACCTTCCTCGCCGTCCACCCGGGTGGCCGCAGCGTCACGGTCGACGCCGACAGGCTCGCTGCGGCCGACGGCCCGGACCTCGAGGACCTCGCGCCTGCCACGGAGGACCCGACCCTGCTCGTGCTGCGGGACGTCGACCTGCTCGACCCCGCGGGTGCCCAGCGGGCGGCCCGCCTCCTGGCCGGTGCCGGGCGTCAGGGGCGCACGATCGTCGCGGCCACGGCGGCCCGCATCGAGGAGGACCACGACCCGGCAGTTGTGATGGTCCTGAACCACATCGCGGTCGCCGTCACGGTGCCCCCGCTGCGCCGCCGCCCCGACGACCTGGAGGCGATCGTCACCCGGGTGCTCGGCGACCTCGCGCCCGGACGCCGAGTCCGGCTGGACGCGGGGGCCCTGCGGCTCGTGCGCGGCTACCCGTGGCCGGGCAACGTCCCGGAGCTGCGCGACGCGCTGGCGGCCGCCCTGGCGCGCCGCCCGCTCGGGGAGATCCATGCCGACGACCTGCCCGCCTCCTGCCACGCGGTGCCCCGGCGTACGCTCACCAGGCTCGAGGCTCAGGAGCGTGAGGCCATCCTGGTGGCGCTGCACGAGTGCGGTGGCAACCGCAGCGCCGCGGCCGAGCGCCTCGGCATCGCCCGCTCGACGCTCTACCGCAAGCTCCGCACGTACTCCCTCGAGCACGAATGACCGGTGTCCCAATCTGGGACAGTCCGCCTACGCCCGCGGTGGCTACGGTCCGGCCATGGCCCCTGAGCCGCCGGAGCTCCCGGCGTCGACGCCGTCCGCGCGGTTCACGGGCAGCCGACCAGCGGACCCCTCGAAGGAGGCACGGCATGAAGGCATTGGTGTACCACGGCCCCGGCAAGAAGGCGTGGCAGGACGTCCCCGAGCCCACGCTCCAGGACCCCACCGACGCGATCGTCAAGGTCGAGTCCACGACCATCTGCGGGACCGACCTGCACATCCTCAAGGGCGACGTGCCCTCTGTGGACGTCGGCCGCATCCTCGGCCATGAGGGCGTCGGCGTGGTGACCGAGGTCGGCGCAGGCTGCACGAGCGTCAAGGTCGGCGACCGCGTGATCATCTCCTGCATCAGCAAGTGCATGCAGTGCGCGTACTGCAAGGCAGGGCTCACGTCGCAGTGCCAGACCCTCGGCGGCATCGGCTGGGTGCTCGGCCACCTCGTCGACGGTACCCAGGCCGAGTACGTGCGGATCCCCTTCGCCGACCACGGCCTGATCCCCCTGCCCCCCGGCATCAGCGCGGAGCAGGGCGTGATGCTCAGCGACATCCTGCCCACGGGTTACGAGATCGGCGTGCTCTACGGCGCGGTCAAGCCCGGCGACGAGGTCGCCGTCGTCGGTGCGGGACCGGTCGGCCTCGCCGCGATCATGACCGCCGCCGGTGCCGGCGCCGCCAAGGTGATCGCCGTCGACGGCAACAAGTTCCGCCTCGAGGAGTCGCTCGGGTTCGGTGCCACCGACACCGTCGACGTCGGTGCGGGCGACGCGGTCGCCGCCATCAAGGCTCTGAGCCGCGACGGCCTGGGCGTCGACGTGGCCATCGAGGCCGTCGGCATCCCCGTCACCTTCGCCACCGCGATGGACTCGATCCGTGCCGGTGGGCGCGTCGCCAACGTCGGCGTGCACGGCGAGCCGGTCACGCTCCACCTCGAGCGGGAGTGGATCAGGAACATCACGATCACCACCGGACTGGTCAACGCGACCACCGCGCCCGAGCTGCTCGGCAAGATCAAGCCGGGCGGACTGGCACCGGAGAAGTTCGTGACGCACCGGTTCTCGTTCGACGAGTTCGAGGACGCCTACACCACCTTCGGCAACGCGGCCGACGAGCACGCCCTCAAGGTGATCATCACGAACGGGTCCTGACCGTTCAGTCCCGGGACGGCGCCGCCTTCGGGTGGCGCCGTCCCGCTGTCTGCAGCCGGTCCACATCGGGGAGGGGGACGTTGCGCACAACGGCCTCCGATCAGCGTTTCCGCTGGTCGGAGGCTGTCCGGGCGTGGAGCCGCCTATCGGAATCGAACCGATGACCTTCTCATTACGAGAGCAAATGAGGAGGTGTTCGACGAGGCCTGGGAGTGACGGTTCGTGACGTTTCCGCAGGTCAGGGGCTTGCAGCCGTCCGTGCGAAATCGGCTCGTGACGGGGGGTCTCACGTGCTCTGTGAGCAATCCGTGAGCAGGTTCGTTGGCGCTCGAACATCTCTCTGGCGCCCATAGGAGCCATCGAGAAGCGACGAGCAACTCTGCGTCGAGCCGCGGGTCCCGCCGAACTGCCCTCCGAGCGGTCCGAGTTATCGGTTGCGGCCTACGGGCCATGCCACTGACCGGCTGTTGCCGGACTGCGTGAGTCAGTTCGTGGACGAGGGGGTGACACCGCCCGGTGTGCCACCGGGCCGGCCCGGAAGGGAGATGCCGCACGCTTCGAGTGCTGCCTTGACCTTGGGGTCCTGTAGGCCGCCTTGTCCGGCGCCCGGCGGGGGGGTGAAACTGCCATCTGTGGGGCGCGGGCCCGTAGGCGGCGCACCCGTGGGGCCGCCGGACGGGATGTTTCCTCCGGGGCCCTTCATGTCGATTCCTGCTGCGGTGAGGCATTCCTGGATCTTGGCGAACTGTCCCTGGAGGTTGGACGGAGCGCCACTGGGGATGGCCGCGGTCGGGGCAGGCGTGGACGTCGTCGAGTTTGCAGAGGTGGAGTTGCCGCACGCGGCGAGGGTGAGGATCGCGATGGTGGCAACCGCCGCGACGGAGCCCCGACGGGCCAGGTGATGGGTCGTGAGCATGCGACGTGCCTTTCGAGTGGGGTTGATGGGGTTCATCGGGCGGTGACGGAGGTGGCGACGATCGTGCCGTCGGACTTCTTCGACCCGTCGACGCGGACCGGCTGGCCGGTCTTGAGTTGACTGGCCGTGAGGCTGGTCGATTCGGTGATGGTGGTGTCGGACGTCGTGGTGACCTTGTGCTCCTTGCCGCCGAAGTCCTTGACGATGACGGTCGTGCCGTCGACGCGCGCGACGGTGCCGATCACGACGGGGGACCCGGCAGAGGATGCCGAGCCGTTCGAGGACCCCGTCGTCGTACTGGCGCCGGACCCCGGTGGTTGCCCGCCACCGATTCCGGGGAACGCACCGGATGGGAACCCCGCGCCGAAGGAAGGGATGCCTGTGGCAGTGGTGCTTGCGACCGCGTGCTTCTGCAGGAGGACTCCGCCGGTGAAGCCCACCGCGACGAGCACGGCAGCGAGGAGGAGCATCGTGAGCCGGGGAACGCGCCGCCCGGGAGCGGCGTCGTCGAAGTCGTCATCGAAGTCGTCCGGCTCGTCGACCACGGCCGTCGTTCCGCCGCTCCCGGTGTCGGGGTCGAGCAGCTCAGTCAGTGGTGTGTCGGTCATGTCTTCCTCACTCGTAGCGAAGGGCGTCGATGGGACGGAGCTTGGCGGCGCGGTTGGCGGGATAGAGACCGAAGAACAGGCCGGTGGCCAGCGCGACGCCGAAGGCGAGGATGACGGAGTACGGGGCGACGACGGGTTGGACTCCGACGATGGTGAAGTGGGCTCCGATGAGCCCGACTGCTACCCCGACGATGGCGCCGAACAGCGACAGGATCACTGCCTCGAGCAGGAACTGGCTGACGATGTCGCCCTTCCCGGCTCCGATCGCCTTGCGGATCCCGATCTCACGGGTCCGTTCGGTCACGGTGACGAGCATGATGTTCATGACGCCGATACCGCCCACGAGCAGGGAGATCGCCGCGACGGCCCCGAGGAGGACGGTGAACGTCGCGTTCGAGGAGCTGGCTGCTGAGAGGATCTGCGCCTGGTTGAAGACGCTGAAGTCCCGGTCGCTCGAGGTCGTTCCGTGCCGACCGTCCAGGACGGTTTCGACCTGTGTCTGCGCCGCTGATGTCGTGTCGGCCGACGCCGCCTTGACCTTGATCTGGGAGATGCTTCCGTAACCGGAGAGGGTGTCCTGGACGGCGGTGGCGGGGGCGAGGACGACGTCGTCCTGGTCCTGCGGTCCCTGGGAACCTTTGGATCCCAGGATGCCGACGACGGTGAACTCCTTGCCGTTGAAGGCCACCGTCTTCCCGACGATGCTCGTGCCGTCGCCGCCGGCGAGATCCTTCGCAACGGTCGTCCCGACCACGGCCACCCGGGCGTGGTCGTTGTAGTCGGCGTCGGTGAATGCCGAACCGGTCGCGATGGAGTCGTTGTTGATGAGCAGGTAGGCCGCGGTCGTTCCCGTGAATGTGCCCACGCTGTGGGATGCGCCTTGATAGGTCGCGGTGACGGACTGGGCCGACACGACGGGGGCGACGCCCTCGATGTCGGGCGCTGTGGTTTTGTCGGTGAGAGCTCGCGCGTCCTCCATCGTGAGCTGCGGTGATCTTGACTTCGTCCCGGAGTCCGTCGTCGTGGCCGATCCGCCGCCGAAGAGTGCCGCGAAGCCACCGCTTCCCCCGGGGCCGCCGGCCCCGGCGCGTCCGCCGCCCGCGGAGGTGGAGGTGCTGGACACGGTCAGCACGTTGCTGCCGAGCTTGCTGATCGAGTCGGCGACCGCTTTGCTCGACCCGGTGCCCACGGCAACCAGGATGATCACCGCTGCGACGCCGATGAGGATGCCGAGCGTGGTGAGGGCGGATCGGACCTTGTTCGCCGTTACCCCTTGGATGGCGAAGCGGGTGCTCTCCTGGATGTTCATGAGGCCGCTGCCTTCACTCGAAAGGCCGGCGGGAGTTCATGGACCGGGACGGTGCGGTCATCTGCCACGATGAGGCCGTCTCGCATCCGCAGGATCCGCTTGGCGCGGTGAGCCACTTCGACCTCATGGGTGATGACCACGATCGTGCGCCCGGCGGCGGACAGCTCGTCGAACAGGTCGAGGACGTCCGCGGTGCTGTGGCTGTCCAGAGCCCCGGTGGGTTCGTCTGCGAGCAGGAGAACCGGTTCGGTGACGATGGCCCTGGCCACGGCGACGCGCTGCTGCTGGCCGCCGGAGAGCTGGGACGGCTCATGGTCGGTGCGATCCGCAAGCCCGACCTTGTCCAGAGCCGCCAGTGCGCGTGCCCGTCGTTCCCCCGGCTTCACACCCGCGTAGGCGAGCGGGAGCTCGACGTTGCGCAGTGCGGAGGTCCGCGGGATCAAGTTGAAACTCTGGAAGATGAACCCGATCTTGCGGTTGCGGATCCGGGAGAGTGTGGCCTCCTGGCGTCGACGGACGTCGACCCCGTCGAGCAGGTAGCGACCGCGGGTCGGTTCGTCCAGGCAGCCGATGATGTTCATCAGCGTCGACTTGCCGGACCCTGAGGCGCCCATCACGGCGACGTAGTCGCCGCGTTCCACGACGAGGTCCACGCCCGCGACGGCGTGTACTGCGGTCTCGCCCTCGCCGTAGGTCTTGGTGACGCGTGCCAGGTCGATGACGGGCTTGGTGGTCGCCATCAGCCGAGCCCCCCACCCAGACCGCCGCGTAGACCGCCGGAGGGGAAGGTGAACCCGGACGGTGCGCCGCCGCTGGAGGGCAGGACGACGACCTGGCCGGCGGACAGGCCCGAGGTGATCTCGGTGCGGTCGTTGCCCTTGATCCCGACCTGCACGGGGGTGACCGTGTCCGTGCCGTTGTTGGTGACCGTGACCGTAGAGGTGTTGCCCAGGGTGGTGACCGCGGAGGAGGGCACGCTCAGGACGTTGGTGGCCGACCCGGTGATGATCCGGACGGTTGCGGTCTGCCCCAGCTTGAGGGTGGCCGGGGCGTCGGTCAGTGCGACGGTGACGCCGTACTCGACGACGTTGTTGGTGATCGTGTCCTGCACGTCGATCGCGGTCACCGTCCCCGCCGCCGTGATCCCAGCTGCGGAGAACGTGACCGTGGCCTTCTGACCCACCTTGACCTTGGTCGCGTCGGCCTCGGCCACCTTGCTCACGACCTGCAGCGACTTGAGGTCGGAGAGCACGACGAAGCCCGATGCGGTACCCGATGACGTCGACGAGGTGGAGGACGTCGATGAGCTGGCCGCGCCGCTTGCGGACGAGCTCGAGGACTCCCCGACGACCCCAGACACCGTGGTCACCGTCCCCGCTTCCGGGGCGCGCAGCGTGGTCTGATCGAGAGTGGTCTGCGCTTGGTCGACCTGGACCTGCGCGGTGGCGACCTGCGCCCTGGCCGACGCGAGCTGCGCGCTGGTCGCACCCTGACCGTTGACGGCCACCGACGCCCGCTGCGAGTCGTACTGCGCCTGCGCGGAGTTGACCTGACCCTGGGCGTTCTGGATCGACTGCTGGTCCCGCAGCAAGGTCGAGGAACGGGTGCGCTCTGCCTGCTGCAGAGTGGCCAGCGCCTGATCCTTCACCGCCGGGCTCGCAGAGTTGTACGCGCTCTGGGCCGCAGCGACGATGGCGTCCTGCTGCGAGGTGTCGAGCTTGTACGTCGCCTTCGCCTGGGCGAGTGACGTCTGCGAGTTGGACAGCGACACCTTGGCCGCCGACAGTGACGCGGCGTCGCGCGACTGCTCCGCACCGGTCTGGCCGGCCTGCACGGTAGCCAGGTTCGCCCGGGCCGACGCCAGGGACGCCCGGGCCGAGGTGAGCGACTGCCTGGCGGACGTGTCGTCCACCTTCGCCAACGCCTGCCCCGAGGTGACCTTGTCGCCGACGTGGACGTACACGGCCGTGACAGTGCCCCCGGAGCCCTGGAAGTTCACTCCGACCTGGGTGGCCGTCGAGAGGTTCCCGCTCGCGCTGACCGACGCAGTCACATCGCCCTGGGTGACGGTGGCCGTCTGGCTCGTCGACGTCTGCGCTGAGGCGCTGCTGCCGACGTTCGTCACCGCCACACCGATAGCGCCCGCGAGCGCGAGGACGAGGACCCCGTTGACGATCCAGGTTCGGCGCCTCACGACGCGCCTACCGCGACGTGGGTGGCAATGGGGCTGGACATCTCGTTCTCCCTTGACTGTGACCGGTACGGATCTCTGTCAGGGACACTAGGAAGTCAGACCTGAGGGACGCTGCCGTGCGGCTGGAGGTCTCCTGAAGGTTCTTGCGGGCTTGCCTGAAGGTGCTGGGGGCCTAGTGCCGGGAGCGTCACGGTGAACGTCGCTCCCTCGCCCGGTGCCGTGGACAGGGTCACCGTTCCCTCGTGAGCGTGGACGACGCTGGAGACGATCGCCAGGCCAAGGCCGCTTCCGGCCACGGAGCGGGCGCGCCCGGTGTCGGGGCGGTAGAAGCGGTCGAAGGCATGCTCTGCGGCATCCGCGGACATCCCGGGCCCGTCATCGGACACCGTCACGGTGACAGCCGGATGGGAGGCGGTCACGGTGATCGTCACGTGAGTTCCCGCCGGGGTGTAGAGGACCGCGTTGCGCAGCAGGTTCACCAGGACACGACGCAGGCCGTCACGGTCCCCCACCACGTCGACAGACGCATCGCCCGACACGACCATCGCATGGCCCGTCGATGTCGCGCCGACGCTCGACGCGACGTCCCGGGCAAGGTCGGCCAAGTCGAAGCGGCTCAGCCTCAGCTCCGGGTGCTGGTCGAGGCGAGCCAGGAGAAGCAGGTCATCGACCAGCACCCCCATGCGCACACTCTCGGCCTCGATCCGAGCGATCGCCTGCAGCGCCTCCCCGTCCGCGGTGAGGGCTCCCTGACGGAACAGCTCCGACCACGCCCTGATCGAGGTCACGGGCGTCTTCAACTCGTGGCTCGCGTCAGCGAGGAACTGGCGCAGCCGCTGCTC
>JADGOZ010000122.1 GCA_017882705.1 Candidatus Nanopelagicales bacterium | reverse complement strand
GACCCGGCTGCGCGCTCTCGTCGATGCGTGCCACCCCGGCCCCACCGCGACCGTGACCGTCGTCGTCACCGCGCTGGCCGCGGCCGCCGGCCGCGACGCCGCCGGTCTCGCGCTCGTCGCGGCCGCCACCCTCAGCGGCCAGCTGTCGGTCGGCTGGTGCAACGACGCCTACGACGCCGACCGAGACCGCCGCGCCGCACGCGGGGCCAAGCCGACCGTGCGGGGCGACGTCACGGCCGGCGCCCTGTGGCGCGCGTCGGCGGTCGCCCTCACGGCGACCGTCGTGCTCTCCTACCTCGCGGCTGGACCCGTCGGCGGCACCGCGCACGTGCTCGCGGTGCTGTCCGCCTGGGCGTACAACCTCGTCCTGAAGACCACGGTCCTGTCGCCCCTCCCCTACGCCGTGTCCTTCGGGCTGGTCCCCGTGTTCGTCACCTACGGCCTCACGCCGCCCTCGCCTCCGGCGGCCTGGCTCGTGGCCACCTGCGCACTGCTCGGCGTCGGCGCGCACCTGGCCAACGCCATCCCCGACGTCGCGAGCGACGAGCGGGTCGGCGCGGGCGGTCTCGTGGCTGCGGTCGGCGTACGCGCGGCCTCGGTCGCCGCGCTGGCCTGCCTCGTGAGCGCCGTGGCGCTGCTCGCCGCGCAGCTCGCCGTGCCGCCGTGGGCGGCCGTCGGCCTCGTGCTCGTCGCCGCGACCGGCGCGGTGGCCGTCGCCGTGCGCGGCGAAGGCCCGGCGCTGTTCCGCTACGTCATGGCCCTCGCCGGGGTCGCCGTGCTCCTCCTCCTGCTCGCCGCGACGAGCCTCACTGCGTAGAACCTCAGGCGCTGCTGCCGCAGCTGGGCTCGAGGCGGGGGTCGGGGGGCGAGCTCAGCGGCCGGTGAACCTCGGGGCGCGCTTCTCCCGCGTCGCGGCGAAGCCCTCCAGCACGTCGTCGGTCGCGAGCGTCACGGACTGCGCGAGCGCCTCCCACTCCAGCGCGGTCGCGAGGTCCGCGGGAGCACCGCCGACCAGCGCCGACTTCGTCAGGCGTACGGCGACGGGCGCGGCGGACGCGATGCTGTGCGCGAGCCGCAGCACCCCCTCGAGGAAGCCGTCGTCGCCCGAGACCGACGAGACGAGGCCGAGCTGCAGCATCTCCTCGGCGTCGATCGTGCGCCCGGTGAGCAGCAGTTCCCGTGCCGCGGCGACGCCGACCACCTCGGGGAGCAGGGCCGTGGTGGCCATGCCCGGGGAGATCCCGAGCCGGGTGAACGGGACCGAGAAGCGCGCGGACGCCGCGGCGTAGCGCAGGTCGCACGCCAGCGCCAGGCCGGCGCCCGCACCGACGGTCGAGCCGTTGAGCGCGGCGATCGTCGGCACCTCGAGCTCCCGCACGGTGAGCCACGCGCGGTAGAACGCGAGCATCCTGCCCCGCACCTGGGCGGCCGGCGTCTCGTCGCGCACGATCGACCCGGTGTCGCCGCCCGAGCAGAACGCGCGGCCGGCGCCGGTCACGACGACCGCGCGCACCGAGGCGTCGGCGCGCAGCGCGGCCGTCAGCCGCACCCACCCCGCGGTCATCCGCTCGCTCATCGCGTTGCGTCGCTCGGGCTGGCTCAGCGTCACCAGGACGACGCCGTCCTCGTGCGCCACGGCCTCGAGATGGTCGCGCTCCACGTCCCAGCCCGAGGCGTACGGCGAGTCCGGGAGCACGGCGGGAAACGGGTGATCGGTCATGTCCTGACCGTAGCGAGCATCACTCCCGTGCTCGGAGAGGCGGCATTATGTCCCGATATATACCTTATCTGCTGGTTCGTCCGTCCGGCGCCGCGCGCGCCTGCGCGAGTTGAGCGTGCGCAGCGCGTACTGTCGAGCCAGCCCAGGCCACCCCGGTGGCCCGTGCGTGGACCGTGCCCGGCACCCCCAGCGGGGGGTCGGCGACCGGATCACGGCGTATCCATACCCCGGAGGAGAACCCCATGGCGGACGAGAGCTACACCGGCGAGGCGTACTGCGTGAAGTGCAAGGAGAAGCGCGAGTTCACCGGCGTCATCGTCGAGAAGAACAACCGTCGCATGGCGCAGGGCATCTGCCCCGTCTGCGGCACCAAGGTCAACCGGATCCTCGGCAACAAGAAGGACTGATCCGGCACCACGTCACGAGGCCCCGTCCGCATCACGCGGGCGGGGCCTCGTCATGTCCGCCGGCGTCGAGGCCACGCACGCGCGCCGCCGTCCTAGGGTGACGCCGTGACCCAGCACGCCGACCAGCGCTCCTTCGACGAGATCCTCGCGCGCGTGCTCGCCGCGCTCGACGCCCGGCGCGACGAGACGCTCGACCTGCTCGACCGGCTCGTGGGCATCCCGAGCACAGGCGGCAGCGCAGCCGAGTGCGAGATCCAGCACGTGGTGGCCGACGTCCTGCACGCCGACGGCTTCGACGTCGAGATCTGGCCGCTCGACCTCGACGAGCTGACGGCCGACCCCGAGTTCCCTGGCATGGAGGTCGAGCGGCACGAGGCCTACGGCGTCGTCGCGACGCTCTCCGGGCACGCACCCGACCTCGGTCGCTCCCTGCTCGTCGACGCGCACACGGACGTCGTGCCGCCCGGCGACCCCGAGCAGTGGACGGGCGACCCGTACGAGCTGCGCCGCGTCGTGCGCGATGGTCGCGACCTGCTGCTCGGCCGGGGCACGTGCGACATGAAGGCCGGGCTCGTGGCGTCGATCGTCGCCGCACGAGGGCTGCGTGCCGCCGGCGTACGCCTGGCGGGCGACCTCACGATCGCGCCCGTCGTCGGCGAGGAGGACGGCGGTCTCGGCACGTTCGCGCTGCTGCGCCGCGGCGTCACCGCCGACGCCTGCGTGATCCCCGAGCCGACCGACCTCGACGTCGTCCCCGCGAACGGCGGCGCCCTCACGTTCCGGTTGCGCGTCCCCGGGCGAGCGGTGCACGCCTCGCGGCGTACCGACGGTGTCAGCGCGATCGACAAGCTCGTGCCGACCCTCGCCGCGCTCGAGGCCCTCGAGTCGCGCCGCAACGCCGACGTGCACCCGCTCATGCGCCGCTGGCGCCTCGCCTACCCGCTGTCGATCGGCACGGTCCACGCCGGCGACTGGGCCTCCACAGTGCCCGACCTGCTGGTCGCCGAGGGCCGGCTCGGCGTCGCGCTGGGCGAGAGCGTCGCCGACGCACGTGCCGAGCTCGAGGCGGCCGTCGCCGAGCTGTGCGCGGGCGACGACTTCCTGCGGGAGAACCCGATCGTCGTGCAGTGGTGGGGCGGGCAGTTCGCGCCGGGATCGAGCGACGACGACGCCTTCCTCGAGCGGGTGCGCCGGGCCCACACCCTCGCTGCGCCCGGGGCACGTCCGCAGGAGGTCTACGGCGCTCCCTACGGCAGCGACCTGCGGCTGCTGGCGCCGTACCTCCCGGTCCTGCAGTACGGCCCTGGAGACACCCGCACCGCGCACGCCCCCGACGAGAGCGTCCCCGTCGAGGACCTCCACGTCGCCACGAGAGCCCTCGCCCTGCTCTACCTCGAGCACTGCGGCCTCGTCTGACCCAAAGCCACCCCGACATCCGATGTCATGGCACGTGCGGGCACCAGGCCGCGCGATGACGTCATGACGCCGGTCCGGCTCTGCCACACTCGGCGCGAGAGGGGGATCTCATGAGCGCGCTGGCCGGGCGCCCCGAGCAGACGCCCACGCTGGGACGGCCGGGCCATGCCGCCGCGATGCGTCGCCTCGTCGACGAGCCCCTCACCGCGGTCGTGATCGTCGGGCACCGCGGCTACTTCTGGCGCATCCTGGCGTCCTTCTTCGTCGCGTCGTTCGCCTCGGACGAGATCGTGTGGTGGCGCGACTGGACCGGCCTGCTCCCTCGGACCCTCGTCCTGATCGGCGTCTTCGTCGTCCTCGCCGTCGGCGTCGAGGCGCTCGTCGATGCCCGGTCCCCGCTCCACCTCCGCGGCTGGACCGGCGTGATCGCGGTGAGCGAGTCCACCGTCCACGTCGCTCGCGGCTCCCTCCTCACCGGTGAGCCGGTCGCGATCACCGCGACGTTCCCGCGCGAGACCACGACGATCGTGCCCGGACGCCTCGGCTGGGGACGCCGCGGCCTCGCCCTCACCCCTCCAGGACTCGGTCCGGTCCGACTGTCGGCTTCCGTCACCAACGGCGACAACCGGGCGGCGCTGTCCTCGCTGGGCCGCCCGCCCCAGGCCGAGTGGCGCCCCGACCCGGGCAACCCGGGCCAGCTGCGCTGGTGGGACGGCGGCGAGCTCACCACCATCACCGCCCCGAGGACGGACGTCACGTCCACGTCATGACACCCGGGCGGCGCCGAGCGCGCGCCTACGTCATGACATGCGGAGTGCTGGGCTCGCCGTAGCCGAGGCACGCTGTGGAGCGCGGAGTCCGTGCACATAGTCGCGTCCGCACGATGCCGGGCATGAGCCGTCACCTGCCCGTCCCCCGTCCTGCCCGTCCGGTGCTGCGCCGCGGTCGCGACCGCGTGCAGATCGGCCTCGACCCCGACCGCGCCGTCGCGATCGAGCAGCTGTCCGACGTCGCCAGCAGCGCGCTCCTGCACCTCGACGGCGCGACCGGCCGCCACGAGTTCCTCACCCGCGCGCCCGAGCTCACCGCGGTGCTCGACGAGCTCGACCGCCGCGGCCTCCTCGACGACGACCCCGGCCCCTACGCCGCCCTCTCACGCACCCGCCGCGAGCGGCTGGCCGCCGACATCGCCGGCCTCGCCGTAGCCGCGGGGAGCACCCCCGAGGCGCTGCGCGTCATGGCACGGCGAGCGCGCTCGGCGGTCGTCGTGCGCGGCACCGACCGCGTCGCGGCGCACGTCGCGACGGGGCTCGCCGCGGCCGGCGTCGGCATCGTGGTCGTCGAGGGCCCGGACCGTACGACGGCCCCGCACGACCTCACCCCTGTCGGTCCGCTCGAGCCGCACGCGTCCTGGCGCGAGCAGCTGCACGAGGCGCTGCGTCGGCTCGGGGCGCACCCGACGGCCGTCGGCACCCGCGCCCGCCGGCCCGCCGTCACGGTCCTGTGCGCGTCCGCCGACACCGACCTGCCGTGGACCGACCCCGAGCTCGCCGACGACCTGCTCGCCGACGACCTGCCGCACCTGCCCGTGGCGGTGACCGCCGACGCGGCACGCGTCGGCCCGCTCGTGCTGCCCGGGCGCAGCGCGTGCCTGTGGTGCCTCGACCAGCGCCAGCTCGAGCGCGACCCGGCGTGGCCGGCGCTCGCCGACCAGGTGCGCCTGCACCACCCGGTGGCTCGCGCGCAGGGCTCCGTCCTCGCGACCGCCGCGGCGGCGACGGCCGTCGCGCAGGCCCTGCAGGTCGTCGACACGCCCGGGACTCAGCAACCGCTCAGCGTCGACGCGATCCTGGAGCTGCGTAGCCCGGATGCGGTCGTCACCGTGCTCCCGGTGGCCCGCCACCCGCTCTGCGGGTGCGGGTGGACCGGAGGTACCCGCACAATGGTCGGGTGACCGACCTCCCCCGACGTGCCGTGACCCGCGGTGCGCGCCTCGCCGCACTCCCGCTCGGCTACGCCGGGCGCACGGCGATCGGATTCGGGAAGAAGGTCGGAGGCAAGAACGCCGAGCTCGTCGCGACCGAGATCCAGATGCGCACCGCCGAGCAGGTCTTCAAGACCCTCGGCGAGCTCAAGGGCGGCGCGATGAAGTTCGGCCAGGCGATGAGCATCTTCGAGGTGGCGCTGCCCGAGGAGATGCTCGCGCCCTACCGCGCCACCCTCACCAAGCTGCAGGACGCCGCTCCGCCGATGCCGGCCGACACCGTGCACAAGGTCCTCACCGAGTCGCTCGGCGCCGACTGGCGCGAACGCTTCAGCGAGTTCCACGACAAGCCCGCGGCCGCGGCGTCGATCGGGCAGGTGCACAAGGCGGTGTGGCACGACGGCCGCGAGGTCGCCGTGAAGATCCAGTACCCGGGCGCCGGCAAGGCGCTCATGGGCGACCTCAACCAGGTCTCCCGGATGGCGCGGATGTTCGCCTCGATGTCGCCCGGCCTCGACATCAAGCCGCTGCTCGACGAGCTCAAGGCCCGCGCGGCCGAGGAGCTCGACTACCTCACCGAGTCGCAGTCGCAGCGCCAGTTCGCCGCGGCCTACGAGGGCGACGAGGACTTCGTCGTGCCACACGTCCTCGCGGCGGCGCCGACCGTCGTCATCTCGGAGTGGCTCGAGGGCCGTTCGCTGTCGACGATCATCAGTGACGGCACGCAGGAGGAGCGCGACCACTTCGGCACGCTCTACCTCCGTTTCCTGATGTCCGGCCCCGGCCGCGCCGGCCTCCTGCACTCCGACCCGCACCCCGGCAACTACCGCGTGATGCCCGACGGCCGCCTCGGCGTCCTCGACTTCGGCGCTGTCGCCCACCTCCCCGACGGCCTGCCCGACGCCATGGGCCAGCTGCTGCGGATCGCGCTCGAGGGCGACGCCCACAGCGTCGTCGACGGCCTGCGCGACGAGGGCTTCATCAAGGCCGGCGTCGACGTCGACGCCGAGCAGTTCCTGCAGGCGATGCGCCCCTTCGCGGAGCCCGCCGAGCTCGAGTACTTCCACTTCAACCGCGAGTGGATGCGGGGGCACTTCACCCGCCTGTCGGACCCGCGCAACCCCGACTTCGCCGCGGGCTTCAAGCTCAACCTCCCGCCGCAGTACATGCTCATCCACCGCGTGTGGCTCGGCGGCATCGGCGTGCTCTCCCAGATGGACGCCACCGTGCCCATGCGCGGCGAGCTCGAGCGCTGGCTCCCCTCTTTCACCGCCTGACCGACCTCACCGATCCGACGTCACTGGCGCAACTGCCAGGCTGACACCCTCCCGCTCGACACTTCCGCCAGTGACGTCGCTCCGGACCGGAGCGCGGGGGGTACGCCGCGCTGCTGGCATGCTTCCGCGATGAGCACCCGAGTCCCGGCCTGGTCCCTGGCCGTCGCCGCGATGCTCTCGGTGCAGCTCGGAGCGGCGTTCTCGACGAACCTGTTCTCCTCGGTCGGTCCCGCGGGAACGTCCTGGCTGCGGCTGTCGATGGGTGCGCTGATCTTCCTCGCGATCAGGCGTCCTCGGCTGCGCGGCGTCCCCCGCCACGACATGCTCATCGTCCTCGCGCTCGGCGTCGCGACCGGCCTGCTCACGACGGCCTTCCTCTCGGCCGTCGACCGGATCCCGCTGGGCACCGCGGTCGCGATCGAGTTCCTCGGACCGCTCGGCGTCGCCGTCGCACGCAGCCACGACCGGCGGCTGCTGGTGTGGCCCGCGCTCGCGCTCGCCGGCGTCCTGCTCCTGACCGAGCCGTGGCGCGGTGACATCGACCCCATCGGTGTCGGGCTGGCCGCGCTGAGCGGAGCGTGCTGGGCGACGTACATCGTGCTCACGCAGCAGGTGGGCGACCGCTTCAGCGGGCTGGGGGGACTCTCGATCACGATCCCGGTGGCGGCGTGCACCGCGGCGCTGATCGGGGTGCCGCAGGCATGGGGGCACATCACGTGGCAGGTCCTTGCCGCGGCGCTCGGCCTCGCGCTGCTGCTGCCGGTGATCCCGTTCTCGCTCGAGCTCATCGCGCTGCGCCGCCTCACCACCGCAGCGTTCGGGACGCTCATGGCGCTCGAGCCCGCGCTCGGGGTCGCCGCCGGCGTCGCGATCCTCGGCCAGGTGCCGCAGGCGCTGCAGGTCGTGGGAGTCGCGCTGGTCGTGACGGCCGGGATCGGCGCGGAGCGCAACGGGCACCGCGACGACGACCCGCCCGCGTTCGAGCCGCTCGGTACGGCGTAGGCCTACCAGGCGGCGCAGGCCTACCAGAACTCGGCGTCGAGCTTGCCCTCGATCGCCCGGAGGTTCTCCCGCGCGCACGACGGGCAGTAGCGCACGTCGCGGCCGCGCTCGTGCGACGCGACCCACGAGAGCGCGAGCATCCCGCTCTGCTCGTCGGCGTCCGCGTCGAGGGTCGTGCCGCACAGCGCGCAGACCAGAACCGTCACGTCGTCACTCCTCGGTGCGAGCCCCGTGGACTCATACTCCCCCGACGTAGAGGAATCCCGGCCCTTCGTCGCGCCACGGCACGCCGAGCGGGTCGAGCGCGGCGTGCAGCGCCGGCGTCCACGACCCGGTGATCTCGTCGCGCGCGGTCTCGAAGCCGTGGTCGGCGGTGAGCAGGAACAGCGTCCGGTCGAGGATCCCGATCGACTCGAGATGGTCGAGCAGCACGCCGAGGCGCACGTCGCAGTCGCGCAGGCCGTCGGTCGCGATCGGCGAGCGCGGTCCGCCGTGGTGGTGCGCGGCGTCGGTCGTGTACTGCGACCACCACGCCACCCGAGGCCGCTCGTCCTCGGGCGCGGAGAAGACCCCGACCATCGTCGCGAGCCCGAGCAGGTCGATCGCGGAGTAGAAGGCGTAGTCGTCGTCCTCGGCGCAGCGCGCGTGGGTGACGAGGTCGGAGGTCAACGGGTCGGGCAGCAGCGCCCGCACCGCGGTGACGAAGTCGCGCGACTCCCCGCTGCCCGCCTCCCCCGGATCGACCGCCTCGCCGCTCGAAAGCGCCGCGCGCACGAGCGCGAACGTGGAGGCCCACGACCCGCGCTCGGTCATCTCGTTGACGCACGCCGTCCGCACGCCCGGCCGAGCAGCCGTGACCGCCTCGAACAGCGTCGTGACGCCGTCGCGGTAGAGCTCCCCCGTCCTGTGCCACGTCGCCGCGTCGTTGGGCACGACCTGCTTGCCCTCGCTGCGGTCCCAGTAGACGTTGCCCACCACGCCGTGCCTCCCCGGCCCGACCCCGGTGAGCATGCTCGTGTGGTTCACCAGCGTGAGGCTGGGGAACTCCGCGACCGCACCCCCGGTCAGCGCCACGCCCCGCTCGAGCAGCCGCGCCACGTTCGGCAGCTCCCCGCGCGCGGCGAGGTCCAGCAGCGACCCCGGGTGCCCTCCGTCCCACAGCAGCCCGACGACATACGCCGATCCGCGCCCGACGAGGTCGTCGCGTACCACGCCGTCGAGGTGCGCCAGCTGCTCGCGCTCCACCCCTGCGGCCCACGCGAGCGTCGGCATCACGTCGACCAGCCGCGCGTGCCCGTCGACGAGCCCGCGCGCTTCCACCCCCGCACCCGACACGACGAACGGCGCCCGCGACTGGATCACGTCGAGCGACCCGTGCTCCCCGCGGTGCCCGCCCTCCTCGGGGAACCAGTGCCCCGCCGCGTGCACGATCGCGAGGTCCGGGCTCCGCGAGTCGCTGAAGAACGAGGCGAGACGCGGCCACGGCAACGGGTAGGCGTTGCGCTCGTGGCTCGGTGAGGGGTCCGCGACCTCATCGGCGTACGGCAGGAACGCCATCGGGTCCGTGCTCGGCAGCGGGTGCCGCCCGCTCACGACCAGCCCGTCCGGATGCTCCTCGTCCAGCCGCGCCAGCCCGCCCGCGTCGGCGACGAGCACAGCGAGCGGCCGCCCGGCAGGGTCACGACCCGCCTCCGGATCCGGCCACGCCACGACCGCCACGACCTCGACGAGCGACGGGTCGGTGAGAGCAGCGACAGCGGCAGACAATGCTGCAGGATCCAGATGGGTCACGACCCGATCCTGCCCCAGCAAGGGCGGGCCGGGCCGCATGTCGGAGCGGGCGGAGTCGGAGCGCTTCCGCGACCGAGGGCAGACGTGCGGCCCGGCCCGCCCGCCGCCCGAGCGACCCGGTCCCCCCGGACGTGCCGAAGGGCGGGCGACCCTTGAGGTGGGTCACCCGCCCTTCTTCCGCACCACTGCCTACTGCAGGACGAGGACGGCGGACTCGCGGACGGCCAGCACGGCCGCCTCACGAGCGAGCCGGGCGCGGCGCTCGGCCGCCTCCGCCCGGCGGACGGCACGAGCGACGCGGCGCAGCCGCCACAGCTCGGCCTCGCGCCGACGGTTCTCGAGATGGTTCCTGGCCAGCTGTTCGGGGTTGGGGTACATGAGCTGCTCCTGAGTCGTGGTGGGGGTCGCGCTCAGCGACCCTCCGGTGTGCTGGTCCGTCGCGAGCGCGACGGGGAGGGAGAACGGCGAGCCGTTCTCAGTACGTCCGGTCATGCGGCGGCACCTCCGCGCTGCGCCGGGACGGCGCAGGCGCCGACGAGGTCGCCGTCGAGGTCGCCCTCGGCATCGGCGCCGAGCTCGCGAGCGAGCTCGGTCAACCGCGCCTCGAGCGCGTCCTCGGCGGCACGCCGGGTGATGGCGTCGTCCTTGCGCGGGCGGCCCGGGCGACGCTTGCGCGCCACCACCGCTCCACGCTCGAACAGCTCGCCACCCCAGACGCCCCACGGCTCGCGACGCTCGAGGGCGCCGGCGAGGCAGGCAGCGCGCAGGCTGCACTCCCCGCACAGGGCCTGCGCGTGCGCGACCTCCGCGGGCCGCTCGGCGAACCACAGCTCCGGGTCGTACGACCGACACGGCGTGGACGTCTCGATCCAGTCGATCGACGCGGGCTGGGTTCCGAGGGTGGTGGTCAGCTCAGTCAGGACGCTCATCGTGCGGTCACCTCCTTCACGTTCCGCGGGGTCTCCGCGGGCCTCGAGTCGTGCAGGTCAGGTCGTGCTGGTCTTTCGTGCAGTGCGTCCGCCCCGGTGATCGACCGGGACAAACACGAAGGCCGCGGTTCCCGGTGTCGGGATCCGCGGCCTCGAGGTGCCTGGTGGGTGCTGCTCACCCAGAGGAGCCTCGAGACTGCGGGTCGTACGACGTGGCCGTGGTGGCCGGCTTGACACTGCCGTCGAACCAGACACCGGTGCCCATGAGATCGGTGGTCTGCGGGCGCTCGACGGCGGCGACGGCGATGGCCTGGCGGCGGGCCGTGAACGCGACGAAGGCCGCGGCGATCGCGGCGAGGGAGGCGGACACGGGCAGCACGAAGGCGGCCGCGTCGTGGGTGAAGTTCGTCATCGCTGGCCACCTCCTCTGCGCTCGTGACCGGTCGCGCCGGCCTGCACGTCCCTCGTGCGTACGAGCGAGGTTACGCAAGGGTCCCCTCGCCGTGCAACGAGGTTTTCGGGTGAATTTCCTGGCGGGCTCGCGAATCTCCGGCGAGATGCCCGGAATCGCAGCAATTACAGCGGTTCTCGCCCGTCACAAGCGACGCGGACCAGATCCGGTCCGGCGCGCCGCGACCCGCGGGAGCCCCACGGGGAGGATCAGGCGGGCTCGTCGACGGGGACGACGGGGTCCTCGCCGCGCACGATCGCGAGCACCGGCTCGGCGTAGGCCTCGAGCTTGCGGGCGCCGATCCCGGGGATGGCCACGAGCGACTTCGTGTCGGTCGGGAGGTCGGTCGCGATGGTCTCGAGGGTGGCGTCGGTGAGCACGACGTAGGCCGGGACGGAGCGTCGGCCAGCCTCCTCGAGGCGCCAGGCCTTGAGCCGCTCGAGCAGGGCCTCGTCGTACGCGGCGGGGCACGTGCGGCACCGCCCCCGGGCCGACTCGGCGCCGGTCACGAGCGCCGACCCGCACACCCGGCAGGTCGCCGGGCCGCGGCGACGGCCCTGCTCGGTGCGCGACCCGCTGCCGCGCACGACGCCGCCGGCCTCGCCGGCCGTCGCGTCCGCGCCGACGGCCGCGTCGAGGAACGGCGAACGGTCGCGGCGGCCGCGACCCGTACGGCTGCGCGACCACGACAGACCGAGATGCGTGCGGGCGCGTGTGCAGGCGACGTAGAACAGCCGGCGCTCCTCCTCGAGGCGAGCCGGGGTGTCGGCGTACTGGATCGGGAAGGTGCCGGCGACGAGGCCGACGACGAAGACCGCGTCCCACTCGAGACCCTTCGCAGCGTGCACCGTCGCGAGCGTGACGCCCTCGGCCGCGGGTGCGGACTGCGTCGCCGCGCGGACGTCGAGGTCGGCGACGAGGTCGGCGAGCGTCGCCTGCGGGTTGGCCCGCTCGAGGTCGTCGGCGAGCGAGACGAGACGCAGCAGGTTCTCCCAGCGGTCGCGCACGGCACCCGTGCCGCTCGGCGGCTCGGGTGACCAGTTCATCGACGACAGCACGGAGCGCACCGACTCACCGAGCTCGCCGGACTGCTCGCCGCTGCGCGCGGCACCCCGGATCCGGGTGACCGCCTCGCGCACCTCGCCGCGCTCGAAGAACGCCGACTCCCCGCGCAGGACGTAGGGGGTCCCGAGCTCGCCGAGCGCCTCCTCGAACACCTCGGACTGCGCGTTGGTGCGGTAGAGCACCGCGATCTCGCGGGCCGGTGTGCCGGCGGCCACCAGCGTCTGGATCTGCTTCGCGACCGAGGCTGCCTCGCCCGGCTCGTCGTCGAACGTCCGCACCCGCGGCTCCGGGCCGTCGGGCCGGGTGGCGCGCAGCTCGAGGCGGAGGCGTGCCTCGGGGCCGGTGGAGCTCGCGAGCACGCGGTTGGCGAGCGCGACGACCTGCGGGGTGGAGCGGTAGGACCGGACGAGCTTGACCTCGGTCGCGTGCGGGTAGCGGGCGCGGAAGCCGACGAGGTAGGACGAGCTCGCGCCGGTGAACGTGTAGATGGTCTGGCTGGCGTCGCCGACCACGCAGAGGTCGTCGCGCTCGCCCACCCAGAGGTCGAGCAGCCGCTGCTGCAGCGGGTTGACGTCCTGGTACTCGTCGACGGTGAACGAGCGGTAGGCCGTGCGCACCTCGTCGGCGACGTCGGGCCTGGTGTCGAGGATGCCGACCGTGAGGAGCAGGACGTCCTCGAAGTCGATGAGCCCCTGCTCGGTCTTCGCGTCGTCGTAGGCCGCGTAGAGCTCGGCGACGTTGTCGCGGGTGAGGATGCCCGGCGGCTCGCGACGAGCGGTCAGAGCCTCGGCGGCGTAGTCCGACGCCACGACCTGGCTCGACTTGGCCCACTCGATCTCGGCGGCGACGTCGCGGGCGAGCGAGGAGTCGGTGAATCCCGCGCGGCGCAGCACCGGGCCGACGATCTTCGCCTTGCTCGGCAGGATGTCGGGCACCGGCCCGCCCACGACCCGCGGCCAGAAGTAGCGCAGCTGGCGCAGGGCGGCCGAGTGGAAGGTGCGGGCCTGGACACCCTCGACCCCGAGCTCCGCGAGCCGCTGGCGCATCTCCCCCGCGGCGCGGGCGGTGAAGGTGACGGCGAGGGTACGGCGCGGGTCGTGCTGGCCCGTGAGCACGGCGTACGCGATCCGGTGGGTGATCGCACGGGTCTTGCCGGTGCCCGCCCCCGCGAGGACCACCACGGGCCCGGACAGCGCGAGCGCCACCTCCCGCTGCTCGGGATCGAGCGCGTCGAGCACGTCGTCGGGCCGCAACGGCCCGCCCCGCGCACGCCGAGGCCCCGAAGACGCAGTCACCCGCGCATCCTCTCAGCCCGCACCGACCTCCTTGATCGCCCCTGAGGGATGATCAAGGGCAGGAAACTGCCTCGATCTGTCCACAACTCGTGATCAAAGGTTCGCGGGAATGATCGACCGGGCCAGGATGGTTGAAGGTTCGACAGACCGGGCGTACGCCGCGGTCCGCGGCACGACGACGACAAGGAGCGAGATCCGCGATGGCGGTCACGATGTACACCACGACCTGGTGCGGCTACTGCCAGCGGCTCAAGGCGCAGATGACCCGCGAGGGCATCGAGTTCGTCGAGGTCGACATCGAGCGCGATCCCGCGGCCGCCGAGCTCGTCGAGCAGGTCAACGGCGGCAACCAGACCGTCCCGACCCTGGTCTTCCCGGACGGCTCCGCCGCGACGAACCCGAGCATCAAGGACGTCAAGGCCCGCCTCGGCGCCTGACCGGTCACGGCCGGGCGTGGCGGGTCCGGACGCGGGATGATCGAGCTGTGACCACGTCGCCGATCGAGGTGCGACCCGCTCGCCTCGACGAGCTGCCCGCCGTCGCCCAGGTGCGCGTCGCGTCCTGGCGGTCGGCCTACGCCGGGCTCGTCCCGGCATCCGAGCTCGCCGCGATCGGTCGACCGGACCGCCTCGAACGCTGGGTGGAGCGAACGGCCGCGTCGACCGAGGTCTCGACGCTGGTCGCGCTGCGCGACGGAGAGGTGATCGGCTTCGCGGCGTACGGCGCGGAGCGCTCCGACCTCGCTCCTGCCGTCGACGGACGCGGCGAGGTCTATGCGATCTACGTCCATCCCGACCACTGGGGCGACGGCGCCGGCCACGCCCTCATGACGGCGTGCCGTGCCGCCCTCCGGGCGAGCGGCTACGACGCCGTCAGCATCTGGGTGCTCGAGGGCAACACCGACGGCATCGCGTTCTACCTGCGGCAGGGCTTCGAGCCGACCGGTGACGTGACGGAGTCGACTCTCGACGCACTGCCCGAGGCGCGGTACGCGCGGGCGATCTGACGCATCAGGTCCGACGCCGGGCGGTCAGCTGTTCTGGTGGCCGACCCAGCCGATGCGGGCCATGATCTCGAACGGCTTGACCTGCGTGGTCCCGCAGCGGGTGCTGCACAAGTGGCACGACGAGCTCGACCACGACGACGGCACGACGATCGTCGTGCGCGCTCGTGAACGAGGCGTAGAGGAAGATCACGCCGGCGATCGCGAGGAAGACGACGAAGGCCGGGCGCCCGACACGGTGCCAGAGGCCGCGCTTGCCGGCGTAGTACTCCGGCGACTCGCCCTTGTACGCGATCGTGCCCTTGCCCAGCTGCATCTCGCGCAGTGCCACGACGTCCCCGTCGCTGCGGCGGGTAAACCCTGCCTTCACACGCAAGACGCCACTCCCCTGCGAATCCGTTGCATCCTCTCCGCGGATTCGTCCGGCCGTCCGGGGGTCGACGTCGGAAGGGTCCCCTAACCTGGGCCCGTGTCCGTCCGCGTCGAGGTCCCGCCGGTCCGCCACCTCGTGCGGGCGCGCGACCTCGCCGACGCGCGCTACACCGAGCCGCTCACGGTCGACGACCTCGCGGCGGCGGCGTGCCTGTCGCGCGCGCACTTCAGCCGCGAGTTCCGTCGCGCCTTCGGGGAGTCGCCGTACTCCTACCTGCTCACCCGCAGGCTCGAACGCGCCGCGACCCTGCTCCGCGGCACGGACTACACCGTCGCCGACATCTGCATGCAGGTCGGGCTCACGAGCGTCGGGTCGTTCACGTCGAGCTTCACCAAGGCCTACGGCGTCAGCCCGACGCAGTACCGCGCGTCGTTCCCCTCGGCGGCGAGCCTGGCGCGGATCCCGCTCTGCGTCCTCAAGGCCCACGGCCGACCCGGGAACAGCACGATCGGAGAAGACGCGCGCTGAGGCGGATCCCTACGGTCGTCGCAACGAGAGACCGACACCCCCTGGAGGACGACGTGATCCGCATCAGCACCACCCAGCTCTGGGTGCACGACCAGGACGAGGCGCTGGCCTTCTGGCGCGACAAGGTCGGCTTCGAGGTCCGCGAGGACGTCACGGTGCCCGAGATGGGCAACTTCCGCTGGCTGTCCGTCGCACCGCCCGGGCAGGACGACATCGCGGTGGTCCTCATGGCGATCCCCGGTCCCCCGATGATCGACGCCGGCACCACGGACGAGATCGCGAAGCTCACCGCGAAGGGCTTCGCCGGCACGCTGTTCCTCACCACCGACGACTGCATGAAGGCCTACGAGGAGATCTCGGCGCGCGGCGTCGAGTTCACCGAGAAGCCGACCGAGCAGCCCTACGGCATCGACTGCGGCTTCCGCGACCCGTCGGGCAACAGCATCCGCCTGGCCCAGCGGTCGCCGATGGGCTGACGCCCCGGCGGCACGACGGCCGGTCCGGTGCGACGCATCCCACGTCGCATCCGGGCCGGCCGTCTCGGCTCCCGGCCTAGGCTCGATGCCGGGTACGGCGAGGGGGTGGGGACATCGTGGCGGGCGGTCTGCGCGGGCTGTGGCAGCGCACCACGGCGTCGCTGCGCGTCGCCATCGGCGACGTCACGTTCGGCATGGAGGACGGCGCGGTCTCCGTCGCCGGCCTGGTGTTCGGCGTCTCGGCCGGGACCGACGACAGCAGGGTCGTCGTCCTCGCCGGCGCGACCGGTGCGGTGGCGGGCGCCGTCTCGATGATGGCCGGGCGCTACCTCGACGTGCAGTCGATGGGTCACCGCTCCGACGCCCTGCTCGCGTCGACGCGCGCCCGGGTCGCGAGGCATCCCGACGCCTACCTCGCCCGCGCCTCCTCCCGGATGCGCGCCGGCGGCTTCACCGCCGACGAGGCGCTCGTGACGGTCGAGGCGCTGCGCCGCAACCCGCAGGCCCTCGCCGACCACGTCATCGCCTACGAGCTCGGCACCGTCGCCAAGCCCGAGGCGTCGCCGATGTCGCACGCGCTGTGGATGTTCGTCGCCGACCTGCTCGCCGCCAGCGTTCCCGTCCTTCCGTTCGTGTTCCTGCCCCTCGACCAGGCGCGCCTCGTCTCGCTGGTCATCACCGGCGCGCTCATGGCCGCCCTCGGGGTGGCGCGCGGCCGGATCGGCGGCGTGAACGTCTACCGGACCGCGCTCGAGACGATGGCGATCGCGGGCGCCGCGGCGCTCGCCGGCGTCGTGATCGGCACGCTCGTCAGCTGAGCCGACCGCCTCACGCCCGCCCGTATGCTGGCGCGCATGACGCCGGGTCCCGCTCTGTGGGGGGCGGCGGCGGTCCTGTGGGTCGTCATCGGCATGGTCCCGGGATTCCTGGCGGCCACCGCCCTCGCGCCCGCCACGTCCGTGCTCCACCGCTGGGCGGTCTCGCCGCTGGTGAGCCTCGGCGTGGCCTTCGTCGCGGCGTCCTGGGTCGACCGGGTCCGCCCGGGTGCCGGCCTGACCGCGGCCGGCGCGGCCCTCCTCCTCACGGCGGTGGTCTCGATCGTCGTCGGCCTCAGGCGCGACGGCCGGATCCGCGTGATGCCTCGCCGGTGGCGTCGCGAGCACACGGTCCTCGCGGCTGCCGTCGCCGCGGCCGTGCTCATCGACGTCGTGGTGCTCTCCCGTGCCGCGAGCGCCTGGGGCACGGTGGTGCCGAACTGGGACGGGAGCGCGCACGGGCGGCTCACCGCGCGGATCCTGACCACCGGGTCGGTCGATCCTGCCCTGGTGACGACGCCGGACCTCGCCAGCGTGACCGGTGGCGGCTACTACCCCCTCGGGCTGCACACGATGGCCGCCCTCATCAGCTCGGTGACGGGCGTGCAGGTCGGCCTCACGGCGGTCGCCTTCATCGCGGCATCCCTCTGGGCGCCCCTCGGCATCGCCGCCTGGGGTCGCCTAGTCGCGCACCGCACCGAGGCCGTCGCGGCGGCCGGCGTCCTCGCCGTCGCGACGCCGTGGCTGTTCTGGGCACCGGCGTACTGGGGCTTCTGGCCGATGGTCGTGGCCGTGGCGCTCGTCCCGGCCTGCTGCGCGAGCCTCTTTCCGCTGCGCTCGTGGACCGGGGCGCTGATCGGGCTCCTCGCGGTCTGCGGCCTGGCATCGGTGCACCCGCCGGAGGTGCTGGTGGTGGCACTCGTCGTCGGCGCGACGGCTCTGCTCGACGCCGCACCGTGGCGCCGGCGACTGATGACGGCAGGGTGGGTCGTGCTCGCGGGTGCCCTCGGGGGCGTGCTGACCACGCCCCGCACCTTCGGCATCACCGCTGCGCCCTGGGCGGGGTTCACCAACGAGTCGGTGTACTCCTGGCCGGTGGCGCTGGGCGAGATCATCGTCCGGCCCGCGACCGGTCGGGTGCCCGATGCCATCTCGCTCTGGGCGACCGTCGTCAGCGTCACCTGGTGGACCCTCCTCGTCTGGGGCTCGGTCCGCCTGCTGCGTCGCCCGGTGGCGCGCGGCACCGTCGCGGTGATCGCGCTGCTCCCGGTCGCCGCGTTCCTGTCCTTCCTCGACGTCGCCGACCGCCTGACCTCCCCGTGGTACAGCAGCGGATACCGCTTCCTCACCCAGCTCGTGGCGCTGGGCGCCCTGCCGGTCGGCAGCGCGCTCGTCGGCGTGCTGACCGCTGCGCGGACCCCCGGACCGCGTCGTGGGCTGGCCCGGGCCGCCCTTCCCGTCGCGGGACTCACCTGCCTGGTGATCGTGGTGCAGTCCGTGCGCACGGGCGACCAGTCGCTGGCCGCGTCCGTCGTCACCGAGCACGACCGTGCCGCGTACGCGTGGCTGCGTGCCCATACCGCCGTGGGCGAGCAGGTCCTCAACCAGCCGAGCGACGGCTCGACCTGGCTCTACGCCGAGACCGAGGGGCAGGTCCTGCCCCTCGTCGCGGAGGGCCGCGGACGTCGCTACGACAGCACGGCCGGCGTGGCGGACAAGGAGCTCCTGATGGCGCGGGTCGCCGACTACGCGAGCGACCCCGCGGTGCGCTCGGCCGCGGCACGGTGGCACGTGCGCTACGTCCTGGTCGGGGAGGGCGCGTTCCTCGGCTCGGCGCCGGAGCTCGACGCCGCGGCGCTGGCGACCGCACCCGGCGTGCGCGAGGTCTTCCGCAGCGGGGGCGCCGTCGTCTACCAGCTCGTCGGCTGACCCGTCCTCCGCGCTGTCCGTCGGTCTACGGGCGCGACCAGGAGCCGGGGAGCTCGGCGCCGTACCAGTGCTCGACGAGGCGGCGGGCGATCGAGACGCGCGGCGGGATCCGCACGGTGCCGGCCTCGCAGCCGGCACGCATCTCCTCGCGGGTGAACCAGCGCAGCTCGGTGATCTCGGTGCCGTCCGGTCGCGCCGCGGGCGATCCCGCGGCGAGCCGTGCGTGGTAGCCGAGCATGAGGCTGGCGGGGAACGGCCACGGCTGCGAGCCGAGGTAGTCGAGCCGGTCGACGCGGACCCCGGCCTCCTCGGCCATCTCGCGCAGGACCGTCATCTCCGCCGACTCGCCCGCCTCGACGAACCCCGCGAGGGTGGAGAAGAAGCCGTCCGGCCACTCGGCCCGACGACCGAGGAGCGCGCGGTCGTCGTCGTCGCGGATCAGCACGATGACCGCGGGGTCCGAGCGCGGGAAGTGCTGGCTCGAGTCCTCCGGGCACGTGCGCGACCAGCCCGCCTGCGACGGCACCGACGGCGCTCCGCAGCGCGGGCAGCGCGGGTGCGCGGCATGCCAGTTCGCGAGCGCCACCGCCATCACCAGCAGTCCGGTGTCGCGGTCCGGGAGCGCAGCCCCGACCTCGCGCAGGCCCTCCCACTGCGAGCCGTCCGGCGCATCCCACGGCTCGACAGACCCGTCGACGAGCAGCGCCACGTAGGTCGTCGAGTCGTCCACGGCGAGCAGCACCCGGACCCCGTCGTACGCCGCCTCCTGGGGCGCCACGAGCGCGAGCGACGCGGCGCCGCCGCCCTCGGTCTCCCCGGCCGTCCCCGTCACGAGCGTCCTGCCGCGATGGACGAGGACGACGCGGGTCGCGGCGTCGGCCCACGCGGCGTCGAACCACACCGTGTCGTCGCGGCGCTCGGCCGCGCGGTCGAGGTCGCCGCGCGCCAGGGCGAGAGCGCTCAGCAGTCGGGTGTCCGGCATGACGTCAGCGGCCCCAGGTCGACGCGAGGTCGGTCCAGAGGTAGGCCGCGGCCTCGGCGCCGGCGAGGAGGAACTCGATGTCGGCCTTCTCGTTCGGCGCGTGGATCCGGTCGTCGGGGAGGCCGACGCCGAGGAACACCACGGGAGCCTCGAGGATCGCGGCGAGCGCGGCCTGCGGGCCGCTGCCGCCCTCACGGGTGTAGAGCACCTCGGTGCCGAACGCGCGCGCCATCGAGCGCGTGACGCTCTCGAGAGCGGGGTGGTCGAGCGGCGTGAGGAACGGACCGACGCCGGCCTTGTCGTAGACCGGCACGACCTCGATGCCGTCGGGGATCGTGCCCTCGGCGCGCAGCATCTCGAGCCAGGCCGTGACGGCCGGCCTCACCTGGCTCGGGCTCTGGCCGGCGACGAGGCGGAACGACAGCTTCACGTGCGCCTCGCTCGGGATGATCGTCTTGCCGCCGGGGCCGGTGTAGCCGCCCCAGATGCCGTTGACCTCCGCCGTCGGGCGCGCCCAGATGCGCTCGAAGGTCGAGAAGCCCTTCTCGCCGTACGTGGCCGACGACTGCGCGTCGACGAGCCAGCGGACCTCGTCGTAGGGCAGTCGCGCGAGCAGGTCGCGCTCGCGGTCGGTGAGCGCGATGACGTCGTCGTAGAAGCCGGGCAGCGTGACGTGGCCGTTCTCGTCGTGCAGCCGCGCGACGATCCGCGCCAGCACGGTCGCGGGGTTGGGTACGGCGCCGCCGAAGGAGCCGGAGTGCAGGTCGCCGGAGGGACCGCGCACGTCGAGCGCGACCTCGACCATGCCGCGCATTCCGACGCACACCGAGATCGCGTCGCGGCCGTAGACCCCGGTGTCGCTCACGACGACGACGTCGCAGCGCAGCGCCTCGCGGTGGGTCTCGAGCAGCTCGGCGAAGTGCAGCGAGCCGGACTCCTCCTCGCCCTCGATGATCAGCTTGAGGTTGACCGCGGGCGAGGTGCGGCCGGTCGTCGCGAGGTGCGCGGCGAGGCCGACCACGTGGAAGTACACCTGGCCCTTGTCGTCGATCGCACCGCGGCCGACGAGCTCCTCGCCGAACTCCGTCGCACGCACGAGCGGCTCCCACGGCGCGGTCTCCCACAGCTCGACCGGGTCGGCAGGCTGCACGTCGTGATGGCCGTAGACGAGGACGGTCGGCGCGTCGGCGTCGCCGCTCGGCCACTCGGCGTAGACAGCGGGGAGGCCGGCCGTCGGCCAGATCTCCACGCTCGGGAAGCCTGCGCGCAGCAGGCGCTGCGCCAGCCAGTCGGCGCTGCGCGAGACCTCGTCGGCGTACGACGGGTCCGCGCTGATGCTCGGGATGCGCAACCACTCGGACAGCTCGTCGACGAGCTGCCGGCGGTGGCCGGCCACGAAGGCGCGGACCGCCGGGTCGAAGGCCGGTGCGGGGGGCTGGGTGGAGGACTGCGGGGCAGCGTCGTCGGTGCTCACCCGGCGACCCTACGACCTGCGCCGGGCACCCGCCCGCGGCGCGGGGTCGGCGGTCCGCCCATGGTCGCGTGGGAGGATGCGGGGACGGCCGACCGGCAGGTCGAGACGGTGGCGGCGAGGGACAGCGGGTGGTCGGGACGTGGCGCAGGGAACGCAGCAACGGTTCATCGGCCAGCTGACCGGTGTGCGGTTCGTGGCGGCCTCCTGGGTGCTGCTCTACCACTACCAGGGAGCGCTGGCGACGGCCGGGCTCCTCGTCCCCGTGCTGCACGAGGTGCTGCGCGTCGGACGACTCGGCGTCGACCTGTTCTTCGCGCTGTCGGGCTTCATCCTGACCCACACCTACCTCACCCGCATGGGCCCGAACGTCACCTGGCCGAGGTCGCGTCACTTCCTGTGGCTGCGGCTCGCGCGCATCTACCCCGTGCACTTCGTGATGCTCAACGTCGCCGGGCTCGCGGTGCTCGCCCAGCAGAAGTTCGGCTCGTCGACCGCGGGCAGCCGCGACTGGCTCAACGCGAAGGACTACCTCAAGCAGGTGCTGCTGATCCACGAGTGGGGCCCCAACCCGCAGCGCGGGTGGAACTTCCCCGCCTGGTCGCTGTCGATGGAGTGGCTGGCCTACCTGCTCTTCCCGCTGCTCGTGCTGGCGCTGTTCCGCTTCCACCAGAAGCTGCCGACCCGCGTGATCGCCCTGCTGTGGTGCACGGTGCTCGTGCCGCTGCTCTGGTACGGCATCGCCTACTACGGCGACCCCTACTACATCTCGGGCTGGGGATCGACGATCCGCATCCTCACCGAGTTCACCGCGGGCGGCCTGACCTACCTCATCGTGCTGCGGCAATGGGACGCGACGCCGAACGGCGTGAAGCCGCGGGTCGAGCGGCTGGCCACGACGCTGTCCGTCGTGATCCCGATCGTGATCGTCGCGACCGCGCTCGTGCTCGGCCACATCGGCGCGCTGCAGTGGTCGGTGAGCGACCTGCCCGACACCCCCGACGCCGCGGACCTGCCGCCGAAGTACCACCTCGTGCTGGTGCCGCTGCTCATCGCGTGGATCGGCGCCCTCGCGCTCACCACCCGTGGCCCGTCGAAGTACCTCTCGACCGAGCGCCTCGTGCTCGGCGGCTTCATCTCGTTCTCGCTCTACATGACGCACACCGTCTGGTACGGCCTGTGGCGCGCGGGCATGAAGGCCGTCCACGTCAACGGCGGCGTGCTCTATCTCCTCTCGTTCCTCGGCCTCGTCGTCGGCGCCGTCGTCATCGCCTGGCTGATGTGGCGGTTCGTCGAGGAGCCCGCCCGCGAGTGGATGCGCAAGCGCACCGGCGAACGTCCCAAGCCGGTCGAAGAGATCGCCCTCGAGAACGGCTGACGGCGTGACCGTGCGCCTCGCGACGTACAACGTGCTGCACGGCATGACGGTGCTCGGCGGCGTCGCCGAGCCGGTGCGCAACGAGGCGGGCAAGGTCGTCGGCCCGCCGCTCGTCGCCGACGACGTCCCGCTGCGCCGTGCCGTCGCCGACCTCGACGCGGACGTCATCGGCCTGCAGGAGGTCGACGTCGGACAGCCTCGAAGCGGCCTCGTGCACCAGGTCCGCTCGGTCGCGGAGGCGCTCGACGCGCCGCACTGGCACTTCGCCGCATCGGTCTCGGGGACGCCCGGCGAGCCGGGCTGGGTCGGCGCCGACGTCCGCCACGACGCCTCGTCGCACCCGCACCTGCGCCGGCTCCCCGCGCACGAGCGCGCTGCGCCGGTGGGCGAGCTGCCCGAGTCGGGCGACGACACCGGCGACACGACGGGACCGCTCTACGGCGTAGGCCTGGTCTCGCGCCTGCCGGTTCTCGAGTGGCGCACGACGCGCTTCGACGCGGCTCCGTGGAGCCTCCCACTGATGATCCCGGCCGAGCCGCGGCCGCAGTTCATCCGGGTGGCCGACGAGCCGCGCGCGGCCATCGCCGCGGTGATCGACGGTGCCCACGGTCCGTTCACCGTCGTGACCGTGCACCTGTCGTTCGTCCCCGGCTACAACGTCCGCCAGCTCCGGGCCCTACGCCGATGGCTCGTGGACCTCCCGCGGCCGCTGGTGCTCCTCGGCGACTTCAACCTTCCCGGCACGATCCCCGCCCGGGTCACCGGCTGGGAGCCGCTCGTGCGGGAGCGGACGTATCCCGTCATGCGCCCGCGGGTGCAGCTCGACCACGTGCTCGCGGACGGCCTGAGCCCGCTGCAGAGGGCCGGCGCGGTGCCCGGGGTGCACCTGCTCCCGGTGAGCGACCACGCCGCCGTGACCGTCGACCTCGACCTGTAGGCCTCAGGCGGTCGGAAGGATCGTCCCCGCCTGCCTGGGCGTCCGGCCGTGCGACGCGACCTCCACCGCGTGACCGACGAGGCCGACCGCCCAGCCGAGCAGCGGTGCCGAGCAGACCAGCACCCCGACCCCGATCGTCGAGTACAGCGGCGCCTGGGCGCCCTCCCACCCCGCCACGCCCGGCCAGCCGCCCGTGCTGTAGGCGACGTAGAGCCCGCCGATCACCGTGGGAGCGAGCAGCACCATGCCGATCCGGGTGCCCAGCGACGACGTGGTCGCGGCGCCCGTGACGAGGCCTGCGGCGAGCAGCATCCAGCCGAGCTGCATCTGCGCGTCCAGGTCGGTGTGACCGGGGTCGAGCCAGAAGTCCGCGACGGTCGAGGACGCGGCGTAGACGGCGACGAGCGCGACGACGCCGACAAGCCAACGGTGGCGCTCGAGCCAGGACCCGGAACCGGTCGCCGGGAACCAGCGGAGGCTCCAGAGCGCCGTCGCGACCGCGAGGACGGTCCAGACGAGGGCCAACGCGCCCGGCCACCACGGCGCCATGACCTGGTCGTCGGCGTACACCGCGGCGAAGGCAGGCACCGCGGCGAGCGACATCGGGCCGAATGCGGCCAGGGAGACGATGACGATCGCGAGCACCCGTCCGCCCCCGGCGCCCCACAGGGACCGCGCGACGACGACGAGCAGCCAGAAGAGCAGCACCATGACGAAGGTGTGGCTCGCGACCGGGGCCAGCACGCTCTCGCGCACATCAGGACCGAACTCGTCCGCCCACCGGTGCTGCGCGACGATGGCGAGACCCGCGACGATCGCGCCCACCACCACGCTGGGCACGGCCACGAGCACGACGACGGCGAGGAACGGCGTGAGGGCGGCTGGGCGCGCGACGGCCGAGCCCCCGGGATCAGCGGTCATGCGCTCAAGATCGTCGCCGCCCGCGATGATCTTGAGCGGGAGCGGCGACCCTCCCCCCATCGGGTCAGCGCCCGCGCCCGCCGTCCGGTCTCCGGCGCCCCGGGACGCCATCCGCCCGCTGTGTGACACCCGTCACGACCCGCAGGGCAAGGCTTGCCTGGCCCGCATCCGCGCGCAGGTACGGGTTAGCCTCCGCCTGGACGCTCGGACGCGCCGCCACATGACGGTCGGCCCGAGCACCCACGGACGGCGTTGCCCGTCCGGCTCACGTCAACCCCGGTCCGTTGCACGACGGACCGGTGCGAAGGAGGCACGGCGTGATCATCGGAGTCCTGCGGGAGGCACGCCCCGAGGAGACCCGGGTCGCGGCCACGCCCGCGACCGTGGCACAGCTGCTCAAGCTCGAGTACGCCGTCGTGGTCGAGCCGGGCGCGGGTGCGGCGTCGGGGTTCTCCGACGAGGCCTTCGTCGAGGCCGGCGCGACGATCGGTGCGGCCAGCACCGCCGAGATCGTCTTCGGCGTGAACACGCCGTCGTCCGAGCAGCTCGACGGCCTGCGTGAGGGCACGACGCTCGTGTGCCTCGTGGCACCGGCGCTGAACCCCGACCTCCTGGCCGACCTGGCGCCGCGCCGCATCACGGTGCTGGCGATGGACGCGGTGCCGCGCATCTCGCGCGCGCAGTCGCTCGACGTGCTGTCCTCGATGGCCAACATCGCCGGCTACCGCGCGGTCATCGAGGCGGCCAACGTCTTCGGCCGCTTCTTCACCGGTCAGATCACCGCCGCGGGCAAGGTCCCGCCGGCGAAGGTCCTCGTCGCCGGTGTCGGCGTCGCGGGTCTCGCCTCGATAGGCACCGCCGGCGGGATGGGCGCGATCGTCTACGCGACCGACCCGCGACCCGAGGTCGCCGACCAGGTCAGCTCGCTCGGTGGCGAGTACCTCGCGGTCGAGGCCGCGGACGTCGAGGTCTCCGCGACGGGCTACGCCAAGGAGATGTCCGACGACTACAACGCCCGGGCAGCCGCTCTGTACGCCTCGCGGCTTCCCGAGATGGACATCGTCATCACGACCGCGCTGATCCCCGGGCGTCCCGCGCCGCGGCTCATCACAGCGGAGATGGTCGCCTCGATGAAGCCGGGCAGCGTGATCGTCGACATGGCCGCGGCCAACGGCGGCAACGTCGAGGGCACGGTCGCCGGCCAGGTCGTCAAGACCGCGAACGGCGTCACGATCATCGGCTACACCGACCTCCCCGGCCGCCTCGCCGCCCAGGCCTCGCAGCTGTTCGGCACGAACCTGGTCAACTTGATGAAGCTCATGACACCGGGCAAGGACGGCGAGCTGGTCCTGGACTGGGACGACGTCGTGCAGCGGGGCGTCACGGTCACCCGTGACGGCGAGGTCACCTGGCCGCCGCCCGCGGTGCAGGTGTCCGCGGCTCCCGCCGTCGCCGCAGCAACCGCACCCGTGGCCAAGGTCGAGAAGCCACCGGCCTCGCCGGGTCGGCGCATGGCGACGGTCGGCATCGGCGCCGCCCTGCTCCTGGTGCTCGTCGCCGCCGCGCCCGCCGCGCTGCGCGTGCACCTCACGGTGTTCGCGTTGGCGATCGTCATCGGCTACTACGTGATCGGGAACGTGCACCACGCCCTGCACACGCCGCTCATGTCGGTGACCAACGCGATCTCCGGAATCATCGTCGTCGGTGCGCTCCTGCAGATCGGCCACGGCGACACCGCGATCACGGCGCTGTCCTTCGTCGCCGTGCTGCTCGCCAGCATCAACGTCTTCGGCGGATTCGCCGTCACCCGCCGCATGCTCGCCATGTTCTCCAGGAGCTGAGCCCTTCATGACCATCGAATCCGCTGCGCAGGCGGCCTACCTCGTCGCTGCGCTGCTGTTCATCCTCGCTCTGGCCGGGCTCTCCAAGCACGAGACCGCGAAGCAGGGCAACAACTACGGCATCGCCGGCATGGCCGTCGCGCTCGTCGCGACGATCGCGCTCGCGATCGACCGCGACGTGTCCAACATCGGCCTCGGGCTCATCGGCGTCGCCATGGTCGTCGGTGCCACCATCGGCCTCTGGCGCGCCAGGGTCGTCGAGATGACCGGCATGCCCGAGCTGATCGCGATGCTGCACTCCTTCGTCGGTCTCGCCGCTGTCCTCGTCGGCTGGAACGGCTACCTCGCCGTCGAGGGCGGCGCGGACCCGGTCGAGTCCGCGCTGCTCGCGGCGCAGGGCACGCTCGGCATCCACCACGCCGAGGTCTTCATCGGCGTGTTCATCGGTGCCGTCACGTTCACCGGATCGATCGTCGCGTTCGGCAAGCTGTCCGGCCGGATCAACTCCAAGCCGCTCATGCTCCCGGGCAAGAACGTCCTCAACGTCGGAGCGCTCGTCGCGTTCGTCGCGCTGACCGTGTGGTTCTGCATCAGCCCGCAGCTCTGGCTGCTCGTGGTCGTGACCGTGATCGCGCTGCTGCTCGGCTGGCACCTCGTCGCGTCCATCGGCGGCGGCGACATGCCCGTCGTCGTCTCGATGCTCAACAGCTACTCCGGCTGGGCCGCGGCGGCGTCGGGCTTCCTGCTCGAGAACGACCTGCTCATCGTCACCGGTGCGCTCGTCGGCTCCTCCGGTGCGTACCTGTCCTACATCATGTGCAAGGCGATGAACCGCTCGTTCATCTCGGTCATCGCGGGCGGCTTCGGCATCGAGGCGGGAACTGCTGGCGACAAGGACTACGGCGAGCACCGCGAGACCACCGCCGAGGAGGTCGCCGATCTGCTCGCGAATGCGTCGTCGGTGATCATCACCCCCGGCTACGGCATGGCGGTGGCCCAGGCGCAGTACCCCGTCGCCGAGATGACCGACAAGCTGCGCAAGCGCGGCATCAAGGTCCGCTTCGGCATCCACCCCGTCGCGGGCCGCCTGCCCGGCCACATGAACGTGCTGCTGGCCGAGGCCAAGGTGCCCTACGACAT
>JADGOZ010000014.1 GCA_017882705.1 Candidatus Nanopelagicales bacterium | reverse complement strand
CGTCCCACGACTCCAGCACGACGGAGGTCATGTCGCGCCAGCCCGAGAGCGACGGCTGAATGACTGCTTCGCCGAACGACGACGAACCCACCAGGGCGACGGGCGCTGGGCCCGACCACCCGGTCGCATCGAGCGTGGTTCGGACCGCATCGAGGTCCAACGGCTCCCGGGACTCGGCGAGGTCCACCGGGTCAGTCCGCGTACGTCGTGCCGAGCCGGTGACCGTGCTCCGGCTTCGTGATGGGCAGCCCGGCCTTCGCCGCGTTCGGGAAGTCGTCGTCGACGTGCACGAGGTCGACCCCGGCAGCCTCGAGGAGCGACGCCCCCACCGAGGCGCGGAACCCGCTGCCGCAGTAAAGCCAGATGGGTCCGTCGGCGGTGGCTGCCCACGCGACGACTTCGTCGACCCGGCCGCGCAGCTCGTGCAGCGGGACGTGCTTGGCACCGGCGACATAGCCGTCGTCCCACTCGCTGTTGCGGCGGAGGTCGAGCATCGGCAGGTCCGGGTTCGCGGCGAGCGTCGCCGCGAGCTCGACGTGGCTGACGCGCGGGTAGCTCGAGATGGGTGCAGTGTCGCTCGCCCACTCGGTGGGCGAGCCGACGGCGTAGGCCGCGGGTCGGTCGATGCCGATCTGCACGAGGTCGCGCTGCATCGCCGCGACCTCCTCCACCGTCGCGCCGAGCAGCGTGAGCGGCGTACCCCAGTCGATCAGCCAGCCGAGGTAGGTGATGGCGTTGCCGTGCACGTCGAAGGACAGCGAGCCCTTCACGTGCTCGGCGGCGAAGATGCGGCGGTGGCGCAGGTCGACGACCCACTCGCCGCGCGCGATCGCCGCCGCGATGTCGGCCGCCGTGGCCATGCGAGGCAGGGAGAGGTCGATCGGGCCGCCACCGGCCTGGTTGGCCGGTCCCATGTGCGCGTAGTAGGCAGGGAAGGTGTCGAGGCCGGCGATGAGCTCGCTGACGAAGGTGGTCTCGTCGACGCTGAACGCGGGGTTCGAGGCGATCTGGTCGGCGAGGGTCGACGCCGTCCCCACGGTCGCCGTCGCGCTGCAGAACGAACCGAACCCGTGCGTCGGGTAGACGTCGGCGGTGTGCGAGACGTCGTGGGCGAGGCGGCGCATCGAGTTCCACTGCGCGCGGGCCAGCGGCTCGGTCAGCTTCGGACCGAGCAGGTCCGGGCGGCCGACGCTGCCGAACAGCAGCGAGCCACCGGTGAACAGCGCCACGTCCTGGCCGTCGACGTTCACCGCGAACGAGATGTGGTTCGGCGTGTGGCCCGGGGTGTGCAGCACCCGGACGAGACCGACCTCGGCGTCGATCTCGGCCTTGTCGCTGATCCGGTGCGCCGCGAAAGCGATGTCCATGCCGTGCGGCACGACGTACTCCGCGCCGAGGACACGCGAGAGCTCGAGGCCGCCGCTGACGTAGTCGTTGTGGAAGTGCGTCTCGAGCACGTGCGACACGGTCCAGCCGCGCTGGTCGAGGATCGCCTCGACGCGGTCGATGTCGCGCTGCGGGTCGATCACGATCGCGTGGTCGCCGCGCCCCACGACGTAGCTGCGGTCGCCGAGGTTCGGCGTCTCGATGGAGACGACCTCGAGCCGCGTCACGAGGTCACGACCTGTCCGCCGGCCGACTGCAGGTCCGCGATCCCGCCGGTGAGGTTGAAGACATGCGTGAAGCCCGCCTTGCCCATGGCGTCCGTGGCGAGACCGGAGCGTCGACCGCTGTGGCAGTAGACGGCGTACGTCGCGGCCTTGTCGAGCTTCGCGATCTCGGCGTCGAAGGTGGGTGCCTCGACGTCGATGTTGACCGCCCCCTGGATGTGGCCGGCGGCGTACTCGGACGGGGTACGGACGTCGACGACGACCGTACCGGTCTGGCTCGCGGTCGTGAGGAAGGCCGCAGGGCCGACGCTCTGGACGCCGCTGCTGCTGGAGCCGCAGCCGGCGAGCAGCGCGATGCCGAAGACGGCGGCGACGAGGATCAGGATCTTCTTCACGACTCTCCTTCTAGATGATGGTCGGCGTGATGCCGTGGTCGGCGACGACGTCGGCGCCGGCGTCACGCCAGGCCTGCATGCCGCCGAGGAGGTTGAGGGCGTCCACGCCAGCGGCGCGCAGCGCGGCGGTGGCGTGCGCGGAGCGACGACCCGAGCGGCACACGACGACGACCCGGTGCTGCTTGCTCATCCAGCCGGTCGCCTCGGACAGCTCGCGCAGCGGGATGTGGACGGCGTGCGGCGCATGGCCCGCGTCCCACTCGTTGCGCTCGCGCACGTCGAGCAGCACCGTGTCGCCCTCGAGCAACGACACGGCACCCGCGACATCGACGCCGGGTACGTCGGGGAGCTCGGGCTCGGCGGCAGTTGTCATCGCGACGACGACTCGTGCAGACCGGTCTCGACCGGTTGGCCCGCGGTGCGCCAGGCCGACATGCCGCCCTGGACGCCGCGCACGTCGTAGCCCTGCGCCGCGAGATAGGCGCAGGCCTGCGCCGACCGGGCGCCGGACTCGCAGACCACGTAGTAGGTCTCGGACCGGTCGAGCTCGGACACCCGCAGAGGGACGATGTGCAGCGCCATGAAGACCGCACTGTCGATGTGCCCGCGAGCGAACTCGTCGGCGTTGCGCACGTCGAGCACGGTGCCGCGGCGCAGCGAGCGCGCCTCGGCGGTCTCCGCGATCGTGGCCGTGCGGATCATGCCGAGGCCACCTTCGCCTTGACCTCGTCCATGTCGAGCCCGCGCACCGAGGTGATGAGCTCCTCGAGCGCCTTCGCGGGGAGCGCGCCGGCCTCGCGGAAGACGAGCACGCCGTCGCGGAAGACCATGAGGGTCGGGATCGCGCTGATCTGGGCTGCAGCCGCGAGGGCCTGCTCGGCCTCGGTGTCGACCTTGCCGAACGTGATGTCGGTGTGGGTCTCGGAGGCCTTCTCGAAGACGGGGGCGAAGGCGCGGCACGGTCCGCACCAGGAGGCCCAGAAGTCGACGAGGGTGATGCCGTCGCCGATGGCCTTCTCCTCGAAGTTCTCCCCGGTGAGCTGCACGGTAGCCATGCCAGTGCTTCCTCTCAGACGATGTCTTGCGAAGACTCTAACAGCATACCCCCGGGGGTATGTTTCCCCGACATTCTGAGCGGCGCTCGACGGGTCTCGGGCCGCAGTGCTCCTGCCGCTCGCGTCTGCGACGTCTCCTGCGGTCAGCTGAGCGGGCGGGTCGCGACGACGAGGCAGTCCAGCGCCAGCCGCCCGCCGTCCGCGGTCGTCACGTGGCGGACGACCTGCTCCGCTCGCCCGACCACGAGGCCGGATCCGTCGATGTCCGAGGCGACGTCGTCCGCGGAGTAGAGGACCGCGGGGTCCTGCGGCCCGCCGTAGCGAGAGGAGCAGCCGTTCGAGGTTCTTGACGGCCGCCGTGTCGGGCTCCTGGCCCTCGACGTAGCACTGACCGAGCCCGATCGTGAGGACCTTGAAGGCGGCACGGTCGATGGCCGAGGAGGCCGCGGCGAGCTGGGTGACGACATCGTTGCAGTCGCGACCGTTCTTGATCATTGCGAGGACGCCGTCGATCTGGCCACGCGCACGCTTGAGGCGGTTGACGACCTCGTCGTGCTCCTTGCCGCGGATCTCCATGTCACTCCCCGAGCGTGGAGACCAACATACCCCTGGGGGTATCAGTCAGGCTAGTGCGGCCCGTGCCTGACGTGGCACGGGCGCGGTCGCTCAGACGGCGCGGATCGGGTAGTACGCCGGCTCCCACATGGCCTCGGCGACCCGCTCCTCGATCCGGTCGTCGGAGTCGATGCCCGCGACGCCGTCGTGCCGCGCGGCTCGTGCGACCGCGGCCGCGACGATGGCCGACGTGTCGCGCAGGTGCGCGACCTGGGGCAGCAGCGAGGCTCCCGGCTTCGTCGGGTCGACGCTCGCCGCCACGGCCTGGGCCGCGGCGAGGAACATGCCGTCGGTGATCCGGCTCGCCTGCGCGACGACCACGCCGAGACCGAGCCCGGGGAAGATCAGCGCGTTGTTGACCTGCGCGATCTCGTGCGTGGTGCCGGCGTAGGTCACGGGGGAGAAGGGGCTGCCGGTCGCGACGAGCGCTCGGCCGTCGGTCCAGGCGAGCAGGTCCGAGGGTGTGGCCTCGGCGAGGTTCGTCGGGTTCGACATCGGCATGATGATGGGCCGGTGGACGTGGCCGGCCATGTCCCGCACCAGGTCCTCGGTGAAGGCGCGCGGCACGCCGGACGTGCCGATGAGCAGCGTCGGGTGCACCTGGTGGATGACCTCGGCGAGGCTGATTCCACCGAGCTCCTCGTCGCGCGCCCAGTCGGCGACCTCGCCCGCAGGGCGGGCGTAGGGCTCCTGGAAGTCGCGCAGGTCGAGGCGGTCGTCGGCGAGCAGTCCGTGGCGGCCGACGCACCAGAACCGTCGCGTCGCCTCCTCCATCGAGAGGCCCGCGCCGTGCATCGCGTCGCGCAGCTGGTCGGCGATGCCGATGCCGGCGGTGCCCGAGCCGTAGACCACGACGCGCAGCTCGTCGAGCGGCACGTCGCCGACCGTGCACGCCGACAGGACGGCGGCCAGGTTCACCGCACCCGTGCCCTGCATGTCGTCGTTGAAGGTGAGGTGCGAGGAGCGATAGCGCTCGAGGATACGGCGCGCGTTGCTCGTGCCGAAGTCCTCCCAGTGCAGCAGCGCGTGCGGGAAGAGTCGGCTCGCGGTGGTGACGTAGTTGTCGATGAAGGCGTCGTACTCCTCGCGCTCCACGCGGGGCTTCGAGACCCCGAGGTAGAGCGGGTCGTCGAGGAGCTCCTGGCGGTTGGTCCCGACGTCGAGCATCACGGCGAGCGTCCGCGAGGGGTTGATCCCCGCGGCCGCCGTATAGACGTTGAGCTTGCCGACCGCGATCTCGATGCCGCCGACGCCCCAGTCGCCGATGCCCAGGATGCCCTCGGCGTCGGTCGCGATGATCAGGTCGATGTCCTCCGGCCGACGTCCGCTGCCGACCAGGGCGCGCTCCACGCCGTCGGGGTCCTCGACGGAGAGGTACGCGCCGCGGGGGCGGCGGTACTCGTGGCTGTAGCGCTGGATGGCCTCGCCCACGGTCGGTGTGTAGACGATCGGCAGCATCTCGGGGAGGTGGTCCCCGAGCAGCCGGAAGAACAGCACCTCGTTGCGGTCGTGCAGCGCGGTGAGGAAGACGTTCTTCGCGAGGTCCGTCGGCTGCGCGAGGTACTGCTTGAACGCGCGGCCCACCTGCTCCTCGATGGTGAGGACGCGAGGGGGGAGCATGCCGACGAGGTCGAGCTCGTCGCGCTCCTCGTCGGTGAAGGCGGTGCCCTTGTTGATGCGCGGGTCGCTGAGCACGAAGCGTCCACGCAGCGTCGTCTCCCAGACCTTCTCCGAGGCGTTCCAGCGGGTGACGGAGTCGGCGGCAGCCGGGGGCATGTTCACCCGACGAGCCTAGGAGGCCACCGATGCCGAGGCGAGGCGTGCGGCGAGCGATACGTCACGCTCCGGAGTCGTTGCGGTCGGAGTCATCCCGTGATCACCGCGTGGACCACCGTGTAGATCGCGACCAGGAGCATGAGCACGGCGAACGCGACCGAGAGCGCCCAGCCAGGGACCCGTCGGGACACGAGGGCGCCGATGACGGCGAACGTCGCGCTCGCAACCGCGAGACCCACGGTCACGCCGAGACTGCCTTGCGAACCATGCCGGACGACGGCCGCGACCGCGCTGTTCATCACGATGACGACGAGCGCCGTGGCCGTCGCCTTCTTGATGGGGAGCTTCATCGCACTCACGAGCGCGGGGACCACGACGAAGCCCGCGCCGACGCCAAGAAGCCCAGTCACGAGGCCGACGGACGTTGCCAGGGTCACCACTCGAGCGCGGCCGCGAGGTCCGGGCGACGGCGCAGTCGGCAACGCGCCACTGCGCATCGGCGTGAGCGCGCCACCAGCCATCTCGATCCGGCTCATCGCGTTGGCCTCCGCGCGGGTCTGCTCGCCGAGCCCCGCGCGGAGCATCGTGACCGCGCCGCCGAGCAGCAGCACGGTCAGGCCGCCGAGCAGGATGCGGGGATCGACGTGCTCCGCGGCTCGGGCGCCGACGAACGCGCCGACGGCGCCGAGCGCCCCGAAGACGAGTCCCACCCTCCAGTCCACGCGTCCGGCTCGGTGGTGCGGGACGAGAGCCGCCGCCGCACCGGCTCCGACGATGACGAGCGACTGCGACGACGCGACGAGGAAGGGCTCCCCGGCCGCGATCAGCAGGGGTACGGCGAGGATCCCACCGCCGCCGCCGAGCAGGCCGATGATCATGCCCAGGGCCGCACCGATCGCGACGAGGACGATCGGGTCGGTCATGAGTCGGCAGCGGTGATGCGGTCGAGGATCCGGCGGGGGATGACGTCGTCGGGATCGCGACAGGCTCCGAGCGCGTCGCGGACACCGACGAGTCCGGCGTAGAGCGGGGGGCAGGTCGGACAGCCGGCGAGGTGCGCCTCGAGGATGCCCGAGTCCCGCTGCGACAGCTCGGAGTCGAGGTAGTCGGACACCCGGGCTCGTGCGTCCCAGCAGCGCAGGGGCACTCCGGGGGCGAAGGCGTGGGGATGCGGGCGGTCCAGCTCGGTCACGAGCATCATCCGCCCGCGCCGCAGCCGCTGCTTTGCCGCGGGGAGGCGGATCTGCAGGATCTCGGCGACCTCGGTCATCGTGAGCCCTTCGACGTCGTGGAGCACCACGGTCGAACGGTAGATCAGCGGGAGGCGGAGCAGGGCGTCCTGCATCAGCTCGCGCGACTCGGCCTGCTCGACGACCGCAGCAGCGTCGACGGAGTAGCGGTCGTCCTGCCAGAGGAGGTCGACGCGGCCCGCGGCGTCGTCCACCACCTCGACCGGGTCCGCATGCGGACGGCGGCCCTGGTCGACGGCGAGGTTGTGCAGGATCCGGTGCAGCCAGGTGCGCAGCAGCGATTCGCTCCGGAACGATTCAGCCCGTTCCAACGCTCGGACCACCGTGTCCTGCACGAGGTCCTCGGCGCGCTCGGTGTCCCGCACCAGGGTGTGGGCGTAGCGCAGGAGTCCGGGCACCTCGGCGACGAGCCGTTCGGACCACGCGTCGCGAACCACGGCGTGGGCCGCGACGGCGCCGTCGGTCGCGGGCTCCGTCAGCGGCACGTGCAGCGGTTCTCCGGGGCGACGTTGCGCAGGACCTGGTCCACGTGCATGCCGCACCCGGAGTAGGTGGCCTTGCCGCAGGAACGACAGACAGCGGGGCTACACATGGAGGGACCCTTCTCTGGGTGAACGTGACACCAACATACCCCCGGGGGTATGTTGGTGTCACGTTCGACGAGGGTCAGTGTCGCGCAGCAGCGGGGTCGGCGACCTTGTTGGTGCGCATTCCGAGGATCCGGTAGATCGGGCAGAAACCCACGGCGGCGGTGCCGAGCAGGATGGCAGCGAGGACGGCGAGGACGATGCCCAGCGCGCTGCCGATGCCGACGACGAAGGCGACGATCGCGAGGATGACTCCGGCAGCCGCGCGCAGGCCCCGGTCGAGGCCGCTCTCGTTGGTGAACATGGTGTGGTCCTTTCGTTAGGCGTCTGATTCATGGACGCGGAGTCGGCTCGCAGGGATACAACCGATCTCCCGTATCCGGCTCATGAGGAGCGGAGACGGACATGGCGCAGGTAGAAGCCGGTTCCGACGTGCTGCCGGCGTGGCGATCGGTGGTCGTCGTGGTGGCGCGCCCCGACGACGAGTCGTTCGGACTGGGCGCGGTGATCGACCGCTTCGTGAGCTCCGGCGCTGCCGTCTCCGTCCTCTGCTTCACGCACGGCGAGGCCTCGACGCTGCACGGCGTCGACGGAGACCTGGCCGCGGTGCGCGCGGTGGAGCTCGCCGCGGCCGCACGTGCGCTGGGGATCGGGGCGGTCCGGCTGCTGGAGTATCCCGACGGCGGTCTCGACCTGACCACGGCCGACAGCCTCGACGACCATGTCGTCACGATGATCGACGAATGCCACGCGCACGGCCTTTTGGTCTTCGATGCTGCGGGGGTCACCGGACATCCGGACCACGTCCGGGCCACGTCGGCCGCCGTCGTCGCCGCACAACGGCGCGGGCTCGACGTCCTCGCGTGGACGCTGCCCAACCCCGTCCCGGCGCAGCTGGCTGAGGAGTTCGGTGCCGGCTTCGTGGGCCACGATCCGGCCGAGGTCGACCTCGTGATCCCGGTGGAGCGCGAGCACCAGCTCGAGGCGGTCACGTGCCACCCCAGCCAGGCCGTGCCCGGCAGCGTGCTCTGGCGCCGTCTCGAGCTGCTGGGACCGCTGGAGCACCTGCGTCGGAGCGTCAGCCGTGGGAGCGCAGGATCATCCGGGTCATCTTGAGGCTGACCGCGGCGAACCGGTAGGCCTGGATCGGCAGGTTCGTGCGCTGTTTCACCGTGCGCTCGGTGGGCATCGGCGCCTCGTAGGCCGAGGGGTCGGTCAGCCCTGCTGCCGGGCCGCGGGGTACGTCGGGTCCGGGCTGGGACGGGGTCGTGGTCATCGTGTCCTCGTTGCTCTCAAGGGGCCGAGTGCTCGCAGAAGGCGTGATGGGCGGGGTGCCCGTCATTCGGGGATCATCGACCAGCCGAGCTTGCCCTTGGCCTTGTAGATGAACATGACGTGGAGCAGGTGCTTCATCCAGTGTCCGGCGAGGCCGATCTCGCCGGTGGTCTCGGTGAGGCTGCGGCCGTAACCGGGGAAGCGGTCGTAGTCGGGGACGACGGGGTACATCGTCATCGAGGCCGCGCTCCCCTTGGTGAAGCCCGCGCCCGCGGAGGCGACGCACGCAGCGCCCATCTCGGCCATCGAGGCGTGGTGCTGCGGGGTGTTCGACTTGCCGGTGATCATGTCGGCGATGTTCATCGCGACGGCGCGGCCCATCAGCCCGGACGGCATGCCGGTGCGTGGCGGTGCGGGCGAGATCACCGTGCCGTTGGGGGCCTTGCGCGGGGTGGAGATCGGGTGTGGCGGCGCGAAGGCGATACCGACGCCGAACACGTTCGGGTAGGACGGACTGACGTAGGTGCTGGGCCAGTCCCCGGCCTTCCACTCATCGACCGGCTTCGCGGTGTAGTCGGCGTCCACCTTGAGGAAGCCGCTCGGGGCGAAGACGGTGGCGGTGATGTCGCTGCCGTCCTTCGCGAACGCCTGCAGGTCCTGGCCGCGGAACGGCGGGAGCAGCATCGCGAAGTCGAAGTCGAGGGTGTCCGCGGAGCCGTCGAGCGTCTCGTAGAAGAGTCTGCCCTCCTCGACCTTCTGCACGTGCGCGCGCAGGATCGACTTGACGCCGCGCTCCTTGAACAGCGACTCGGTCCACAGCTTGCTCGTGGTCACGAAGCCGTTCTGCTTGAAGTTCAGACCGCCGACGCCGAAGTCACCGAGCTCGTACTCGTTGGTGAGATAGATGATCTCGGCGAGGTCGCGCACGCCTGCCTCGCGCAGCTCGTGCTCGACGTTGAACGTGTACTCGAACGCCGCGCCCTCGCACGTGCACGTGCCGTGGCCCACGCCGATCACCAGGGTCTGCCTCTGGCCGGCCTTGAGCTTCGCGATCACGCCAGCGAGCTGCTTCGCGGCCTCGTCCGCGTGGCCGTACGTGCACACGGACACGGTGTGACCGTCCGGGCCGAGGCCCGGCGTCGCGGCGAAGTTGAGCTTCGGGCCGGTGGCGTTGACGACATAGTCGTACTCGATGCTCTGCGTCTCGCCGGCGCGAGCGGGGTCGGTGTAGACGACGTCGACGTAGCCCTTGGACGTGCGCTCGTCGCCCTCAGGGTGCAGCGCGACGGCCTTGGCCTGACGGAAGTCGACACCGTGCTTGTCGTAGACGGGCTTGAGCGGGAACGTGACCTGCGAGGGCTTCATCCGCCCGACGCCGACCCAGATGTTCGACGGGATCCAGTTCCACTGCGAGTTCGGCGACACCACGACGACCTCGTGCTGCTTGTCGAGCAGCCGACGCAGGTGCAGAGCAGCAGTGTGGCCGGAGATGCCAGCACCCAGGACGACGACGCGAGCCATGCGAACTCCCAGCGGTTCCAAGCAGTCAGATGCCGACACCATACCCCTGGGGGTATGCGATTAGGACAGGCTAAGGAAAGTGGGATGTCGTCAGGACCGCGTGGGCTCCGCGTGCGTCGCACACCTGGGCGTGACCGTCAGTGGTCCTTCCAGGCCTCGTCGTCCTCGGTCAGCTTCGCGACCTTGCGCGGGAGCTGACCTTCGGCGAGGTGGGCGATCGTGACGTGCTCGAGGACGCCGCGCAGGCTGGCGCGCACGGCGACCCACAGCGGCTGAAGGATCGCGGCGTTGCCCTCGTACTCGACGTCCTGCGGGCGCTCGCCGTGCACCGCAGCAAGCGGGCCGTCGATGACGCGGATGACGTCAGCCACAGTGATGGTGCGCGCGGGTCGCGCCAGGAGATACCCGCCGACGGCACCGCGGTGGCTGGTGATGAGCCCCGCGTGCTTCAGGTCGGTGAGGATCGTCCCGAGGAACTTGTTCGGGATGGCCTGCTGCTGGGCGATGTAGTCGCACGTCAGCATGGTGCCGTCGTCGGCGGCCAGCTCGATCATCGCCCTGATGGCGTAGTCCGACTTCGCGGTGATGCGCACCGGCTGATTATGTGGGGTCGCCTTCCGGCCGTGTCACGTCGGTGTTCGGCGCGCGTCATGCGCGTCCTCGTCAGGATGCGAGCACGACATGTGCGGCGCAGCCCGGATCCGTCGCGAGCCCTTCGTGTCGAAGCCCGAACGGGTCGAGGTCCCGCGGGTCGGGGGTGGGGGCCCATCCGCCTGCGGTCCGCTGGTACTCCCACCTCGGACCCTCCGCTACGAAGCTTCTCAGGGCGGCGAGGAGTCGATCCACGTCCTCGGAGCCGGTGGCCACGCCGAGGCTCGCTCGCACGGCCGTGCCGTTCGGGACCAGCCGCGCGAGCAGCGGGTGAGCGCAGAAGCGTCCGTCGCGGACGCCGACACCGTGCTCGGCCGACAGGGCTGCGGCGACCAGTCCCGGGTCGAGCCCGTCGACGGTGAACGACGCGACCCCGACCCGGTCGGGTGCGTCGGACCAGAGCCGGAGGCGGCGGACCCCGAGGATGGCGTCGAGGCCGGCGTCGAGGCGCAGCAGGAGGGCGCGCTCGTGGTCCTCGAGCTCGGTCGCGCCCAGCGCGGACAGTGCGCGGCAGGATGCGGCGAGGGCCACCGCGCCGAGCAGGTTCGGCGTGCCCCCCTCGTGGCGGGCGGGGGCACTCGTCCACGAGACGCCCGACAAGGACACCTCGCGGACCGAGCCGCCGCCCGGGAGGTATGCCGGTGCTGCGTCGAGCCAGTCGCGGCGGCCGATCAGCGCGCCGGCGCCGAAGGGCGCGTAGAGCTTGTGGCCCGAGATCGCGACGTAGTCGACATCGAGCCCCACGAGGTCGATGCGACGGTGCGGTGCCAGCTGGGCGGCGTCGACGACGATGCGTGCCCCGTGCGCGTGGGCGAGGTCGGCCAGGCGCCGAAGCGGGGGCACGTCGCCGGTCACGTTGGAGGCGCCGGTCACGGCGAGGAGGGTGGTCGGGTGCCGGGTCAGCTCGTCGTCGATCGCGTCGAGCGTCTCCTCGACCGTCGCCCGGCTCAGGACGACCCGCGCCTCGTGCGTGCGCCACGGCAGGACGTTGGCGTGGTGCTCGACGTCGAGGTGGACGACCGACGACGCGCGCGGGAGACAGTGCGCCAGCAGGTTCAGCGCGTCCGTCGTGTTGCGCGTGACCACGACGACGTCCACGTCGCGGGCACCGACGAAACGGCCGATGTCGCGCCGGGCCGACTCGTAGAGGTCGGTGCTGATCTGCGACGCGGCTCCGGCGCCTCGATGGACGCTGCCGTAGTAGGGCAGCGCCGCGTTGACGCGATCGACGACAGCCTCGAGCGCGGGCGCTGTGGCCGCGACGTCGAGGCCGACGTAACGCACGGTCCCACCCGTCACGAGCGGCGTGGTCGTCGCGGAGCCCACGACGGGGAGAAGGGGCAGGACGGGGACGGACGGGACGTCGGAAGCGACGCCCCACGCCTGGTTCGGCATGGTGCTCCTCGGACGAGGACCCTCGGGGGGCCAGCGCTTGCCGGTGGAGGTCTCCACGCGGCCTGGTCCTCACCCGGAGCACCCCGCCGCTGAGGAGGGTTGCTGTCCAGCAAGCCGGGGCTTGATGCTGGAACTCGTGACCTGGGCGCCAGGTTAGCGGCCGTCCCTGAGCCGGGTCAACGGAACCGTTCGTGGCGCGCGTCACGGCTGGCACCCTGTGGTCACGTTTCCCACCGGTCTGGTAGACATGCCCTTGGTCGTCGGATGACGGCCGTTCCCAGGCGCCGCTCCGCGGGCCGCGACGCGAGGAGACCCGGGGTGACGATGCTGGTCAGCCGCCGGCACGTGGACCTCGTGCGCGTCTCCGGCGCTCTCTGTCGCTGACCCGACACCGCGCCTCCTCGATCCACCCGTCGGCGTAGGAACCGTCCCTTGAGGGACGGCGACCTCGCAAGCCCGAGGTGCGGGCAGCGACCCTCGTCCGCTCCGTCACCCAGGACAGCTCATGCCCATCTCGCGCCAGAACTCGACGACGCAGCCCGTTCACTGGATCGACCACGTGTCCCGACTAGAGGGGATCCCCGGGGAGTTCCGACGTCACGGTCGCTACCTCTACCTGACGGCTGACCGGGCCGACGGTGTCGTCGTCGACGGCCACCCTGTCGACGGTCTGCAGCTCGTCCGGACCTCGCCGGTCTCCCCGACCCGACTCGAGGTGGGCGGTGTCGTCCTCGAGGGGGTCGAGGAGGCGGGGTCCGTCGGCGTCCGCGTCGTCGGAGCAGGTGGTGAGCGTGTCCGTGCGTGACCGCAGCGCCATCCGACCTGCCTTCGTACCAGCCCCGCGGCAGCCTCGCGTCGTGGCCGATGCGTCCGGGCTCGTGCTCGACGACGCGTCCGGGACGGCCTCGTACGGCGGGGATCCGCTCGCGCTCTCGGCTCGGCAGTTCGACCTGCTGCTCGTCCTCGTGAGCAACCCGGGGCGGCTCATCACCCCGTACGAGCTGGCGGAGCACGCCTGGGGCGAGCAGCTGGGGTCGAGCGAGACCGTGCGCTCAGCGGTCAAGGCGGTCCGAGCCCGCCTGCGCACGGTGGGAGCGTCGTCGGAGGTCCTCGCGACCGTGTGGGGTCTCGGATTCCGCTGGGACGGCGAGCCCCTGGACACCGCGACCGATCTGGCGAGCTGAATCCCGACGCGGCCGCACTCAGTGCTGACGGCGACCGAGGACGTCGACGCGCTCGTGGCCGCGCTGCACCGGCTGAGGGGTCGTGGCGGGGCGTATCCGAGCGCCTGAGAGGATGCACCTGTGACCGGCGCCGACACCCACCGACTCCTCGGTGCGACCGTGCGCGTCCTGGTGCGCTGTCGCGAGGTCGACTACTGCCGCACCTCGAGCATGACCTGTCGACTCTCCTAGCCGCCCCAGTCGTCGTCCGTCCTCCGCTGCACGTCCGTCGCCGGTGCACGCCGTCTCCCTCGGCAGCACCGACCCCTCTCAGGTCACGGCACCTCGTCACGCCTCTCACACCGGAACGGCAGGCCCCTCCATGCGCATCGCCAGCGACGTCACCCAGCTCGTCGGCAACACCCCGCTCGTCAAGATCAACCGCCTCGTCCCCGAGGGCGGCGCCACCGTGGTGGCCAAGCTCGAGTTCTTCAACCCGGCGCACAGCGTCAAGGACCGCATCGGTGTCGCGATGATCGACGCGGCCCAGGAGGCCGGCCTCATCGGCCCCGACACCGTGGTCGTCGAGCCCACGAGCGGCAACACCGGCATCGCGCTCGCGATGGTCTGCGCAGCCCGCGGCATCAAGATCGTGCTGACGATGCCCGAGACGATGAGTGTCGAGCGCCGCCTGCTGCTGAAGGCCTACGGGGCCGAGCTGATCCTCACGCCGGGCCCGGAGGGCATGGGCGGCGCCATCGCCAAGGCCGAGGAGCTCGCCGCCTCGGACCCGAAGTACTTCATGCCGCAGCAGTTCTCGAACCCCGCGAACCCCGAGATCCACCGGCGTACGACGGCCGAGGAGATCTGGAACGACACCGACGGCACCGTCGACATCGTGATCGCGGGAGTCGGCACGGGCGGCACGATCACCGGTGTCGGACAGGTGCTCAAGGAGCGCAAGCCCTCGGTGCAGATCATCGCCGTCGAGCCGGCGGCCTCGCCCGTCCTGTCCGGCGGAGCCAAGGGACCGCACCCGATCCAGGGCATCGGCGCCGGCTTCGTGCCCGCGATCCTCGACACCCATGTCTACGACGAGGTCATCCAGGTCGCCAACGAGGACGCGCTCTCGACCGCGCGTCGGTCCGCGACGGAGGAGGGCCTGCTCGTCGGCATCTCGTCCGGTGCCGCGCTGTGGGCCGCGGCCCAGGTCGCCGCGCGCCCGGAGAACGCGGGCAAGACGATCGTCGTGATCATCCCGTCCTTCGGCGAGCGCTACCTGTCCACCGCGCTCTTCGCCGGCCTCGCGGACTAGTCGACCGGAAGAGGGGCGTCACCATGCTTGCTCGGATGAGGCGAGACCTGCGCGCCGTGGTCGACCGCGACCCGGCCGCTCGCACCGAGTGGGAGGTGGCGCTCCTCTACCCCGGCGTGCACGCGATCTGGGCGCACCGCGCCAGCCACTGGCTGTGGCACAAGGGCGCGCCCTTCCCGGCGCGGGCCCTGTCGCAGGCCGCGCGGTGGGCCACCGGCATCGAGATCCACCCGGCCGCGACGATCGGCGAGGGCGTCTTCATCGACCACGGTGCGGCAGTCGTCATCGGGGAGACCGCCGAGGTGGGCCGCGACGTGACGATCTACCACGGCGTGACGCTCGGCGGCACGAGCCTGGACCCGGGCAAGCGGCATCCGACCATCGGGGACCGTGTCGTCCTCGGCGCCGGCGCGAAGGTGCTCGGCAACCTCGTCGTCGGCGACGACTCGCGCATCGGGGCCAACGCCGTGCTCGTGCGCTCGGTCGGTGAGCACTCGGTCGTCGTGGGCGTGCCCG
>JADGOZ010000013.1 GCA_017882705.1 Candidatus Nanopelagicales bacterium | reverse complement strand
GAAGTCGGGGATGCGGTGGCTGTGCAGGTCGGTGTTGGAGTAGCGCGACTCGTAGAACAGGGTCTGCCACTGGCGGACCATGCCGAGCGAGCTGTTGTTGATGAGCGCGACCTTGATCGGGATGTCGTTGATAGCACAGGTGACGAGCTCCTGGTTGGTCATCTGGAAGCAGCCGTCGCCGTCGATGGCCCACACGGTGGCGTCGGGGCGCCCGACCTTGGCGCCCATGGCCGCGGGCACGGCGTAGCCCATGGTGCCGGCGCCGCCGGAGTTGAGCCACGTGCCCGGGATCTCGTAGTTGATGAACTGCGCGGCCCACATCTGGTGCTGGCCGACGCCCGAGGCGTAGATCGCCTCGGGTCCGGCGATGAGCCCGAGCCGCTCGATGACGTACTGCGGCGACAGCGAGCCGTCCGCGGGCGCTGTGTAGCCCACGGGATACGTCGCCTTCATGTGGTCGAGGAGGCTGACCCACTCGGCGTAGTCGCCCCCGTGACCGGCCTCGTGCTCCGCCTGGAGCGCCGCGACGAGGTCGATGATCACCTCGCGGGCGTCGCCCACGATCGGCACGTCGGCGACGCGGTTCTTCGAGATCTCCGCGGGATCGATGTCGGCGTGGATGACCAGGGCGTTCGGCGCGAACGAGTCGAGGCGGCCCGTGACACGGTCGTCGAACCGGGCGCCGAGGGCGATGATGAGGTCGCTCTTCTGCAGCGCTCCGACGGCTGACACCGACCCGTGCATGCCGGGCATGCCGAGGTGCAGCGGGTGGCTGTCGGGGAACGCGCCGCGCGCCATGAGCGTGGTGGTCACCGGGATGCCGGTGATCTCGGCGAGGCGCAGCAGCTCGGCGCTGGCGTGCGACTTGATGATGCCGCCGCCGACGTAGAGCACCGGACGCTTGGCCTCGAGGATCATCCGCGCGGCCTCGCGCACCTGCTTGGCGTGCGGACGGGTGACCGGGCGATAGCCGGGCAGGTCGACGTGCCCCGGCCACTCGAAGGTCGTCATCGCCTGCAGCGCGTCCTTCGCGATGTCGACGAGCACCGGCCCGGGTCGGCCCGTACCCGCGATGTGGAACGCCTCCGCCACGGCCCGCGGGATCTCCGCCGGGTTCGTGATGAGGAAGTTGTGCTTCGTGATCGGCATGGTGATGCCACGGATGTCCGCCTCCTGGAAGGCGTCGGTGCCGATCGAGGCGCTGGGCACCTGACCGGTGATCGCGACGATCGGCACCGAGTCCATGTAGGCGTCGGCGATCGGTGTCACGAGGTTGGTGGCTCCGGGGCCCGAGGTCGCCATGCAGACCCCCACCCGGCCGGTCGCCTGGGCGTAGCCCTCCGCCGCGTGGCCGGCGCCCTGCTCGTGGCGGACGAGGATGTGCCGGACCTTCGTGGAGTCCATGAGCGGGTCGTACGCCGGGAGGATCGCGCCTCCGGGAATCCCGAAGAGGACGTCGACCCCGGCGTGCTCCAACGAGCGGACGAGGCTCTGGGCTCCGGTCATCGATTCGGTCATGCGGTCCTCGCGGGTCTCGGGTCGGATGGGTGGGGCGTCGTGCGGGTCGGGCAACGAAAAACCCCTCGGCCCAGCAGGGCTTCGAGGGGTGCGCGCAGACGACAGGAGTTCGTCAGGCTGCGCGCCTGCGAACTACGAGAATGCTGGATCGGAACACCGGCTAACCGTCGCGCTCGACCGGACGGGTGTCAAGCCGTGACGCGAGGCGTCTCGTCATCCGAGACGAACGTCCTGCCCTGCGAGACCACCTCGACCGGCAGGTCCACCCGGCCACGGGCGACGATCTCGGTCGCCTCCTCCAGCGGGAGCGCCGGGGCGAAGAGGTGACCCTGCCCGAGGGTGGCTCCGGACGCACGGAGCAGGACGAGCTGCTCGACGGTCTCGACGCCCTCGGCCACCACGCTGAGCGACAGGTCTCGTCCGAGGCGCAGCACGCTCGGCACCGTGTCGCGCGGCCCGCCGACCCGGCTCACCAGGCTGCGGTCGATCTTCAGGCTGTCGAGCGGGAGGCGCGGGAGGTAGGCCAGCGAGGAGTAGCCGGTGCCGAAGTCGTCCAGCGAGATGCGGACGCCGAGCGCGCGCAGCCGGGCCAGCTCCTGGTGCGAGGACTCGACGTCGCGGACGAGCTGGTGCTCGGTGATCTCCAGCACCAGGTTCGACGCCGGTACCCCGTGGTAGATCAGCGTGTTCTGCACCTGACGCACGAACAGCTCGGCCTCGACCTGGCGGGCGGAGACGTTCACGGCCATCCGGACGTCGTGACCGGCCTTGACCCAGGTGGCGAGGGTGCCGACGGCGGCGTCGAGGACCCAGCCGCCGACGGGCACGACGAGCCCGCTCTCCTCCGCCGCCTCGATCACCTCGGAGACGTCCCACCCGGCGAGCTCGGAGTCGCCGAAGCGCAGGAGCGCCTCCATCGCGTAGACCGTGCCCGTCCGCAGGTCGACGATCGGCTGGTAGGCGAGGGTCAGCGAGTCGTGGGCCAGGGCGCTGCGCAGCCGGGAGGCGAGGTCCAGGCGACGGAGCACGGTGCTGTGCATGGTCGGCTCGTAGACCGAGACCCGGTCGCGACCGGCCTCCTTGGCCCGGTAGAGGGCGAGGTCGGCGTTGCGCAGCGCCGAGTCGGCGTCGTCGCCGGTCTCGGGCCGGGCGAGCCCGATGCTGGCCGACACCACGACGTCGCGGTGCCCGATGCGGTACGGCTCCGAGAGCGCCGCGCGCAGGCGCTCGGCGATCTCCAGGGCCGTCTCGTCCGTGCAGTCGGCCAGCAGCGCGACGAACTCGTCGCCGCCGAAGCGCCCGACCACGTCGGTGTCGCGGACCTCCTCGGCGAGGCGTCCCGCGGCCTCGACCAGCAGCTCGTCGCCGATGGCGTGCCCGAACGAGTCGTTGACGTCCTTGAACCCGTCGAGGTCGATGAACAGCACGGCGACCCGGCCCCGGCCGAGCACGGTGAGAGCGCGCTCGACGCGCCCGGTGAACTCGCCGCGATTGGGCAGGCCCGTCAGCGCGTCGCGCGTCGCACGGTCGCGGAAGAGGTCCGCGTCCCGCGAGATCTGCTCGACGAGGCGAGCGTTCTCGCCGGCGAGCAGGGTCTGGCTGGCCACCACCGACATGAGCAGGCTGACGGCCACGAAACCCAGCATGAGGTCCGGCGGTCGCCCGAAGACCCAGGCGACCACGGTCGCGGTGACGGCGATGCAGGCGACGACGTAGGCGAGCCGGACGGCGCTGCGGTCGTGCCGCTGGTCGAGCACGCCGGCAAAGGGATCGCGGTTGATCCAGGGCGTGGCCGCGAGCATGACCATCGCCGCCGCCCAGGAACACAGGAAGGCCGCACGGCCGCCGGCGCTCCATCCGGCGGTGGTGAAGAAGGCGCGGTACAGGTCGCCGTTGGCGGCGAGCGCCGCGGCGACGGACAGGGCGATGCCGCCCGAGCGCTCTCCGGGCGGCATGCGGCGGGCGAGCGCGAACACCACGCTGGCCAGGGCGAGACCGACGAGGACCCAGCTGCACTCGGCGAGCAGGCCGTGCGGTGAGAACTCCAGGCGGCTCGGGGTGACGGCGACCAGCCAGAGCCCGACGAACAGGGAGCCGCCGACGAGCCAGCCGTCGAGACCGAGGACCAGCCAGTGCCGCAGCGAGCGGCCCTCCGGTGCGAAGGCCACGATCGCCGTCGCCACGAGCACCCCGGAGGCCAGCCGCAGCCCCGGCTGCTCGGTGGAGGGCCCGCCCAGGGCCAGCACCGGGTGGGTGTACGCCGTGATCGCGACAGCCGGCGCGAGCAGGAGCCAGCCCGTGCGCGTGCGTCCGGTGCTGCGCAGCCCGGCCACGACCAGGATCACAGCCGTGACCGCCGAGAGAACGCCCAGAGCGAGGAAGGGCACCGTGGTGCTGGCGTCGAGCGTCTCGGGAGCCGCGACGAGCAGCGCGACGCCGACCGCCACCAGGGTGGCGGCGAGCAGACGCCACGAGCTGACGCGCGGCCGCGCGAGCTGCACGAGCGGCACGGTTCTCACTCCGGGGCCATCGGCACGGCCGCCATGATCTTGAGCCGGCCGGAGCCTGCTCCACCCGTGCGGCTCAGGCGTCGGCCGGGATCAGTCGCAGACCGCGCCGTAGCGCGCCGAGCCGACGAGCTTGGCGTACTTGGCGAGCACACCGCGTGCGTGCTTGGGCCCGGGCGGGGCCCAGCCCTGTCGGCGTGCCGCGAGCTCGGCGTCGTCGACGAGGAGGTCGAGGCGGCGGGTCTCGGTGTCGAGGCGGATCCGGTCGCCGTCACGGACGAACGCGATGGGTCCGCCGTCGACCGCCTCGGGAGCGACGTGGCCCACGCACAGTCCGGTCGTGCCGCCGGAGAAGCGGCCGTCGGTGAGCAGCAGGACGTCCTTGCCGAGCCCGGCGCCCTTGATGGCGCCGGTGACCGCGAGCATCTCGCGCATCCCCGGACCCCCCTTCGGGCCCTCGTAGCGGATGACGACGACGTCGTCCTTGGTCAGGGTGCCGTTCTCGACGGCCTCCATCGCACCGGCCTCGCCGTCGAACACCCGGGCGTTGCCCTCGAAGACCGTGCGGTCGAAGCCTGCGGTCTTGACGACCGCGCCCTCAGGTGCGAGCGAACCGTGCAGGATCGACAGCCCGCCGGTGGCGTGGATCGGGTCCGAGAGCGCGCGCAGGATCTTGCCGTCGGGGTCGGGCGGGTTGATGTCGGCGAGGTTCTCGGCCATGGTCTTGCCGGTCACCGTGAGGCAGTCGCCGTGCAGGAGACCCGCGTCGAGGAGCGCCTTCATCACGACCGGCACGCCACCGATGCGGTCGACGTCGCTCATGACGTACTGCCCGAAGGGCTTGACGTTGGCCAGGTGCGGCACGCGGTCGGCGATGCGGTTGAAGTCCTCGATCTCGAGGTGGACGTGCGCCTCGTGCGCGATCGCGAGCAGGTGCAGGACGGCGTTGGTCGACCCGCCGAGGGCGACGACGACGGCGATGGCGTTCTCGAGGGACTCGCGCGTGATGATGTCGCGCGTCGTGATGCCGCGACGGAGCAGCTCGACGACGGCCTCGCCGGAGCGCCGCGCATAGCCGTCGCGGCGGCGGTCGACCGCGGGCGGGGCGGCGGAGCCGGGGAGCGACATGCCCATGGCCTCGGCCGCGGCCGCCATCGTGTTGGCGGTGTACATGCCTCCGCAGGCGCCCTCACCCGGGCAGATTGCGCGCTCGATGGCGTCGACGTCGTCGCGGCTCATTCGTCCCGCGGCGCAGGCCCCGACTGCCTCGAAGGCGTCGATGATGGTGACCGTCCGCTCCGACCCGTCGCTCATCTTGGCGAT
>JADGOZ010000121.1 GCA_017882705.1 Candidatus Nanopelagicales bacterium | reverse complement strand
GGGTGGTAGACGCGGTCGAGGTAGCGGTTCACCTTCGGGCACAGCGTGCCGCGCGTGATCGGGTGCTCGGCGCTGCCGCGGAGCCGGGTCGCGACCCCGTCGACGACCGTGACCTCCCACGCGCACGTGTCGGGGCAGTCGTGGTGGCAGGCCCCGAGGACCGTCAGCTCGGTCATGCGTCACGCCGTCCGTGCGGCCCCGCGCACGTCATGACGTCACCGGGTCGCCGGGAGCGCGCTGGTGTCATGACATCGAGATGGGGTCAGCCGGGCTTGGAGGACGTGGCGATGGGGCGCGCGGGGTCGGAGATCCACTCGCTCCACGATCCGGGGTAGAGCGCCGCCTCGATCCCGATCGAGTGCAGGGCCAGGACCGTGTGGGTCGCGGTGACCCCGGAGCCGCAGTAGGCGCCGACGGCGGCACCCGGCGCCACGTCGAGGTCGGCGTAGCGACGGACCAGCTCGTCGCGGTCGAGGAAGCGACCGGACGCGTCGACCGCCATCGCGGTCGGTGCGTTGATGGCGCCCGGGATGTGACCGGCCGCCGTGTCGACCGGCTCCACCTCGCCGGCGTACCTCGCGGGAGCCCGCGCGTCGAGGAGCACGCCGTCGCGGGCGAGCGCCGCGGCCGAGTCGGCGTCGAGCACGGCGCTGCGCGCCACGTCGGCGGTGAAGCGATGCTCGGTGGGCGGACCGTCGTCGGAGTACGGCGCTGCCCGCCCCCCGGTCGCGACCTCGCCGCCGGACTCGCGCCACGCCGCGAACCCGCCGTCGAGCAGCCGGACGTCGTCGTGGCCGTGATGACGAAGCAGCCACCAGGCGCGCGCCGCGAACGCGCCGTCGCATCCGTCGGTCACGACGACCCGACGGTCGAGCGCCACGCCGGCCCGGCGCATCGCGGTGGCGAAGCGCTGCGGGTCGGGCAGCGGGTGACGACCGCGGGACCCGGGAGGGTCGGCGAGGTCGGAGTCGAGGTCGACGTAGACCGCGCCCGGCACGTGGCCCGCGGCGAACTCGAGATTGCCGGGCGCTCCGCCCAGGCTCCACCGGATGTCGAGGACGATCGGCGGCTCGTCCGCGGCCAGCTCGGTCCGCAGCTCGTCGACGGAGACGAACGGCGCGCTCACGGCGAGACCGGCGCCGGCTCGACCGGCAGCCGCGCCTCGGGCTCGGCGAACGGCAACGGCGTCGGGCTCATGTGCGCGGCCATCGACGACGCCGCGGTCACGCGCCGCATGTAGTGGCGACGGCAGAGCACCTCGTAGGCGACGACGTCGTCGCTGTTCGTGTCGCCGACCATCACCTGCTCCCCCTCGACCACCATCTCGCCGTTGACCGTGCGCGCGTTCTGCGTCGCCCGCTCGCCGCACCAGCACAGCGCCTCGACCTGGAGCACCTGCACCTTGTCGGCCAGCTCGACCAGCCGCTGAGACGCGGGGAAGAGCCTGGTGCGGAAGTCGGTGAGGATGCCGAAGGCGAAGACGTCGACCCCGAGCTCGTCGACGACCCGCGCGAGCTGGTCGACCTGGTCGGCGGAGTAGAACTGCGCCTCGTCGCAGATGAGGTAGTCGCACCGGCCACCCGCCTCGAGCACGTCGACCACGTGCTTCCAGAAGTCGGTCGCCTCCGACACCTCGACGGCGGGCACCTTGAGGCCGAGGCGGCTGCTCAGCGTCTCCTCGCCCGCGCGGTCCAGGGACGTGAACACGATCCCGGCGCGACCTCGTGCGGCGTGGTTGTGATCGGTCTGGAGCGCCAGGGTGGACTTCCCGCAGTCCATCGTCCCGGAGAAGAACACGAGCTCGGCCATGCGGTGCCGCTCCTCAGCGGGTGCGGTGAGCGGTGGCCTGGGACAGCGCCCCGGCGAACAACAGGGTCTGCGCGACCACCTCGGCGCCGTCGGCCGCCTCCGACACCCGCAGCGCGAGGTCGTCGTTGCTCGCCGTCCCGGTGTAGCCGTGGTCGGCGTCGCAGCTCGGATCGCCGCACGAGGCCGGCTCGAGGTCGATGCGGCTGACCGCGCCCCAGCCGATGGTGAGGACGACCTCCTTCACGGGGGCGCCGCGACTGTGCTTCGCCGCGTCGGCCGCGATCCGCGTGACGACGACGGAGTCGATCCGCTCGAGGCGCACCGCCTCGGTCGAGGCAGTGGCGTAGGCGCTGGTAGAGGTCTCGTCCGGCGGGTTCTCGTCGGTGTGACCCACGATGAGACGGGTGGGCGTCAGAGCGAGGACGGTCACGTGCCGGCGCAGCTCGTCGTGGTCGAACGTGGCCTCGTGGTGCACGACGTAGGACACGACGGCCTCGTCGGCGAGGGCCGTGTCGAGCGTGTCGCTGACCAGCTCGGGGTAGTAGCCGCTGCGCTCGATGTCGGCCCGCAGCCGCGGGGCGAGGGTGGCGTCGCTCGTCATGCCGGTCATCCTCCCACCTCCACGGCCAGTTCAGCGGACGGACCTGCCCGGCCGTCCTCCTCGGGCGTGAGCAGGTGACGCAGCGAGTAGAGGATCGCCGCCGCGACCACGCACCCCACGGTGAGGCCGAGCGCCCACGCGACTCCCCAGCCGCCGCCGATGACGACGCCGGCGACCGCCGGACCGATGGCGCCCGACACGCCCCAGATGAGGCCGCCGAACGCGTTGTAGCGGCCCCGCAGGTGCGGCGGGGCGAAGGAGTTGATGAGCGACGGGCCGACGGGCGAGAAGATCATCTCACCGAGGGCGAACACACCGAACCCGAGCGCGATCATCACGCCCGCGACGGTGGGCGAGAACCCCGCGGAGAACGCCACCACCAGCCAGAACGAGCCCCAGACCAGAGCGGCGACCGCGAGCAGCTTCGTGCGCGAGCGCCCTTCGATCCGCTTGAGCACCCACACCTGCGCCACGACGATGATGAGCGTGTTGAGGAAGAACACGACGCCGATGGCGTTCACCGGCAGGTGCGCCACGGTGGTCATGAAGGCGGGGAGCCCCGCGTCCATCGAGCCGTAGCCGCAGGTGAGCAGCACCAGCGCGCCGAGGACGTAGCGACGCAGCCGTGCGTCGGCGAGAACCTCGCGGTAGCCGCCCGGACCGTCGCCGTCGTCGGGCTCGGGCGCCTCGGGCCCCCGGACCCCGCGCAGGCTCGCGACCGCCGCGAAGTAGAACACGTAGGAAGCGGCGTTGATGGCGTACATCGCCGTGAAGGTCGACGCGCGCTGGACGTCGAGGATGGAGGCACCCACGAGGCCGCCGATCCCGAGTCCGAGGTTGAGCAGCATGAACTGGAGGCCGAACACCCGCTGGCGGTGCTCGGGCTGCGCCAGCCGGGAGAGCAGCGACGCCTGGGGTGGCCATGTGCCGGCGTTGCCCACGGCCATGACGGTAGCGACGCCCACGGCCTGCGGGACGGTCGTGACCAGCCCGAACGCGAGAGTGGCGAGGGCCTCCACCAGCAGCGCGACGAGGAGGACCGGCCGCGGACCGATGCGGTCGACGATCGTGCCGACCAGCGGGGCGAGGATCAGACCGAGCAGCGCCTGGTAGGTGAGGACGAGGCCGGCCGTCTGCAGCGCGAAGCCGCGCACCGAGTGCAGGTAGACCACGAACAGCGCCATCGTGAGACCGCCGCCGAACGCGGAGGCCCCGATGCCCAGGAGCATCCGGGTGAGCTGCGGGGTGAGTGCGGCGCGGATGGACGTGTCCGCGACCTCGGTGTCGCTGCTCATGCCGACGATCCCACCACGGGGAACCGACATACCCGAAACGCGTTACCCGTCACGTCCGTCGCTCAGGTGCTGAGGCGGCGTGCTCCCGTGTCGGCCCGGGCCACGGCGCGGCGCAGCACGGCTCGCGCGCCCAGGACCGCGAGGCCCTCACCGGCGACCACGACCGGCTCGAGCCGCAGCTCGGCGAGCTCGGGGACGTCGTCGGAGAGCTCGCCGACCCGCAGCAGCAGGTCCTCGAGGGCCGCCTTGTCGACGGGCGCGGATCCGCCGTAGCCGTCGAGCATCGGGGCCGCGCCGGGCTCCGCGACGAGGTCGCGCGCCTCGACGTCGGTGAGCGGCGGAATGCGGTACGCCCTGTCCCCCAGCAGCTCGGGGACCACGCCGGCGAGGCCGAAGGACACCACCGGCCCGAACAGCGGGTCCTCGACCGAGCTCACGACGCACGCCACGCCCGGCGTCGCCATCCGCTGCACCACGAGGTGGCTCACGGCATCCGGGTCGAGCGAGGCCACCATGGAGACGTACGCCGTGCGCGCGGCACGGTCGTTCTCGATGTTGAGCCGCACGCCGCCGAGGTCGGTGCGTGACGCGAACCGCGGGTCGAGGGTCTTCATCACCACGGGGTAGCCGGCCGCGGACGACGCCGTCACCGCCTCCTCCTCGCCCGTCACCGGGACGACGGGCCAGACCTCGATGCCGTACGCCGCGAGCATGCGGGTGAGCGGGTCCTCGGCGTGCTCGGCGAAGATGAGCACCTCCTGGGCGTCGCCCTCCTCGTCGTCGTCCACCGACGTGACCACGGTCGGGGGCACCTCGCCCTCGACCACCACCGGGATGACGTCGGTCTCGGCCATCGCGTCGCGTCGGTGGGCGTCGAGCGCCTCGACCACGACCGCACGGGCCCGGGACCGGCTGATGCCCTCGAGCTCGGGGACCTCGCCGAGCGAGCGGGCGCGCCACTCGGCGTAGCGCGTCACCCGCTGCAGCGCGAGGACGGCCTCCTCGACGGTGCCGTAGAACGGGACCGACCCGTGCTCGGGCATGTCCTCGTCGCCGCCCGGCGGCGGGATGAGGCCGCTCTCGTCCTCCGCGGCCACCAGCACCGCGACCACGGGCTTGGAGCCGCGGGCCACCGTCTCGGCGACCACGCGCTCCCACGGCCGTCCGTGCATGCCCAGCATCGGCACGTGCGTGACGACGACCGAGTCGACCGCCGGGTCGTCGAGCACCGCGGCGAGGGCGCTCGCCAGCTCGTGCGGCGTCGCGTCGTGCTTGAGGGTCAGCGGGCTGCCGACGACGTCGAGCTCCGCGGCCTCGCAGGCGTCGGCGGCGAGCACCGCGAGGGCGTCGGAGTTGCCCAGGACCGCCACGCGCCGGCCCGACGGCAGCGGCTGGAACGCGAGGAGGCCGGCGACGTCGTAGAGCTGGCCCAGCGAGTCGGTCTGGATGACGCCGGCCTGCTCGAACATCGAGTCGACCGCGCGAGGCGGCAGGTTCGTGCGGCGGATGGTGTGGCCGAGCGGGTAGGCCTGGGTCGAGCGACCGGTGCGCATCGCGACGACCGGCTTGGTGCGCGAGAGCCGACGAGCGATCCGGGTGAACTTGCGCGGGTTGCCGAGGCTCTCCAGGTAGAGCAGCACGACGGAGGTCTGCTCGTCGTCCTGCCAGTACTGCAGAAGGTCGTTGCCCGACACGTCGGCCCGGTTGCCCGCCGACACGAAGGTCGAGACACCGAGCCCGCGGCGCACCGCGCGGGCGAGGATCGTGCTGCCGAGCGACCCGCTCTGGCAGAAGAAGCCGATCGGAGCCCGACCGGGCATCGAGGGAGCCAACGACGCGTTGAGCGAGATCGCGGGATCGGTGTTGACGATGCCGAGCGCGTTGGGGCCGATGACCCGCATGCCGAGCCCGCGCGCCCGGCGTACCAGCGCCCGCTGGCGGGCCAGGCCCTCGGAACCGCTGTCGGCGAACCCGCTCGAGACGACGAGGAGACCTGCGACTCCAGCCTTGCCGCACTCGTCGACGACCGCGGGCACCTCGTCGGCCGGCACCGCGATGATCGCCAGCGTGACGCTGTCCGGAAGGTCCGAGACCGAGGCGTACGTCGGCACCTCGAGCACCTGTGCCTGCGCCGCCGCGGCCGCGCGGTTCACGGCGTAGAGGCGACCGGTGAAACGGGCCGAGACGAGGTGGTGCAGGAGCCGGTGCCCGAGGGAGGACGGCTCGCGCCCGGCACCCACGACGACGACGGAGTCGGGTGCGACCAGGCG
>JADGOZ010000120.1 GCA_017882705.1 Candidatus Nanopelagicales bacterium | reverse complement strand
CTGTCGCGCTGGGGCGCACCGATCCTCGAAGGGGCACCGGTCCTGTGAGTACTGAGTCGCTTATGCCGTACGACGAGGTCGTGCGCACGTTCGACCCGGTGCTCGGGCTCGAGGTCCACGTCGAGCTCGGCACGAAGACCAAGATGTTCTGCGGCTGCCCGACCGAGTTCGGTGCCGCACCCAACACCCAGGTCTGCCCGACCTGCCTCGGCCTGCCCGGCTCGCTGCCGGTGGTCAACGCGATCGGCGTCGAGTCCGCGATCCGCATCGGCCTCGCGCTCAACTGCCAGATCGCCGAGTGGTGCCGCTTCGCGCGGAAGAACTACTTCTACCCCGACATGCCGAAGAACTTCCAGACCTCGCAGTACGACGAGCCGATCTGCTTCGACGGCTACCTCGACGTCGACGTCGAGACCGACGAGGGCATCCGCACCTTCCGGGTCGGCATCGAGCGTGCCCACATGGAGGAGGACACCGGCAAGACCTCGCACCAGGGTGGCGCGACCGGTCGCATCCACGGCGCCGACTACTCCCTCGTCGACTACAACCGCGCCGGCATCCCGCTCATCGAGATCGTCACCAAGCCGCTCGAGGGCACCGGCAAGTACGCGCCCGAGGTCGCCAAGGCCTACGTCGCCGCCCTGCGCGAGCTCCTGCGCGGGCTCGGCGTCTCCGACGTCAAGATGGAGCAGGGCTCCCTGCGCTGCGACGCCAACGTGTCCTTGCGGCGCAGCCCTGCCGACAAGCTCGGGACGCGCACCGAGACGAAGAACGTCAACTCGCTGCGGTCGGTCGAGCGGGCCGTGCGCTACGAGATGACGCGCCAGGCCGCCGTGCTCGAGGCCGGCGGTTCGATCGTGCAGGAGACTCGGCACTGGCACGAGGACACCGGCGTCACGACGTCGGGCCGCGAGAAGTCCGACGCCGAGGACTACCGCTACTTCCCCGAGCCCGACCTCGTCCCGATCGCGCCGTCGCGCGAGTGGGTCGAGCGGCTGCGCGCGGCGCTGCCGGAGAACCCGGCCGTGCGCCAGGCCCGGCTCATCGGCGACTGGGGCATCACGCCGTTCGAGATGGCCTCGGTCGTCAACGCCGGCGCCCTCGACCTCGTCGAGCAGACGGTCGCCGCCGGTGCCGACCAGGCGGCCGCCCGCAAGTGGTGGACCGGCGAGCTCGCCCGTATCGCCAACGAGCAGGAGGTCGAGCTCGTCGACCTAGCGATCACTCCGGCGGACATCGCGCGCGTCGAGGCGCTCGTCGGCGAGGGTGCGCTCAACGACAAGCTGGCACGGCAGGTGATCGAGGGCGTCCTCGCGGGGGAGGGCTCGCCCGACGAGGTCGTGGCCTCGCGCGGGCTCGCCGTCGTCAGCGACGACGGTCCGCTCCTAGCCGCGATCGACGCGGCGCTCGCCGCGCAGCCCGACGTCGCCGACAAGATCCGCGGCGGCAAGGTCGCCGCGGCCGGTGCCATCGTCGGCGCCGTCATGAAGGCAACCCGCGGCCAGGCCGACGCCGGTCGCGTCCGCGAGCTCCTCCTCGACCGCCTCGGCGTCTCCGAGTAAGCAACCTCGCGTCCGGCCGGCCGGCGTCCCGGCGTCGATCGGTCCAGGCTAGGTGAGGTCGAGTGCGCGGCGGAAGGTCGTGACGACCCCGCCGAACGGACGTGCGGCGCGTTCGAGCGTCTCGGGCGAGACGAGCCGGGGAAGCGCACAGAAGACCGCGAGCGAGTACGGCTCGACCACCGGGCTGGCGATCACGAGCGCCACCAGCACCCACACTGGCCGCTCGGTGCGGGCCGCCACGACCACGACGACCAGGGCCGCCACGACGCGCACCGTGATCCCGGTGCCACGGTGCCCGGTCAGGAGGTTCCACCACTGCGCCCACAGGTCGGGCGCCGCCGCGAAGGAGAGACCCAGGACCACGCCCAGCACGATGGCTGCGCGCAGCACCGACCGCGCGTCCCCGCGAGCCGCGAACCAGGCGAGCGCCACCGCGGGCGTGACCTTGACGAGCGTCGGCGGCAACCACCCGCTCGAGACCCGGAATCCGACGGCGCAGGCCAGCGCGAGGATCCAGGTGGTGTTGCCGAGCAGGATGTCCTCGAGGGCCAGGGCGAGGAGTGGAACGGCCCACGCTGCCCGCAGCGGTTGCACGAGCCACGCGTACGCGATGCACGACGAGGTGAACCACACGGCCGAGAAGGCCCACCAGGGGAGCAGGGTGAGCGGCCAGATGACTTGGGCAAAGGCCGGGCTGTAGAGGTAGGCGCCCTGGAGTCCCGGCGCGACACCGCCGTACATCGGGGTCACGGTCCAGACCGACCAGTAGGTGACAGCGTCGACCATCCACCCGCGCACGAGCAGCGCGTAGACGTTGTAGCCGACGAAGCAGAGCGCGACGGTCCACGCGAGCAGCAACAGGCGGTCGCGGGTCGGCGCGAACAGCGTCGATCGCGCGCGTGTGGCCTCTGACCCGTGCACGTCACCCCCGTCGGGCCACGACCGTGCCCGGTCCTGGCCCGGCACAGTCAAGCATCCCGGGCCGGGTCAGGCCCGCTGGGTCGATGCGATGCTGAGCGCGTGCTCCCGGCCTCCGCCCCCGCGCCGTCGGCGGTGCTGGCCGCGTTCGGGCTCCCGGGCGAGGTTCGCGGCTTCGAGATCGTCGACGGAGGCTGGTCGAACCGGGTCTGGCGGCTGTCCACGAGGCGCGGCGACTACGCCGTCAAGGAGCTGCGCAACGCGTGGGGCGAGCCGCGCTGGCGGGAGTGGCTCGCCGAGGGCTGGCGGCTCGAGCTCGCCGCACGGGATGCCGGTGTCCCGATGCCCGAGCCCGTGGTGAACCCCGTGACCGGGGAGCCCCTGGCGTACGTCGAACGCTCGGACGGCTCCGGAGCGGCGCCGGTACGGATGCACCGGTGGGTCGCGTCCACGCCCGTGCCCCGCGAGCCGGTCGGTCGCGACCTCGCCCGCTGGGTCGGCCGTACGCTCGCGACGGTCCACGCGCTGGCGCTGTGCCCGACGGCACCGGACCTCTACTCCGGCCGAGCCGGCCTCACGACGGCCGACGTCTGGCCCGACCTCGTCGCGCGATCTCGCGCGGCGGGTGCGCCGTGGGCGGAGCACCTCGAGGCGGCCGAGGACGTGGCGCGTCGCGCGTCGGCGCTGCTCGAACCCTGGAACCCGGCCGACGAGATCCTCTGCCACGGCGACGTCGACCAGAAGAACCTGCTCGTCGCTCGCGGCGGACCGCTGCTGTGCGACTGGGACGTCGTGCTGCCGCGCCTGTCCGCGCAGGACCTCGCCGAGGCCGCGTTCTCGATGGCGTGCTGGCGATCGCCCGAGGTGGTGGCTGCGGTCGTGGCCGGCTACCGCGAGGCCGGCGGGGAGGCGCCACCGCTCGTCGCGACCGACCTCGGGCCGTCGCTCGCGTCGCGCCTGGGCTGGATCCGGTTCTCCGTCGACCGCGCCCTCGATGCGTTCGCCGTGTCAGGATCATGGGTCGATGGCCCCGATGTCCCGGGCTTGATCGACGACCTCGAGCACCGGGTGACGGTCGCGACGGGCCTCGCGGACGGGATCACCTGCTAGAAACCTGCGGGGCTGAGAGCATGGCCGAAAACCGCTGTGCTGCAAGCGATTTCAGGCGTGTCGTATCTTGACAGGAATCAGACACGTGTACGAGAATGGTCCCATGCTCGAGCACTCCGGCCTCGGCCTCCGGACGCCGTCCGTGGCGTCGGATCCCGCTGCGGGTGTGGCCTGCTACGCGACTGCTGAGGATGTCGCGTTCGCCGCGGCGCTCGCGGGGCTCGATCGCGCGGATCGCGAGTCCGGTGGTTGCTACGACGCGGACCTCGACGAGCCGCCGGTGTGGGAGGTCGCACCGTCGAGCGACGACGACCTGATCGCGGCG
>JADGOZ010000119.1 GCA_017882705.1 Candidatus Nanopelagicales bacterium | reverse complement strand
TTCCTCGTGCGCCTCGAGGAGATCAACCAGTCGATCCGGATCCTGCACCAGGCGCTCGACCGCCTCGAGCCCGGTCCGGTCATGGTGGCCGACAAGAAGATCGCGTGGCCCGCGCAGCTGTCCATCGGCGGCGACGGCCAGGGCAACTCCCTCGAGCACATCCGCCACATCATGGGCGAGTCGATGGAGGCGCTGATCCACCACTTCAAGCTGGTGACCGAGGGCTTCCACGTGCCGCCCGGCCAGGTCTACGCCGCCATCGAGGCGCCGCGCGGCGAGGTGGGCGTGCACATCGTGAGCGACGGCGGGACCCGCCCCTACCGCGTGCACTTCCGCGACCCGTCGTTCAACAACCTGCAGGCCACCGCGGCGATGTGCGAGGGCGGCCAGGTCGCCGACGTCGTCGGCGCCATCGCCTCGATCGACCCCGTGCTCGGCGGTGTCGACCGATGACGCCCGCCAGTACCACCCCCCGGACCTACGCGAGAGAGACGACATGGCTCTGACGGAGCAGACCCGCGCCGATGCGGTGGACCTCGCGGGTCGCTACCCGCAGAGCCGCTCGGCGCTGCTGCCGATGCTGCACCTCGTCCAGTCCGCCGAGGGCCAGGTGACCCCCGACGGCATCGCGCTGTGCGCTGACGTCGTCGGCCTCACCACCGCCGAGGTGGCCGCGGTCGCGACCTTCTACACGATGTACAAGCGTCACAAGGTCGGTCGCTACCACGTCGGCGTCTGCACCAACACGATGTGCGCCGTCCTCGGCGGCGACGCCATCTGGGCGGCCCTGTCCGAGCGTCTCGGCGTCGGGCAGGACGAGGTCACCGCCGACGGCTCGATCTCGCTGGAGCGGATCGAGTGCCAGGCGGCCTGCACCCACGCGCCGGTCATGACCGCCAACTGGGAGTTCCTCGACGACATGGACGTGCCCCGCGCGCTCGAGGTCGTCGACAAGCTGAAGGCGGGCGAGGAGGTCTTCTCGACCCGCGGTCCGCGGATCGGCACGTTCGAGGAGATCGAGCGCTTGCTCGCCGGCTTCGACGACGGCCTCGCCCAGGAGGGCGGCAAGGACGACCACATGCTGGCCGGCCTCAGCTACGCGAAGCAGAACGGCATGACGGCTCCCGAGCCCCCGGCCGAGTCGCCGCTCAAGCCCTCGACGACGGAGGGCTGACCCGTGGCGCTGACCCCGATCCTCACCGCGCACTGGGACGAGCCCGACTCCCACACGATCGAGGGCTACCGCCGCCACGGCGGCTACGACATGGTCCCCGTGACCCTCGGCGTGCATCCCGACGACGTCATCGCCTTCGTCAAGGAGTCCGGGCTCCGCGGCCGCGGCGGCGCCGGCTTCCCCACCGGCATGAAGTGGGGCTTCGTCCCGCAGAACACGGGCCGCCCGAACTACCTCGTGGTCAACGCCGACGAGTCCGAGCCGGGTGCCTGCAAGGACATCCCGCTCATGCTCGCCAACCCGCACGCGCTGGTCGAGGGCTGCATCCACGCCGCCTACGCCATCCGTGCGAACTACGCCTTCATCTACGTCCGCGGCGAGGTCCCGCACGCGATCCGTCGTGTTGCCGCCGCGGTCCGCGAGGCCGAGGCTGCCGGCTTCCTCGGCACGGACATCCTCGGCTCGGGCTGGGACCTCACGATCGTGGTCCACTCCGGAGCCGGCGCCTACATCTGCGGTGAGGAGACGGCGCTGCTCGACTCCCTCGAGGGTCGCCGCGGCCAACCGCGCCTCAAGCCGCCGTTCCCAGCGGTCGCCGGCCTCTACGGCGGTCCGACGGTCATCAACAACGTCGAGACCATCGCCAACCTCCCGACGATCGTGCGCAACGGTCCGGAGTGGTTCAAGCAGTTCGGCACCGAGAAGTCCCCGGGCTTCAAGCTGTTCGCGGTCTCCGGCCACGTCGAGCGCCCCGGCATCTACGAGGCGCCGCTCGGCACCACGATGCGCGAGCTGCTGGAGTACGCCGGCGGCGTGCGGGCGGGTCACGAGCTGAAGTTCTGGGTGCCGGGCGGGTCGAGCGTCCCGATGCTCACGCCCGAGCACCTCGACGTCCCGCTCACCTACGAGGACATGGCCGGCGCCGGCACGATGCTCGGCACCGGCAGCCCCATGGTCTTCGACGAGACCACGAGCGTCGTGCGCGCCATCAGCCGCTGGATGCACTTCTACAAGCACGAGAGCTGCGGCAAGTGCACCCCCTGCCGTGAGGGCACGTTCTGGCTCGAGCAGATGCTCGAGCGGTTCGAGCACGGCACGGCCGAGGAGGCCGACATCGAGACCGTCGACGAGATCTGCGAGCAGATCGCCGGCCGGTCCTTCTGCGCGCTGGGCGACGCCGCGGCCACACCGTACGCGCCCGCTCTGAAGTACTTCCGCGAGGAGTTCCTCGCGGGAACGCACACGGCGGCGTCCGAGCTCTTCGACCCGGTCGCCTCCACCGTCTTCGCGGGAGCAGCAGCGCGATGACCGTCACCTCCTCGGGACCCTCGTCCCCGGCCACCCAGACCGTCGACGGCGTCACGATGTCCGTCGACGGCGTCGACGTCACCGTGCCCAAGGGCACGCTCGTGATCCGTGCGGCGGAGCAGCTCGGCGTCGCCGTGCCGCGCTTCTGCGACCACCCGCTCCTCGAGCCGGTCGCCGCCTGCCGGATGTGCCTCGTCGAGATCGAGGGCCAGCCCAAGCCGCAGCCCGCGTGCGCCGTGACGGTCGCGGAGGGCATGAAGGTCAAGACCCAGGTCACCTCCGACGTCGCGCTGAAGGCGCAGCAGGGCGTCATGGAGTTCCTGCTCATCAACCACCCGCTCGACTGCCCGATCTGCGACAAGGGCGGCGAGTGCCCGCTGCAGAACCAGGCGATGGCCAACGGCCGCGGCGAGAGCCGCTTCGACGGCGTCAAGCGCACGTTCCCCAAGCCGATCAACGTCTCGGCGCAGATCCTGCTCGACCGCGAGCGCTGCGTCTCGTGCGCCCGGTGCACGCGCTTCGCCGAGCAGATCGCCGGTGACGCCTTCATCAGCCTGCAGGAGCGCGGCGCCAAGCAGCAGGTCAACATCTCCAGCGACCAGCCGTTCGACTCCTACTTCTCCGGCAACACCGTGCAGATCTGCCCGGTCGGTGCCCTCACGAGCGCGAAGTACCGCTTCCGCGCCCGTCCGTTCGACCTCATCTCGACGCCGACGGTCTGCGAGCACTGCGCCTCCGGGTGCGGCCTGCGCACCGACGTCCGGCGCTCCGCCGTGCTGCGCCGCCAGGCCTGGGACGTGCCCGAGGTCAACGAGGAGTGGAACTGCGACAAGGGCCGCTTCGCCTTCGGCTACCAGGTCGAGGGCCGGCTCGAGCACCCGCTCGTCCGTGACGACGAGGGCAACCTCGTCACCGCGTCCTGGCCCGAGGCGATCTCGATCGCAGCCGACGGCCTGCGGGCCGCGGGCGCCGGCGCAGCCGTCCTCACCGGTGGTCGCCTCACCCTCGAGGACTCCTACGCCTACGCGAAGTTCGCGCGTGCCGTGCTCGGCACCGACGACATCGACTTCCGCGCACGTCCCGCGTCGGCCGAGGAGACCGCGTTCCTCGCGGCGCTCGTCGCCGGTCGTCCCGTGGGCCCGACGTACTCCGACCTCGAGTCCGCCCCCGTCGTCGTCCTCGCGGGCCTCGACGCCGAGGACGAGTCGCCGATGGTCTTCCTGCGGCTGCGCAAGGGCGCGCGCACGCGCGGCGTCCGGGTCTTCTCGGTCGCGCCCTTCGCCTCCAGCGGGGTCAGCAAGGTCCAGGGCTGCGTGCTGCCCGCCGTGCCCGGCGATGAGGCCGCCGTGCTCGACGCGCTGGCCGACGAGGCCTCCGCCCACGGCGACGCGGCCGAGGCCGCACGACTGCTCTGCGAGCCCGGCGCGATCGTGCTCGTGGGCGAACGGCTCGCCCAGTCGCCCGGCGCGCTCTCGGCCGCCGCACGGCTCGCCGCCGCCACCGGTGCCCGCCTCGGCTGGGTCCCGCGTCGCGCCGGCGAGCGAGGCGCCCTCGACGCCGGTGCCCTGACCGGCCTGCTGCCCGGCGGTCGCCCGCTCGGTTCCGACGCCGCGCGCGCCCAGGCCGCGGAGGTGTGGGGCGTCGACGTCGCCGCGCTGCCCGCCGAGCCCGGTCGCGACCTCGAGTCCGTCGTCGCCGCGCTGCACGACGACGCCGCCGCCGTGGCCGCGGCCGACGACCCCAGCGCCGTCGAGCGCGCGGTCCGCGCGCTCGTCGTCGCCGGCGTCGAGGCCTCCGACCTCGCGGACCCGGCGGGGTTCCTCGCCGCGCTCGAGGCGGCGCCGTTCGTGGTGTCCCTCGAGCAGCGCCACTCCGACGTCACCCAGCGCGCCCACGTCGTCCTGCCGGTGGCCGCGGTCGCCGAGCGGTTCGGCACGTTCGTCGACTGGGAGGGCCGTCCCCGCGAGTTCTCCCAGGTGTTCCCCGCTGCGCACTCGTTGTCCGACGCCCGCGTCCTGTCGATGATCGCGACCCAGCTCGGGTCCACCGCCTTCGCACCGGACGTCGCGACGCAGCGCGAGGAGCTCGCGGCATTCGGCTCCTGGGACGGCGAGCGCGCGGAGGCCCCGAGCGTGGCCGGTGCCGAGCCGGTGGCCGTCGGTCACGGCGAGGCCGTCCTCGCCACCTGGCGCCAGCTGCTCGACCACGGACTGCTGCAGGAGGGCGACCCGTTCCTCGGGGCGACCGCCCGCACCGCGGTGGCCCGCCTGTCGCCGTCGACGGCGGACTCCCTCGGCGTCGCCGACGGTGCCGACGTCACGGTGTCGACCGACGTCGGGTCCCTCACCCTGCCGCTGGTGGTGACCGCGATGCCCGACGGCGTCGTGTGGCTGCCGGCCAACTCCGACGGATCCACGCCGCGCGCCTCGCTCGGCGCCGGTCACGGTGACGTCGTGCGCATCAGCGGAGGTGCCGCGTGAACTCGCTCCTCGCCGCCGACCAGGCGAGCCTGGCGGTCTTCGGGCACGACCCGCTGTGGCTGGTCATCCTCAAGGCGCTCGTGCTGTTCCTCGGCCTCGTGCTGCTGACCCTGTTCACCACATGGTTCGAGCGTCGCGTCGTGGCCCGCATGCAGCAGCGCAGCGGGCCCAACCGCGCCGGCCCTCTCGGTCTCCTGCAGCCCATCGCCGACGGACTCAAGCTCGCCCTCAAGGAGGGCGTGATGCCGATCCACGTCGACAAGGTGGTCTACCTGCTGGCCCCCATGCTCGCGGCGGCCTGCGCCATGCTCGTCTTCGCGGTCATCCCGCTCGGTCCCGTCGTGAGCATCTTCGGGGTCCAGACGCCGCTGCAGCTCACCGACTTCTCGGTGTCCGTGCTCTACGTCCTCGCGATCGCCTCGCTGGGCATCTACGGCATCGTCCTCGCGGGATGGTCCTCGGGCTCGACGTACTCCCTGCTCGGCGGCCTCCGCTCGAGCGCGCAGATGATCTCCTACGAGATCTCGATGGGCCTGTCCTTCGTGGCGGTGTTCCTGTGGGCCGGCTCGATGTCGACCTCGCAGATCGTCTCGGCGCAAGGCGCGAGCTGGTGGTACTGCATCCTGCTGCTGCCCTCGTTCTGCATCTACCTCATCTCGATGGTGGGTGAGACGAACCGCGCGCCGTTCGACCTCCCCGAGGCCGAGGGCGAGCTCGTGGCCGGCTTCCACACGGAGTACTCCGGCCTGCGCTGGGCGATGTTCTTCCTCGCCGAGTACGTCAACATGATCAACGTCTCCGCCGTCGCCACCACGCTCTTCCTCGGCGGCTGGCGGATGCCGGCGCCGATCTCCACCTGGTGGCCCGGCGCCAACGAGGGCTGGTGGCCGATCCTCTGGTTCCTCGGCAAGATCATGGTGATGCTCTTCGTGTTCGTCTGGCTGCGCGGCACGCTCCCGCGCCTGCGCTACGACCAGTTCATGAAGTTCGGCTGGCGCGTGCTGATCCCGGTCTCGATCGGCTGGATCCTCGTCATCGCCACGCTCAAGGGCATCCAGAACGAGTACGGCGCGGACCTGAAGACCACGCTCCTGTGGATCGCGCTCCTCCTCGTCGTCGTCGCCGCGTTCACGTTCGTGCTCGACCTGCGTCGCGGCCCCGACGAGCCCGAGAAGCCCGCGGAGTTCGACGCGTTCGCCGGCGGCCATCCCGTGCCGCCCCTGCCCGGTCAGGAGTTCGTCGTGACCCGACGTGCCGCGGCGACCATCCCGGCGGTCGCTGTCGAGGCCGAAGCCCCGTCCGAGGGAGGCGAGCCGACGCATGTCTGACGAGCGCCGTTTCTTCCGCGGCTTCGGGGTCTCCTTCACCCAGATGTTCAAGAAGGTGACCACCGAGCAGTACCCCGAGGAGAAGGTCCCCACCCAGCCGCGCTACCACGGCCGCCACCAGCTCAACCGTCACCCCGACGGACTCGAGAAGTGCATCGGCTGCGAGCTCTGCGCCTGGGCCTGCCCCGCCGACGCGATCTTCGTCGAGGGCGCGCCCAACACCGAGGAGGAGCGCTTCAGCCCCGGTGAGCGCTACGGCCGCGTCTACCAGATCAACTACCTGCGCTGCATCTTCTGCGGACTCTGCATCGAGGCCTGCCCGACCCGGGCGCTCACGATGACCAACGAGTACGAGCTCGCCGACAGCACGCGCGCCGCCCTGATCTTCGAGAAGCAGGACCTCCTCGGCCCGCTCCTCCCCGGCATGGTCCCGGCCCCGCACCAGATGGTTCCCGGCACCACGGAGACCGACTACTACCTCGGCAAGGTCACCGGCGCCGTCGCGGCGCAGTCGGCCGAGGCCGAGGCGCGCAAGCTCGGAACGTGGACCGGCCCGCAGGCCGACGAGGAGGTGACGGCGTGAGCACGCTCCTGTCCCTCGTCGAGACCACCGGCAACACCGGTGAGACGGTCGTGTTCTGGGTCTGCGCGATCATCGCCGTCGCCGGCGCGCTCGGCATGCTGCTCTCGCACAAGGCGGTCCACAGCGCGCTGTTCATCGCCTCGACGATGATCAGCCTGGCGGTGCTCTACGTCTCGCAGTCGGCGCCGTTCCTCGGCATGACGCAGGTGGTCGTCTACACCGGCGCGGTCATGATGCTGTTCCTCTTCGTCCTCATGATCGTCGGCGTCGACTCGTCCGACTCGCTCGTGGAGACGATCAAGGGCCAGCGCATCGCCGCCGTGGTCGTGGCGCTCGCCTTCGCGGGCCTGCTGATCGCCGGCATCGGCTCGGCGACCTGGACCGTCGTCGGCCTCGACAAGGCCAACACGGTCGACGGCGGCAACGTCCAGGGCATCGCGCACCTGATCTTCGGTCGCTACGTGTTCGCGTTCGAGGCCACCTCGGCGCTGCTCATCACCGCGGCGCTCGGCGCCATGGTGCTCGCGCACCGGGAACGGCACACGCCGCGAGCGACGCAGCGCCAGATGTCCGAGGAGCGCGTGCGCTCCGGGCACGCGCAGAACCTGCCCGGTCCCGGCGTCTACGCCCGGCACAACGCGGTCGGCACCCCGGCCATGCTCCCCGACGGCACGCCGACCGACAGGTCCGTGCCCGAGCCCTTGCGCGGGGTCAGCGCGGTGGTCGGCATCGACAGCGACGACACCGCGAGCGTCACCGCCCTCGCGGCGGGCGGATCGGTCATCCCGACGACGGACGAGGAGACCGAGTCGTGAACCCGGCCAACTACATCTACCTCAGCGCCGTGCTGTTCAGCCTCGGCGCCTTCGGGGTCCTCGTGCGACGCAACGCGATCGTCGTGTTCATGTGCGTCGAGCTCATGCTCAACGCCAGCAACCTCGCGTTCGTCTCGTTCGCGCGCATCCACGGCAACCTCGACGGACAGGTCATCGCCTTCTTCGTCATGGTGGTCGCGGCCGCGGAGGTCGTGGTCGGTCTCGCGATCATCATGACCATCTTCCGTACCCGCCGGTCGGCCTCGGTCGACGAAGCCAACCTGCTGAAGTACTAGAGGGGCCGTCGACGTGTCTCCGTTCTCGGGCGCAGTCACCCACGCTGCTGAGGCCGCACCCGCGGTCACAGCAGCGACGGGGACGTTCCAGCTCATCTGGCTGCTCATCGCCCTGCCCCTGGTCGGCGCCGCGATCCTGCTGCTCGCAGGCCGCCGCACCGACAAGTGGGGTCACTGGCTGGGCCTGCTCGCCTCGACGGCGTCCTTCGTCGTCGCGGTGCTGCTCTTCGTCGCGATGCTCGGCCAGAGCGACGACCAGCGCACGCAGGTGCAGCACCTCTTCAACTGGATCGCCGTCGGCACGTTCGACGTACCCGTCGACCTGCGGCTCGACCAGCTGTCGATGACGTTCGTCCTGCTCATCACCGGCGTCGGCTCGCTGATCCACCTCTACTCCGTGGGCTACATGAGCCACGACCGCGACCGCCGGCGCTTCTTCGGCTACCTGAACCTGTTCGTGGCCTCGATGCTGCTGCTGGTCCTCGCCGACAACTACCTCCTGCTCTACGTCGGCTGGGAGGGCGTGGGCCTCGCCTCCTACCTGCTCATCGGGTTCTGGTTCTTCAAGGACTCCGCGGCCGTCGCGTCGAAGAAGGCCTTCGTGGTCAACCGCGTCGGCGACGTCGGTCTCTCGCTGGCGATCATGCTCATGTTCGTCACGTTCGGCTCGGTCAGCTTCGAGGGCGTCCTCGGGTCCGCGTCCAAGGGCAGTCAGCAGTCGATGACCTGGATCGGCCTCGCACTGCTGCTGGCGGCCTGCGGCAAGAGCGCGCAGTTCCCGTTGCAGTCCTGGCTGCTCGACGCGATGGAGGGCCCGACCCCGGTGTCGGCGCTCATCCACGCGGCGACCATGGTCACCGCCGGCGTCTACCTCATCGTCCGCTCGGGCGCGATCTTCGACGCCTCCCTTCCCGCGCGCAACGCGGTGATCGTCGTCGGAGCGATCACGCTCCTCATGGGTGCGATCATCGGGTGCGCGAAGGACGACATCAAGAAGGCCCTCGCCGGTTCCACGATGAGCCAGATCGGCTACATGATCCTGGCCGCCGGCCTCGGCCCCGTGGGCTACGCCTTCGCGATCTTCCACCTGCTGCTGCACGGGTTCTTCAAGGCCGACATGTTCCTCGGCGCCGGGTCGGTCATGCACGGGATGAACGACGGCGTGAACATGCGCCGCTACGGCGCCCTGCGCACGGTCATGAAGGTCACCTGGATCACGTTCATGATGGGCTGGCTGGCCATCCTCGGAATCCCGCCGTTCTCGGGCTTCTACTCCAAGGACAAGATCATCGAGGCCGCCTGGTCGGTGAGCCCGGTGGCAGGTCTCGTCACCCTCGTCGGTGCCGGCATCACGGCCTTCTACATGACCCGCCTCTTCGCGATGACCTTCCACGGCGAGGCGCGCTGGACCGACGACGTCCACCCGCACGAGTCGCCGTGGATCATGATGTTCCCCATCGCGATCCTCGCGCTGCTGTCCGCCGTCGCGGGATTCATCCTCAACCTGAACAACGCCTTCGTCGACTGGCTCAAGCCGGTGACCGGGCTCGAGGAGCCGCAGCTCCCGTTCTCCTCCGCGGTGCTGCCGATCGCCGCGATCATCCTGGTGCTCATCGGCGCCGTGCTCGCGTGGATCCCCTACGCCACCCGTGCCGTGCCCGAGGTGGCGCCGGCCGGCAACCTCCTCACCCGTGCGGCGCGTGCCGACCTCTACGGCGACGCCGCCAACGAGGCCGTGTTCATGCGACCCGGTCAGTACCTCACCCGCTGGTTGGTGTGGTTCGACAACAGGGTGGTGGACGGCGTCGTCAACGGCACGGCGGCGACGATCGGCGGCCTGTCGGGTCGCGCACGTCGCCTGCAGACCGGCTTCGCCCGGTCCTACGCGCTGTCCATGCTCGGCGGAGCCGCCCTGGTCGCCGCCGCCCTCGTGCTGGTGAGGCTCTAGCCATGACGAACTCCTACTGGCTCCTCGCCCTGCTGGTGGTCCCGCTCGTCGGGGCCGCGCTCGTGATGCTCGTGCCCAAGGCCAACGAGACGCTGGCCAAGCAGCTCGCACTCCTGATCTCGCTGGTCACCTTCGGGCTCACGATCGCCATGTGCCTGGAGTTCGTCGTGGCGAAGGCGGCCGAGTTCCAGTTCGCCTACTCCATCTCGTGGGTCTCGAACTACAACATCAACTTCGCGCTCGGCGTCGACGGCATCGCGCTGGTCCTGATCGCGCTGTCCACGTCGCTCGTGCCGATCGTGCTGCTCGCCGGCTGGCACGACGCCGACGGTGCTCGCGGCACGGTCCGCGGCTACGTCGCGCTGATCCTCGTGCTCGAGGCGGCGATGGTCGGCGTGTTCGCCGCCACCGACCTCTTCCTGTTCTACGTCTTCTTCGAGGCGATGCTCGTCCCGGTCTACTTCCTGATCGGGCGCTACGGCGGCCCCCGCCGCAACTACGCCGCGGTGAAGTTCCTCCTCTACTCCCTGTTCGGCGGCCTGCTGATGCTGGCCTCGCTGATCGGTCTCTACGTCGTCTCCGGCAACCTCACCGGCCACGGCACGTTCGACTTCACCTCGCTCGCGGCGCTGTCGATCGACCCGACCACCCAGAAGTGGCTCTTCGCCGGCTTCTTCATCGCCTTCGCGATCAAGGCTCCGCTGGTGCCCTTCCACACCTGGCTGCCGGACGCCGCAGCCGAGTCGACCCCCGGCACCGCGGTCCTCCTGGTCGGCGTGCTCGACAAGGTCGGCACCTTCGGCATGCTGCGCTACTGCCTCGAGCTGTTCCCGGACGCCTCGCACTGGGCCACGCCGCTGGTCATCGTGCTCGCCGTCATCGGCATCATCTACGGCGCGCTCCAGGCCATCGGCCAGACCGACATCAAGCGCCTCATCGCCTACACCTCGGTGTCGCACTTCGGCTTCATCGCGCTCGGCGTCTTCGTGATGACGTCGCAGGGCCAGAGCGGCTCCGCCCTCTACATGGTCAACCACGGCTTCTCGACGGCGGCGCTGTTCCTCATCGGCGGCTTCCTCATCAGCCGTCGCGGCTCGCGTCTCATCGCCGACTTCGGCGGCGTGCAGAAGGTGGCCCCGGTCCTCGCCGGCACCTTCCTCGTCGCCGGCCTCTCGTCGCTGGCGCTGCCGGGCCTCTCGAGCTTCGTGAGCGAGTTCCTCGTGCTGGTGGGGACGTTCGAGCGCTACACCTGGGTCGGCGTCGTCGCGACGCTCGGCATCGTGCTGGCCGCGCTCTACATCCTGCTCATGTACCAACGCACGATGACCGGCCCCGTGCCGGAGGCCGTGGCCGAGAAGGTCCACGACCTGCGCGGGCGTGAGGTCCTCGCGATCGCCCCGCTCCTCGTCGTGATCATCGCCCTCGGGTTCTACCCGCAGCCGGTCCTCGACGTCGTCAACCCGGCGGTCGACCGCGTGATGCACGCAGTCGGCTCCACCGACCCCGCGCCGCAGGTGGCGCCGGTCGCCGAAGGGACGCACAAGTGAACGCCCTGGCCGACGCCGTGCCGAAGTTCGACATCCCGACGATCGAGTACGCCGCACTGGCGCCGATCCTCATCGTGCTCGGCGCGGCGGTCGTGAGCGTGCTCGTCGAGGCGCTGCTGCCGCAGCGCTACCGCCGTTCGACGCAGCTCGTGATCGTGTTCGCCGCGCTCGTCGGTGCCTTCGTCGCGGTGGTCGCCGCCCGCGGAACGCAGCAGATCGTCGCCATGGGCTCGGTCGCGATCGACGGTCCGACCCTGTTCATGCAGGGCTCGATCCTGGTGCTGGCCGCGATCGCTGCCCTGGTCATGGCCGAGCGCAAGGTCGACCCCGCCGGCGACTCGTTCGCGCCGCGCGCGTCCGCGCTGCCCGGCTCCGAGGACGAGCAGGTCTTCACCCGCCTCGGGTGGCTGCAGACCGAGGTCTGGCCGCTGTTCCTGTTCTGCGTCGGCGGCATGCTGCTGTTCCCTGCCTCGACCGACCTGCTGACCATGTTCGTGGCGCTCGAGGTCCTGTCGCTGCCGCTCTACGTCATGGTCGGCCTGGCGCGTCGGCGTCGCCTGCTGTCGCAGGAGGCCTCGCTCAAGTACTTCGTGCTCGGCGCCTTCTCCTCCGCCTTCTTCCTCTACGGCACGGCGCTGCTCTACGGCTACGCCGGCACCGTGTCGCTCAGCGGCATCGCCGACGCGCTCACGAACTCCGCCGGCGACACCGGCCTCGTCCTCGCCGGGGTGGGGCTGCTGGCGGTCGGGCTGCTGTTCAAGATCGGTGCGGCGCCGTTCCACCAGTGGACCCCCGACGTCTACCAGGGCGCGCCCACCTCGATCACCGGCTTCATGGCGGCGTGCACCAAGGTGGCCGCGTTCGGCGCCCTGTTCCGCGTCCTCTACGTCGCGCTCGGCGGCATCCGCTGGGACTGGCGGCCGATGATGTACGTCATCGCGGCGCTCACGATGATCGTCGGCACGTTGTTCGCGCTGACCCAGACCGACATCAAGCGCATGCTGGCCTACTCCTCGATCGCCCAGGCGGGCTTCATGCTCGTCGGCGTCGTGGCGCTGAGCTCCCAGGGCCTCCAGGGCACGCTCGTCTACCTCGTCGCCTACGGCATCGCCACCGTCGGCGCGTTCGCGATCGTCACGCTCGTGCGTGACTCCACCGGCGAGGCGACGCACCTGTCGCAGTGGGCCGGGCTGGGCAAGCGCTCGCCCGTCGTGGCCGCCGCCTTCGCGCTGTTCCTGCTGGCGTTCGCGGGCATCCCGCTCACGAGCGGCTTCACCGGGAAGTTCGCGGTCTTCACCGCGGGAATCCAGGGCGGTGCGACACCGATCGTCGTGATCGGCGTGGTCGCGAGCGCCGTCGCGGCGTTCTTCTACGTCCGCGTCATCGTGCTCATGTTCTTCAACGAGCCGCAGGCGGAGGGCGGCCCGAGCGTCGTCATCCCGAGCGCCTTCACCACGCTCGCCATCACCGTGGCGGTCGCGCTCACGGTCGTCATCGGCGTGCTCCCGCAGCTCGTCTTCACCCTGGTCTCGCAGGCCGGGACCTTTGTCCGCTGACGCCCGAGAACCTGGAGACGACGCTGTGAGCGAAGGCTTGCCCTTCGGGTTGTCCTACGTCGACTCCGCGCTCGCCGCGACGCTGCGCAGCGGCCTCGACGACGTCGAGGTCGCCCTGCACAAGGCGGTGGAGAGCGACTACCCGTTCGTCGACGAGACCGCGAGCCACCTGATCTCCGCCGGCGGCAAGCGGTTCCGCCCGCTGCTCGCCCTCGTGGCAGCGCAGTACGGCGACCCGACGGCACCGGGCATCGTGCCGGCGTCCGTGGTCGTGGAGCTCACGCACCTCGCGACGCTCTACCACGACGACGTCATGGACGAGGCCCCGCTGCGTCGCGGCGCCCCGTCGGCCAACGCCCGCTGGGACAACACCGTCGCGATTCTCACCGGCGACTTCCTGTTCGCGCGCGCCGCCGACATCGCCTCCGACCTCGGGACGGAGATCGTTCGTCTCCAGGCCCGCACGTTCGAGCGACTGTGTACCGGTCAGATCCGCGAGACGGTCGGCCCCGCGCCCGGCGAGGACCCCGTGGAGCACCACCTCGAGGTGCTCGGCGGCAAGACGGGATCCCTCATCGCCCTGGCCGGTCGGATGGGTGCGATGACCTCGGGTGCCCCGGCGGGCGTGGCCGACGCGGTGGCGTCGTACGGCGAGAAGTTCGGCGTGGCCTTCCAGCTCTCCGACGACCTCCTCGACATCGCGAGCGAGTCGGAGGAGTCGGGCAAGACCCCCGGTACGGACCTACGCGAGGGCGTCCGCACGCTGCCGGTCCTGCTCGCGCTGCGCGGCACCGATCCCGAGGGCGCGCGACTGCGGGAGCTGCTGTCCGGCCCGCTGACGGACGCCGCCCTGCACGCGGAGGCGCTCGGCCTGCTGCGCACCTCGCCCGCCATGGTCGAGGCCCGAGAGGTCCTGCTGGCGTGGGCGGAGTCGGCGCGCGCCGAGCTCGCCTCCCTGCCCCCGGGACGGGCCACCGACGCGCTGTCGATGATGTGCGACGTCGTGGTCGACCGCAGCGCCTGACCTGACGGCGCTCCTCAACGTCCCGGGACCGCCTCCAGCGTGCCGCGGAGGTCGATCAGCTCGGACCGCCCGCCGATCGCGAGCTTGCGGTAGACGTGGGTCAGGTGCAGCTCGACGGTCTTGGGGCTGAGGTACATCCGTCGTGCGATGGCTGCGTTCGTGAGCCCCTCCGCAGCCGCCTCGGCGACCTGCCTCTCCTGCGCGGTCAGCGCGGCCGTCGCGGCGTAGGGGTCCGTCCGCGTGACATCGACGCCCGCCGCCCGCAGCTCCTCGCGGCAGAGCGCGACCCACGGCGTGCACCCCATCAGCTCGAAGGCGCTCAGTGCGGGAGCGAGCTGCTCGACGGCGTCGGACCTGCGCCGTCGACGGCGCAGCCACTGCGCGTGCTCCAGCCGGGTGCGCGCGGCCTCGAACGCACGCATACCGCTCTCGTTCCAGGCCGAGGCAGCCCTGAAGTGGGCATCCACCTCGTCGTCGGACGACGTGTGCGCGAGCAGACGTTCGGCGTAGGCCTGGGCGAGCGGTTCGGGCTGCACGGACAGACGCGGGATCAGCTCGGCAGCGATGCTGTTCGCTTCCTCCGGCCTGCCGGTTCGTGCGAGATGGGCGACCAGCGTGACCGCCGCGGAGGGGAGACCGTGGTCACGAGCATCCCCGGAGTCGCGGCAGCGACGCAGTCCCGCAGGAGCGGTTCGGCCAGCTCATGCTCGCCGAGCGAGACGTGCAGGGCCGCGTGCAGTCCCTGTGCGTTGGCCAGGAGCAGAACCAGGCCGGACCCGGGCGCGACGAGCATCAGCTGCGACTCGAGCCGCTCGAAGGTCTCCCGATCCCCGCGCCGGGCCGCGATGCGCATCTCGGCACCCACCTCGTACTGGGGGAAACGTCCCAGGGCCGCGTCGAGCTCGCGCATCGCGGAACTGATCGTGTTCCGCGCCTGGTTCAGTGCGGCGGCGCTCACCACCGCCGGGCTGTTCACCGCCTACGGGCCGGCGAGCGCCGTGCACTCCGAGCAGTTCCCGGCCCTCGCCGACACCGACGCCGCACTCGTCGAGGCCTACGGGCCGCGCACCCTGACCTACCGTGAGCAGGTTCCGAGCATCCTGCGGGCCGTCGCCGCGAACGCCGCGGCGAACACGGCGGTGTTCACCGCCTACGGCCGGGGACCGCTGCCTACGCCGGGCAGGTTCCGGCCGCCGCCCCTGCGACCAGCTACTGGGAGGGCGCGTACGCCCCCAACCTGCCCGACGAAGGTGGAGCTTCCGGGGCCGTAGGCGTCGAACGGGAACGCCGCGGCGGGCGTGCTCGCTGTCGGTGTCGACGTGGTCGTCGTGTGCACCAAGGCGAGCGCCAGTGCCGTCAGGGCGGCCACGAGCGCGACCACCGCGACGACGATCGATGCGGTGACGCGACGGCCCCTGGCCTTGGTCGGTGTCGGCGGAGGAACTGTCTGCTTCTGGACCTGCTCCGGGATCGCGGAGACCTGCGGAGGAGATTCGAGGGTGGTGGTCATGTCGCGCCTCCTGGCGAGAGACCCGGAACTCCTCGGTGTGGAGCCCTGTGGCCGTGCTCATCCAGGCTGGATCCGCGCGCCTGGCTGCGAATCAGGGGCGGACCCCAGGGTCCGGGTCGGCACCCCCTAGGTGTGGCCACCAGGGATACTCGGCTGCGTGAGCGACTCCGCGCGCGACGTCCCGCCCGATCGGCCCCTCGAGGACCGGGTCGGCCAGGAGCTCGACCGCCTCGAGCACGATGTCGCCGCGCTGGCGGGGCCGGCCTGGCGGCGGATGACCGACGGCGAGCCGCGCTGGCCGGCCAGCCTCGCCATCCTGGTCATGATCGCGCTGCAGCTGCGGCTCCCCGATACCTACACCCCCACCGGGCGCTACCTCCTGCCCGTGCTCGAGCTCGTGATCCTCGTGGTCCTCGTCGCCGTGAACCCGCGGCGCATCAGTCGCCGTACGACGCTCTCGCGGACGCTCGGCCTGCTGCTGATCGGGCTCGCCAGCCTCGTCAACGCGTGGTCCGTCGTCCGCCTCGTCCGGGTGCTGCTCTCCGGCCAGCACTTCGACGCCGGCGAGCTGCTCACGGTCGGCGCGAACGTCTGGCTCACGAACGTCCTCATCTTCGCCCTCTGGTACTGGGAGCTCGACCGCGGCGGTCCGGGCGCCCGCGCCACCGGGACCGACCCGAACCCCGACTTCCTGTTCCCGCAGATGGCCGAGTCGGCGATCGACTTCCACCACTGGGAGCCCGAGTTCGTCGACTACGCCTACGTGTCGTTCACCAACGCGGCTGCGTTCAGCCCCACCGACACGATGCCGCTGTCTCGCTGGGCGAAGCTCGCGATGATGCTGCAGTCGGCGGTGTCGCTGGTGACCGCGATCCTGGTGGTCGCCCGGGCCGTCAACGTGCTGCCGCTGTGAGCCTGTCGGTCAGACCGGCGCTTCGACCTCGTCGACGCCGCCGGCGGCGGCCCGTCGCGCCGTACGGTTTCGACCGCCCTGTCGCAGGCCGTCATAGCTGAAGACCACGAGAGCGGCCCAGACGATCGCGAAGCCGGCCCATCGCACGGGCGGCATGGTCTCGCCGAGCACTGCCACGCCGATGACGAACTGGATGATCGGCGTGAGGTACTGCAGCAGGCCCATCGACGTCAGCGGGATGCGGTTGGCGGCCGCACCGAACATGACCAGCGGGATCGCCGTGATCACGCCGGTGCCCATGAGCAGCAGGCTCGTGGGCACCGAGCTGTGGAACAGGACGAGTGATCCGATGAGCTGCAGGTGCACGAGGTAGGCCAGCGCGATGGGGGACGCGACCGCCGTCTCGATCGTGAGGCTCGCCATCGGGTCAGCGCCGACGAGCTTCTTGAGGGTGCCGTACCCCGCGAACGAGAACGCCAGCGCCAGGCCGATCCACGGGGGCCGTCCGAGCCCCCAGGTGAGCACCACGACCGCGAGGGCTGCGATGCCGACGGCAACCCATTGCAGGCGTCGCAACCGCTCGCCGAGGAACACCACGCCGATGAGCACGAGGACGAGCGGGTTGATGAAGTAGCCGAACGACGCCTCGACGACGTTGCCGCCGTTGACGGCCCAGATGTAGACGCCCCAGTTCCCGGCGATGCACGCGGCGGCGGCGGACAGCAGTGCCATCGAGCGCCGGTGCCGAAGCACCGGGGGCAACCGCGACCAGCTGCGCGTGACCGTGAGCACGACGACCATGAAGAGCAGCGAGAAGACGAACCGCTCGCTGAGGATCTCCAGCGCCGTCGCCTGCTCGACGAGCGGGAAGTAGAGCGGGAAGAAGCCCCAGATCGCGTAGGCGCCGATACCGAAGAGCAGGCCGAGCCGCACGCTGGCGTGCGACCGGGCCTGCTCCTCGGCGCTGCTGGTGGTGCTCAGGCGATCTCCCACGTGTCGTTGCCCGCGAGCAGCGAACCGAGGTCGCCGCGGCCGCCGGCCTTCGCGCTCTCGATCTGGGCGTGGAACGCGCTGTCGTACGAGGCACGGGGCACGTCGCGGAACACGCCGATCGGGGTGTCGGCCAGGGTGACCGAGTCCGACAGGTGCGACAGTGCGAAAGCCACGGCCGGGTCGGGGTTGCGGGAGTCGTGCACGAGCACGGACTCGATGCCGACCTCGGCGACGTCGGCGATCTCGAGGCTGCCGTTCGCAGCGCGGACGACGCCGCGAGAGCCGTCGACGAGCGTGATCGGCTGGCCGTCCTCGAGCCGGAACATCAGCGAGTCGCGGTGCTCGGAGTCCTTGAGCGGGTCCCAGGCCCCGTCGTTGAAGATGTTGCAGTTCTGGTAGATCTCCACCAGTGCCGTGCCCTCGTGCAGCGCCGCGCGGCGCAGCGTCTCGGTGAGGTGCTTGCGGTCGGAGTCGATCGTGCGCGCGACGAACGACGCCTCGGCGCCGATCGCGAGCGAGACCGGGTTGAACGGGTGGTCGAGCGAGCCCATCGGCGTGGACTTCGTGACCTTGCCGACCTCGGAGGTGGGGGAGTACTGCCCCTTCGTGAGGCCGTAGATCCGGTTGTTGAACAGCAGGATCTTGAGGTTGACGTTGCGGCGCAGCGCGTGGATCAGGTGGTTGCCGCCGATGGACAGCGCGTCGCCGTCACCGGTGACGACCCAGACCGAGAGGTCGGGGCGGGTGATGGCGAGACCGGACGCGATCGCCGGGGCTCGGCCATGGATCGAGTGCATGCCGAACGTGTTCATGTAGTACGGGAACCGGCTCGAGCAACCGATGCCCGAGATCCAGACGATGTTCTCCTTGGCCAGACCGAGCTCCGGCATGAAGCTCTGCACCCCGGCGAGGATGGCGTAGTCGCCGCACCCGGGGCACCAGCGGACCTCCTGGTCGGTCTTGAAGTCCTTGGCGCTCTGCTTCACGGTGGTCCTGGGCACCTGCCGCAGCGAGGGGAACCCGAGATCGACGGCGTCAGACACTTGCCACCACGTCCTTGATGACTCCGGCGAGCTCCTCGCCCTTGAACGGCAGGCCTCGCACTTGGTTGTAGGAGATCGCGTCCACGAGGTAGCGACCGCGGATCAGCAGCGCGAGCTGACCGAGGTTCATCTCGGGGATGACGACCTTGTCGTAGCGGCGCAGCACCTCGGCGGTGTTGGCCGGGAACGGGTTGAGGTGCCGCAGGTGCGCCTGCGCGACGCTGACCCCGGACCGTCGGGCGATCTCGCAGGCGGCATTGATGGGTCCGTACGTCGAGCCCCACCCCAGCATGAGCACCCGGGCGTCGCCGTCCGGGTCGGCGACCTCGAGGTCCGGCACGGTGATGCCGTCGACCTTCGCCTGGCGCAGCCGCGTCATCCGGTCGTGGTTGTCGGGGTCGTAGGAGATGTTGCCGATGCCGTCGGCCTTCTCGATGCCGCCGATGCGGTGCTCGAGCCCCTTCGTGCCGGGCACGGCCCACGGACGCGCGAGCGTCTCGGGGTCGCGCTGGAACGGCCAGAACTCGGTGCTTCCGTCGTCGTTGGTGTGGTTGTGCTCGGTCGCGAACGCGACCCGGAGGTCGGGCAGCGAGTCGACGTCCGGGATCCGCCACGGCTCGGAGCCGTTGGCGACGTAGCCGTCCGAGAGCAGGAACACCGGAGTGCGGTAGGTCGTCGCGATGCGGACGGCCTCGATGGCGGCGTCGAAGCAGTCACCGGGGGAGCGCGGCGCCACGATCGGCACCGGCGCCTCACCGTTGCGGCCGAACATCGCCTGCAGCAGGTCGGCCTGCTCGGTCTTGGTCGGGAGGCCGGTCGACGGACCGCCGCGCTGCACGTCGACGATCACCAGCGGCAGCTCCAGGCTCACCGCCAGGCCGATCGCCTCGGACTTGAGCGCGACGCCGGGTCCGGACGTGGTGGTGACGGCGAGCATGCCGCCGTACGCCGCCCCGATCGCCGACCCGACTCCCGCGATCTCGTCCTCGGCCTGGAACGTCATCACGTCGAACTTCTTGTGCTTGCTCAGCTCGTGGAGGATGTCCGAGGCCGGGGTGATCGGGTAGGACCCGAGGAAGAGCGGCAGCTCGGCGCGCTGGGCCGCGGCGATGAGGCCGTAGGAGAGCGCCAGGTTGCCGTGGATGTTGCGGTAGCGCCCCGCGAGCATCGGCGCGGGCTGCACCTCGTACTGCACCGAGAAGTCCTCGGTGGTCTCGCCGAAGGACCAGCCGGCCTCGAACGCCGCGATGTTGGCCGCCAGGATCTGCGGCTTCTTGGCGAACTTCTGCTTGAGGAACGTGAGCGTGCCCTCGGTCGGACGGTGGTAGAGCCACGAGAGCAGCCCGAGCGCGAACATGTTCTTCGCGCGCTCGGCCTCCTTCTTCGTGATGTCGAAGCTCCTGAGCGCCTCGACGGTGAGCGAGGTCAGCGGGATCGGGTGCACGGAGTAGGACTCGAGCGACCCGTCGTCGACCGGACTCGCGGCGTAGCCCACCTTCGCGAGGTTGCGCGGGGTGAACTCGTCGGTGTTGACGATGATGTCGGCGCCCCGCGGGAGGTCGCGCATGTTGGCCTTGAGCGCCGCGGGGTTCATGGCCACCAGCACGTTGGGGGTGTCGCCCGCCGTGGTGATGTCGTGGTCGGCGAAGTGCAGCTGGAAGGCCGAGACGCCGGGGATGGTCCCTGCTGGTGCGCGGATCTCGGCCGGAAAGTCCGGCAGCGTCGCGACGTCGTTGCCGAACCACGCCGTGCGCGAGGTGAACTGGTCTCCGGTCAGCTGCATGCCGTCGCCCGAGTCACCCGCGAAACGGATGATGACCCGGCTGAGCTGGACCACTTGCTTGCTCACGTGTGCCCGCCTTGGTTGACGTCGTTGTCGCCCGGGGCGGGGGGTCGTCGCCGACCGACCGTGGAACCGGGGCTCTGCTGGTTCGTGCTGCTCGTTCGTGCAGCACCCCACCGTCCCTCCGGCCGGGTGCCGCGGGGACCATCCTCCCCCCGGAGGGTCCCGGAAGCGCGGAGACGTGGGTCACAGAATGCGCGCGTCGCGCGGAAGGTCCCGCCCCGCGGTCCGGAGCCCGGGCCGAGACCCGGCCCCCGGCCGACTCAGTAGGCTCGCGATGACCGGACGACGACCCCCCGAGCGACCCCGAGGAGGAGACGTGAGCCGCACTCCCGTCGGCCTCCCGATGCCCGAGGTCGGGAGGCCGACCGACCGCGGCCCGATCCGGCTCGACCTGTCCTGGGCCGGGCGCGACTGGAGCGTCTGGCTGGTCGACGCCGGGCTCGCGTGCTGCTCGGTCGAGGTGATGGCCGCGGTCCTCTCCTCCGGCGCCAGCCGGGCCGCGGGCGAACTCGTCCGCGGCGCCGACGGCGGCCGGACCGACGTCCTGGTCGTCTCCGGCACCTGCACCGACGCGCTCGCCCCGGCGCTGCGCCGCACGTGGGAGCAGCTCCCCGTGCCGCGTCGCGTCGTGTCCTTCGGCGCCTGCTCGGCGAGCGGGGGTCCCTACTGGGACTCCTACTCCGTCACGAAGGGGATCGACCAGGTGATCCCGGTCGACGTCTACGTCCCCGGCTGCCCGCCGCGCCCCGAGGCGCTGCTGCAGGGCCTGGCCCTGCTCGAGACCGGGTCGCCGTGAGCGTCCTCGCGGCCTCGGTCGTCGCGGCGCTCGAGCCGTCCGAGGCGTCGGCGTACGACGGGTTCGGGCCGGTCACGGTCGACGTCCCGAGAGCCCGCTGGGTCGAGGCGCTCGAGGCGGCGTACGCCGCCGGAGCCGTGTTCTTCGACCTGCTGACGGCGTACGACCTCGAGGACGACGGCTTCGCGGTGGTCGCCCACGTCGCGTCCGGCGACCTGCGCGACCACCTCCTCGTGCGTGCGTCGGTCCCGCGGGGCGACGCGGTCCTCGCCACCGCGACGGGTGTCTACCGCGGCGCCGCCTGGCACGAGCGCGAGACGCACGAGATGTTCGGCATCGGCTTCGCCGGCCACGACCCGCTCGACCCGTTGCTGCTCCCCGCCGCCTTCGGCGCCGCGCCGCTGCGCAAGGACTTCGTCCTGGCCGCCCGCGCGGCGCGGCCGTGGCCGGGGGAGAAGGACCCGTCGGACTCCGGCGGCCGGGCGCGACGCCGCACCCTGCCCCCCGGCGTCCCCGCCGACTGGCCCGAGGCCGGCTCGTGACGACCGGCGCGCGTCCGCCTCGCACCCGTGGCGTGATCGCGCTGGTGGAGGAGAGCTGCACGGTCTGCATGCTGTGCGTTCGCGAGTGCCCGGACTGGTGCATCGAGATCGACTCGCACACGGTCACGCTGCCCGCCGACGAGACGCACCGGCGCCCCCGCACCGAGGCGGTCCTCGACCGCTTCGCGATCGACTTCTCGCTCTGCATGTACTGCGGGATCTGCGTCGAGGTGTGCCCGTTCGACGCCCTGCACTGGTCGCCGGTCGCGGAGTACGCCGCCACCTCGCTCGCCGGTCTCGTCCACGAGCGCGACCGCCTCGCCTCCTGGGAGGCGACCGTCCCGGAGCCGCCGCGCCTCGACCCCCGAGGGGTGGTCGACGACGCGGGTCCGCGTCGGGCGCCCGTGCGCCCGTGACCGGCTAGCGGTAGTTGACGAACTGGATGGCGAAGTCGAGGTCGGCACCCTTGACCAGGGCCTGGACGGCCTGCAGGTCGTCGCGGCTCTTCGAGCTGACCCGCAGCTCGTCGCCCATGACCTGGGCCTTGACCGACTTCGGACCCTCGTCGCGGATCAGCTTGCCGAGCTTCTTGGCCTGCTCCTGGCTGATGCCGGCCTGGAGGGTGCAGGCGATCTTGTAGGTCTTGCCGGACAGCTGCGGCTCGCCGGCCTCGAGGCTCTTGAGCGAGATCTGCCGCTTCACGAGCTTGTCGCGGAAGACGTCGAGAGCGGCGTTGGCGCGCTCCTCGGTGTCGGCGGTGATCTCGACGCCGAGCTCGCCCTTCCACTCGATCTTCGCGCCGGTGTTCTTGAAGTCGAACCGCTGCGAGAGCTCCTTCGCCGCCTGGTTGAGCGCGTTGTCGACCTCCTGGCGGTCGATCTTGTTGACGATGTCGAAGCTGCTGTCGGCCATGGCCTGGTTCTCCGTGCTCGCTGCGGGTGGGTCTGACGACCGAGCCTAGACCGGCGGTGCGTGCGGCGGGACAGGGCCGTCGAGCTGGCGCGACCGGGGGGATTTCACCCGTGGCGGAGGGCTATGTATCCTTCGGGGGCCGTCCTCGGACGGCTTGGCGGATTGCCCGAGCGGCCAATGGGAGCGGACTGTAAATCCGTCGGCTTACGCCTCCCCAGGTTCGAATCCTGGATCCGCCACTCGCGAGACACG
>JADGOZ010000118.1 GCA_017882705.1 Candidatus Nanopelagicales bacterium | reverse complement strand
GGACCGCACGGCCGACGGCGACCACGACCGTTTGCTGTCGGTGCTGTTGCACGGTGACGCGGCGTTCGCAGGCCAGGGTGTGGTGGCCGAGACGCTCAACCTGTCCCAGCTGCGCGGCTACCGCACCGGCGGCACGGTGCACATCGTGGTGAACAACCAGGTCGGCTTCACCACCGCGCCCGAGTCGTCGCGCTCGTCGGTCTACGCGACCGACGTCGCCCGCATGGTGCAGGCGCCGATCTTCCACGTGAACGGCGACGACCCCGAGGCTGTCGTGCGCGTCGCGCGGCTGGCCTACGAGTTCCGCCAGGAGTTCAACAAGGACGTCGTCGTCGACATGGTCTGCTACCGGCGCCGCGGCCACAACGAGGCCGACGACCCGTCGCTGACGCAGCCGCTGATGTACAACCTCATCGACGCCAAGCGCTCCACCCGCAAGCTCTACACCGAGGCGCTCATCGGCCGCGGCGACATCTCGGTCGAGGAGGCCGAGGCGGCGCTGCGCGACTACCAGGAGCAGCTCGAGCGGGTCTTCACCGAGACTCGCGACGCGATGGCCCACCCGCACGAGATGTCGCACCCCGAGCCGGCCGAGTTCCCCGCCGTCGTCGACACGGCGATCAGCGACGCGACCGTCGACCGCATCGTCGCGACCCAGGTCGAGATGCCCGAGGGCTTCATCGTGCACCCGCGCCTGGCCCTGCAGCTCGCCCGTCGCGCGCACAGCGTGCAGGACGGCACGATCGACTGGGCGACCGGCGAGATGCTGGCGTTCGGCTCGCTGCTGATGGAGGGTCGCAGCGTACGGCTCGCCGGCCAGGACTCGCGCCGTGGCACGTTCGGTCAGCGCCACGCCGTGATCGTGGACCGCGTCACCGGCGAGGAGCACACGCCGCTGAAGTACCTCGCCGAACGCGAGAACCGGCAGTTCTTCTTCGTCTACGACTCGCTGCTCTCCGAGTACGCGGCGATGGGCTTCGAGTACGGCTACTCCGTCGCCCGCCCCGAGGTGCTCGTGCTGTGGGAGGCGCAGTTCGGCGACTTCGCCGACGGCGCGCAGACCATCATCGACGAGTTCATCACCTCGGGCGAGCAGAAGTGGGGCCAGCTCTCCGGCGTCACGCTGCTGCTGCCGCACGGCTACGAGGGGCAGGGACCGGACCACTCCTCGGCGCGCATCGAGCGCTACCTCCAGATGTGCGCCCAGGACAACATGACCGTCGCGATGCCGAGCACGCCGGCGTCGTACTTCCACCTGCTGCGCTGGCAGGCGAGGGCGCCGCACCACAAGCCGCTCGTCGTGTTCACGCCGAAGTCGATGCTGCGCCTCAAGGCCGCGGCGTCGTCGCGCACCGACTTCACCGAGGGCACCTTCCGCCCGGTGATCGGCGACAGCACCGTCCCGGCCGGGGGAGTACGCCGGATCCTCGTCTGCACCGGCAAGATCTACTACGACCTGCTCGCCGAGCGGCTGCGCAGCGGGCGCACCGACGTCGCTATCGTGCGGCTCGAGCGCCTGGCGCCCCTCCCGGTCGAGGAGCTCAGCGCGGCGCTCGCGGCCTTCCCGAGCGACGCCGAGCTCGTCTACGTGCAGGAGGAACCCGCCAACCAGGGCGCGTGGCCCTTCGTCGTGCTCAACCTGCCCACCCTCGACGGTCGCGCTCTGCGTCGCGTGTCGCGTCCCGCTGCGGCTACCACCGCCGTGGGCACGCACAAGGTGCACGAGCGCGAGCAGGCCGAGATCGTCGCGACCGCGTTCGCGTAGTCGCGGCGCGCGAAGGGGCAGCCGATGTACTTCACCGACCGCGGGATCGAGGAGCTCGAGTCGCGACGCGGCGAGGAGGAGGTCACGTTCCTCTGGCTCGCCGAGCGGCTGCGCACGTTCGTCGACCTCAACCCCGAGTTCGAGACGCCGGTGGAGCGCCTCGCCGTCTGGCTCGCGCGGCTCGACGACGACGACCCGGACGAGGACTGACGCGGTGCCGACGTCGTCGGACGGCCGTGCGACGCTGACCGCGTGGCGCTGACCGACGAGCTCGCTGCGGCGGGAGTCCACGCGGGCGCGCCGCTCGCCCTCGCCGTCGCACCCGGGCTCGGGCTCGGCCTCGCCTGGCATGGTGGCACCCGCGCGATCAGGTCCCCCGACCCGGTGACCGTCGTGGCCGACGTCGAGTCGCTCGCCCCGCGCTGGGTCTGGTGGACGGCGCGCGAGACCGCGGCCGACCTCGTCGCCGGCGGTGTGCGACCGCGCGCGTGCTGGGACGTCGGCGCCGTCGCCCGCCTGCTGCACGGGATCTCCCGCGACGACGCGGGCGCGGCCTGGGCCGCCGCGCACGACCTCGAGCTGCCACCGCTGTCCGAGGGCGAGCTCACCCTGCTCGACCTCGCCGGCGAGGCCGACGACGCCGCCGCGGTACGCGCCGACGGACAGCTCAGCCGCGACTGGCTCCGCGGGGCCTGGACGGGCGACCTCGGCCACGCCGTGCGCTGGGCATCCCTGACCCTCGACGCGCAGCGGATCCAGGAGGACGGCGTACGCCGGCTGCCGGACCACCGTGCCGTGGCCGGAGCCTCACCGCTGCCCTACCTGACCGCCCTGTCCGAGTCGATGGCCGCACTCCTCGGGGTCGAGCTCGAGCACGACGGCCTCCCCATCGACCGCGCGGTGCTCGAGGGCCTGCTCACCGGGACCGTCGGACCGCGGCCGCGCAGCGAGGCGGAGGAGGTCGCATCACGTCACGCGCGCGACTCCCTGGTGTGGTCGCAGTTCCCCGGCGAGCCGGTCGACCTGCGCAACCCGGCGAACGTCCGCGACCTGCTCGCGCGCGTCGGCATCGACGTGCCCGACACGCGTTCATGGCGCCTGGAGCCCTACGCCGAGTCCTCGCCCGCCGTCGCGGCGCTGCTCGCCTGGCGCAAGAGCGAGCGCATCGCGACGACCTACGGCTGGCCGTGGCTCGAGCGCGACATCGGCGACGACGACCGGCTCCGCGGCGTGTGGGGCGCGAGCGAGGGCGCCGGCCGCATGACGGCGTCGTCCGGGCTGCACAACCTCCCGGCGGAGCTGCGCAGCGCCGTGCGCCCGGCACCAGGACGCGTCCTGGTGCGGGCAGACCTCGGGCAGATCGAGCCCCGCGTGCTCGCGGCCGTCGCGGGCGACCGGGCGCTCGCCGCGGCCGCGCGCGAGGACGACATGTACGCACCGGTCGCGAAGGCGCTCGGCAGCGACCGTCCCACCGCGAAGGTCGCCGTGCTGGCCGCGATGTACGGCCAGACCAGCGGTCCGGCGGGCGCCGCCCTCAAGGACATGGACCGCACGTATCCCACGGCCATGGCCTTCCTCCGCGCCGCTGAGGAGTCCGGTCGGCGTGGCGTCGACCTCCGGACCTACGGCGGTCGCCTGCTGCGCCTCTCGTCGCTGCAGCGCGCGCTCGAGGAGGCCGGTCCCGACTCGACGATGGCGCACTCCTACGGCCGCTTCGCGCGCAACGCCGTCGTGCAGGGCGCTGCCGCCGAGCTGTTCAAGGCCTGGGCCGCGACCGTGCGGGCCGGCCTGCTCGACCTCGACGGACGCATCGTGCTCTGCCTGCATGACGAGCTTCTCGTGGAGACCACCGACGAGCTGTCCGCGACCGTGGTCGAGGTCGTCGAGTCGGCGCTGCGCTCCGCCGGCTCGTGGTGGTGCGCGGGCAGCGGCGTACGCCTGGTCGCGGACACGTCGGTCGTGCGCAGCTGGGACGCGGCGAAGTAGCCCGCGGCCTCGTCGCGCCTGGTTCGCCGACGTCTGGCAGCATGACGCGCGGGGGGACGGAGGGGAGATCGCCATGTCCGGGACCACGCCGCTCGAGGTCAGGCTGAACGCCCGCCTGCACGCGGTGCAGCGCGGCGACCGCTTCGAGGACCCGCTGGCCTACTGGATCGAGCGCCGCTTCCCGGGCAGCAAGGTCCTCGCGGCCGGCACGCTCGTGAGCCCGCTCGGCGAACCGCTGTCGTGTGCCGTGCGAGCCGAGGCCGTGGGCGACCCGGCCGAGGTGCTGGGCGCTGTCGTCGCCTTCCTGGAGGAGCTCGGCACCCCGAAGGGCTCGATGGTCGAGGTCGGAGACCTCGAGTCCGAGGTCGGCACCAAGGAGGGCCTGGCGCTCTACCTCGACGGCAACAGCCTCTCCCCCGAGGTCTACGCCACGCTCGACGTGAACGAGTTCCTCGACGAGCTCGTCGAGGAGCTCGGCAGCACCGGCGTCATCCAGGGGTTCTGGGAGTCGCAGGACACGACCGCCGCCTACATCTACGGCGCCGACGCCGACGTCATGACCGGCGCGATCGACGAGCTGCTCACCGTGCACCCGCTCGCACGGGGCCACCGGCTCGAGCGCATCGCCTGACGCAGGAGACTCGCGGGCCGTACCCTGCGCAGGTCGGCTGGGGCCGACATCCCGTTCGTCACCCCCGCTGCGGCGGATCGTCGTTGGGAGACCCCATGGCGCAGCAGTCCGCCCCGACGCTCATCCAGTCGGTGCAGCGAGCGTTCCGCCTGCTCGAGGCGGTGTCGGACCTCCAGGACCGCGCCACGGCCAAGGAGCTGTCCCACCGCACCCACATCGCACTTCCGACGACCTACCACCTGCTGCGCACCCTCGTGCACGACGGCTACCTCCAGCGCCTCGGCGACGGCACGTACACCCTCGGTCACCGCATGGAGGTCGTCCTCGACCAGGGCCGTCCTGCTCGCGCGGTCGCGCAGGCGCGCCCCGCGCTGGAGTGGCTGCGCGACGAGCTGCACAGCCCGGTCTACCTCGCGATGTATGACGACGGGGAGATCGTCATCGCCGAGATCGTCGACAGCCCCAAGGTCCCGCGCATCGATCTGTGGGTGGGCATCCATGACGCCGCGCACGCGACGGCGCTCGGCAAGTGCATCCTCGCCCACCTCACCGACGACGAGCGCGAGGAGTACCTGGCACGTCATCCGCTCCATGCGCTCACGGCGAACACCGTCGTCGACGGTCGCGAGCTGCGACACCAGATCGAGGGCAGCGTCCACCTCGCCACGGATCGCGAGGAGTACGCGCTCGGCATCGCGTGCGCAGCCAGGCCGGTCGTGACCGAGAACGTCATCGGCTCGATCGGGTTCGCGACGCTGTCGAGACGGCCCGACCTGGCCCGCGCGAGCAATGCCCTCGCCGAGGCCGGCGGGCGCGTCCAGCGTGCCCTTGCGCTCGCCTGAGGGCGCGCATCACCATCTGAAATCCCGCTCCTTGCCGTGGCTCGACCCGCCACGGCTGAATGACGCCGTCAGCTCGTCGACACGAGGAGGCGTCATGGACGGTGCCCAGCGACTGGGTTTCTACAGGCAGATGGTGCGGATCCGCACCTACGAGGAGACGATCCGCGGGAACTACCACGCGGACAAGACGCCCGCCTGGGACATCGGCGCCGGGCTGATCCCCGGCGAGATGCACCTCGCCGCCGGGCAGGAGCCGGTCGCCGTCGGACTGTGCGCACACCTGCGTGACGATGACGCGATCACGGGCCCGCACCGCCCGCACCACCTCGCCCTCGCCAAAGGCGTCGACATGCACAGGATGACCGCGGAGATCTACGGTCGGGTGGACGGTCTCGGTCGCGGCCGCGGCGGCCACATGCACCTGTTCGACCCCGCCCAGCACTTCTCCTGCTCGGGCATCATCGCGGAGGGCATGCCCGTTGCCGTTGGGCAGGCGTTGGCATTCTCCCGCAAGGGAACCGACAACGTGGCCGTCGCGGTCGCCGGCGAGGGCGCAGCGAACCAAGGGGCCTTCCACGAGGCGCTCAACCTTGCGTCGCTGTGGAAGCTGCCGGTCATCTTCATCATCGAGGACAACGACTGGGCGATCTCCGTGCCGCGCGACAGCTCGACGCCGATCAAGTCCAACGCTCCGCGCGGGGCCGCATACGGCATCCCCGGCGAGCGCATCGAGGGCAACGACGTCGAGACGATCTCCGACGCCTGCGGCCGGGCCGTGGCTCGGGCGCGTGCCGGCGAAGGCCCGACCCTGCTCGAGATCCATACCGTCCGGCTCTGGGGTCACTTCGAAGGTGACGCCCAGGCCTACCGCGGTGCGGAGCTCGCTGTCGCCGAGTCGCACGACCCGATCCCGATCTACGAGGCCAAGCTTCGAGCCGAGGGCCTGCTCGACGACGCCGGGGTCGCAGCTGCCAAGGCAGAGGCGCAGGCGGAGGTCGACGCCGCGATCGCGTTCGCGCTGGCGTCACCCGTGCCCGACCCGTCCACCCTGTCCGACTACGTCTTCGCCTGAGAGGGACGACATGACCGTGACCGAGACCGTGGCGCCGAGCACGCGCCGACTGTCGACTGCGAAGGCTCTCTCCGAGGGCATCGCCCAGGAGATGGAGCGCGACGACTCCGTCTTCGTGATGGGCGAGGACGTCGGCGCCTACGGCGGCATCTTCGGATCCACCGGGGGGCTGATCGACCAGTTCGGCCCGAGCCGGATCATCGACACCCCGATCTCCGAGACAGGCTTCATCGGCGCCGGCATCGGTGCCGCCACCGAGGGGTTGCGCCCCGTCGTCGAGCTCATGTTCGTCGACTTCTTCGGCGTCTGCTTCGACCAGATCTACAACCACATGGCCAAGATCCACTTCGAGTCCGGCGGCAACGTCAAGGTACCGATGGTGCTCATGATGGCCGTGGGCGGTGGATACAACGATGCGGCTCAGCACTCGCAGTGCCTGTGGGCCTCGTTCGCCCACATGCCGGGCATGAAGGTGGTCGTCCCGAGCAATCCGTACGACGCAAAGGGACTGATGATCTCCGCCATCCGCGACGACAGCCCCGTCGTCTACATGTTCCACAAGGGAGTCATGGGCCTGCCGTGGATGGCCAAGAACCCGCGCTCGATCGGGCCGGTGCCCGAGGATGCGTACACGGTCCCGATCGGCAAGGCCAACGTCGTGCACCCCGGTAGTGACGTCACGGTGGTGTCTCTCTCGATGTCGGTGCAGCACTGCCAGGACGTCGCGGAGAAGCTCGACGGCGAGGGCATCAGTGCTGAGGTCATCGACCTCCGGAGCGTCATTCCCCTGGACCGTGAGGCCGTGCTCGAGTCAGTGGCCAAGACGGGACGACTGCTCGTCGTGGACGAGGACTACAAGTCCTTCGGACTGTCCGGCGAGCTGGCGGCCACCATCGTCGAGCACGACCCCACCATGCTCAAGGCGCCGTTCGCTCGTGTCACCTACCCCGACGTCCCGGTGCCGTATGCCCGGTCGCTCGAGCAGGCGGCGCTTCCGACCCGTGAGCGCATCGAGGCCGCGATCCGGTCGCTGGTGCGCGCGTGAGCACGGAGATCCGTTTCCCGATCGTGTCCAAGGAAGAGGGAGCGGTCGGGGTCGTCGCCACCTGGTTCTCGCGCGACGGGGAGCAGGTGACCCAGGGGCAGGTGATCGCCGAGCTCATGCTCGACAAGGTCTCGGTCGACGTCGAGGCCCCGGTCGCCGGCACGCTCCGCACGCTCATCGACGAGGAAGGGGAGGTCGCTCAGGGCGAGATCATCGCCACCATCGACTGACCTCGAGCCGACGCCGCCGGCCGTCGGTCGGCGGCGTCGTCGCTCGTGCTCAGTACTCGCCCTTGATCACGAAGAACGAGCCGCGGATCGTCCCGGCCAGCTTCGACTTCTGCCGCGCGAACTTGAACCGTGACGCGAGCTCGTCGGGCACGTCCATCCCGTCGGACAGCTTGAACCCGACAGCCCGCTTGCCCGCGTCCTCGAGCGTGTACATCACGTTGATCGCCAGACCGGACTCGTAGAATATGTAGGCGAACCGGATACCACCGGCGACGAACTCGGTGGCCTCGAGGGGCGTCGAGACGATGACGATGTCGCGCTCGTCGGCGAGGATGCGCTGCACCCAGGCGACGGTCTTCTTGGCCTTGCTCGCGGGCTCGACGGTGAAGACGTGGTCGTACTTGTTCGTGAAGTAGCGGGCCTCGTTGGCCCGCAGGCCGGCGAGCGCCTCCGCGACGGGGGACGACTCCAGCCCCTCGGTGGAGACGACGACGAAGTCGACGACATAGGACACAGGGACCTCCGACGGCTGAGCACAGTCACACGGGCCGAGCACCCGGGAGTGCCCATGCTGGCAGGACGCCACCCCAGAAGCGAGCACCCTTAGGGTGGTGCACCGGTCCGTCTTCTCGGCATCCTGTCCGTGACGCATGAAGGTAGGGCGACGTGTCGTACGAGCACTTCCACGAGCTCGGCAAGCAGGCCTCGGTGGCCACCATCGCGGCGTGGGCGGCGGCTCGCGCCCGGCTTCCGTTCGAGGACGAGCGCGACTTCGAGGAGGCGCACCGTGGCTTCCTCGCGGCTCCCGCCTATCGGCAGATCATGGCCGAGGCGGGCAACGTGGCGTGGGACTTGGGCGCGTACGACTTCCTGCTGTCCGGGGAGGACTTCGAGTCCATCCACCCGTCGCTGCGGCGTCAGGCCGTCCTGAACATGGAGTACGGCCTCTACGAGGTCGTGCCGGACAGGATCTACCAGGTGCGTGGGTTCGACCTCGCCAACGTCTCCTTCGTGCGCTCGGACTCGGGCTGGATCGTGTTCGACCCGTTGACCGCCAAGGAGACCGCCGCTGCCGCCCTGGCGTTGGTCAACGAGCACCTCGGGGTCCGCCCGGTGGTCGCGGTGGTCTACTCCCCCTCCCACGGCGACCACTTCGGCGGCGTCCACGGAGTCGTCGACGAAGCGGACGTCCGTAGCGGCAAGGTCCCCGTGATCGCGCCGGTCGGGTTCCTGGAGCACGCCGTCGCGGAGAACGTCTACGCGGGCAACGCGATGAACCGGCGGATGTTCTACCAGTACGGATCGCTGCTGGACCGCAGCCCGTTCGGGCACGTCGACCAGGCCATCGGCAAGGCGGTCGCCGCGGGATCGTCAGGTCTGATCGCACCGACGATCGACATCGTCGAGGACATCGAGGAGCTCACGATCGACGGTGTCCGGATGGTGTTCCAGAACACCCCGGGCACCGAGGCTCCGGCGGAGATGAACACGTGGTTCCCCGACCTCAAGGCGTTCTGGGCCGCGGAGAACATCACCGGGACGATCCACAACATCTACACCCTGCGCGGGGCACTGGTCCGCGACGCCCTCGAGTGGTCGCGCCAGATCAACAGGGCGCTCTACCTGTTCGGTCGCGACGCCGAGGTGATGTTCGCGTCGCACTCGTGGCCGCGCTGGGGCAACGACCGCATCCAGGAAGTCATGCGGGTGCAGCGCGACACGTACGCGCACCTCAACAACGGGGTCATGCACCTGGCCAACCAGGGCGTCACGATCAACGAGATCCACCGGGTCTACCGGGTCCCGGACTCGCTGCAGCGCCAGTGGGCCGCCCGCAGCTACCACGGGTCCGTCGAGCACAACTCCCGCGCGGTGATCAACCGCTACCTCGGTTACTGGGACGGGAATCCGGCCACGCTCATCCCGCTCGCTCCGAGGGAGTCGGCCCCGCTGTTCGTCGAGATGATGGGCGGGGCGGACGCCATCGCGTCCCGCGCCGGGACCCTCCTCGCCGATGGCGACCACCTGCTCGCCATCGAGATCCTCAACAAGCTCGTCCACGCCGAGCCCGACCACGTCACCGGGCGACTGCTGCTCGCCGACGCCTTCGAGCAGGTCGGCTACCAGCAGGAGAGCCCCAGCGTGCGTAACAGCTTCCTCGCCGCGGCCCTCGAGCTGCGCTCCGGGATCCCCACCGGAGCCACCCCCAAGTCCACCGGTCCCGACCTCGTCCGGGCGCTGAGCACGCTGCAGTTCCTCGACTTCCTCGGCATCCGCCTCGACCCGGCCCTCGCCGGCGATGCTGCCTTCCTCATCAACCTCATCACCCCGGACAACGGCGAGACCTTCGTCGTGGAGCTGAGCAACGGCACCCTCACCAGCCTTCAGGGCTTCCTCGCCGACGACGCGGACCTGACCATCACGATCACCAGGTCCGACCTCGAGCGCGCCATGACCGGGGCGGCACCGCTGCACCAGCAGGTCGCCGGCGGGACCGCCGTCCTCGACGGGGACCCGACGGTCCTCCAGGCCCTCGCGGGGATGCTGGTCCAGTTCGAGCCGGGCTTCGCGATCATGCCCGACACGGCGCCGCACCCGCCCACGCAGGCGACCGACCCCTTCGCGCACAGCGCCTTGGGCGACAGCAGCGGCGGCTGACTCCCCGCCGGGCGTCAGCTGCTCGTCAGCACCAGCTTGCCGACGACGTCGCCTGACGCCAGCCGCTCGAACGCGGAGCGCGAGTCCGTCAGCGCGAAGGTCGCGTCGACCGTCGGCCGTACGCCGGTGTCGACCAGCAGTGCGACGAGGGCGTCGAGCTCGTCGCGCGTGCCCATCGTCGAGCCGACGATGGCCAGCTGCAGGAAGAACACCCGCGCGAGGTCGGCCGGCGGGTTCATGCCGCTCGTGGCTCCCGAGACGACGACGGTCCCACCCGGCCGCAGGGAACGCAGCGTGTGCTCCCAGGTGGCCTCACCGACGGTCTCGATCACGGCGTCGACCCGCGCGGGCAGCCGTGCGCCGGTCTCGAAGGCGGCGTCGGCACCGAGCTCGATCGCCCGGTCGCGCTTGGCCTCGTCGCGGCTCGTGACCCACACCTGGAAGCCCATCGCGTCGGCGATCTGGATCGCCGCGGTCGCGACACCCCCGCCGGCGCCCTGGATGAGCACGGTGTCACCGACGCGCAGCGCCGACTTCGTCGCGAGCATGCGGTAGGCGGTGAGCCACGCCGTGGGCAGGCAGGCGGACTCCGCCCAGGTGAGCTCCTCAGGCTTGAGCACGACGTTGCGTGCGGGCACGGCCACGGTCTCGGCGAGCGTTCCGGGGTGCAGTTCCGAGAGCAGCGTGCGTCCCGGGTCCAGCGTCTCGTCGCCGCCTCCCGCGACCGGGTCGCCGATGACGCTGTGCACGATGACCTCGGTGCCGTCGTCGAGCACGCCCGCGGCGTCGGTGCCCAGGATCATCGGCAGCCGCTCCGCCTTCAGCCCGACGCCCTTGAGGGTCCACAGGTCGTGGTGGTTGAGGGCGGCGGCCCGCACGCGCACGCGCGTCCAGCCCTCGGGAACCACCGTGTCGGGCACCTCGCCGAGGGTCAGGCCCGCGAGCGGGTTCGTCGGGTCGAAGGACGTGGCGGTGACGGCGAACATGATTCGACAGTACCCGCGGCCGCGGCCGGGCGCCTCCGGCTCGCCGCTCTCGGCCCGCGGCCTACGCCGAGCGCTCGAACCGCACGTGCAGCGCGCCCTCGCCGGCGGCCGTCTCCACGCACCCGTAACCCTCGGGCCACGGGCCGAGGTCGTCGTAGAGCCGCTCGCCGCCGCGCAGCAGCACCGGCACGATCGCGAGGTGGAGCTCGTCGACCAGCCCGTCGCGGAGCGCCGCGGCCACCGTCGACACTCCCCCGCCGACCCGCACGTCGAGACCGTCCGCGGCGTCGGCCGCCTGCGCGAGAGCGGACTCCAGCCCGTCGGTCACGAAGTGGAACGTCGTCCCCGTCATCTCCAGAGGCGGTCGTGCGTGGTGGGTGAGCACGAACACGGGGTGGTGGTACGGCGGCTCCTCCCCCCACCACCCGCGCCAGGAGTCGTCCGGCCACGGCCCGCGCACCGGTCCGAACATGTTGCGCCCCATGACCGTCGCGCCGACGCCGACCACGCCACGGGCGAGCCAGGCGTCGTCGACACCCTCCGCGCCGCCCTCCTGGCCGATCATGGCGCGGCCGAAGCGCGTGTCCCAGAACCAGTCGGTCAGCGCCGACCCGCCCACGCCGAAGGGAGCATCGACCGACTGATCGGGCCCGGCGGCGTAGCCGTCGAGAGAGACCACCATGCTGTGCACGCGTACGCGGGCCACGGCACACCTCCTCGGATCCTCGGCGACACTGCTCCCGGCGCCTTCGCCGACGGGTCGAGGCTACCCGCGACGGACCACGCCGTCATGGATCGCGGCCATGCCGACCGCGTGCGCGACCGTCGCGGACAGCCGTGGGTCGAAGGGGTCGGGCACGACGTAGTCCGGGGCGAGCTCGTCGCCGACCAGGCCGGCGATGGCGTCGGCAGCCGCGAGCTTCATGCCCTCGGTGATCCGCTTCGCGCCGTAGTCCAGCGCGCCGCGGAAGATCCCCGGGAACGCGAGCACGTTGTTGATCTGGTTCGGGAAGTCGCTGCGCCCGGTCGCGACCACGGCCGCACCCGCCGCGTGCGCGACGTCGGGGTGGATCTCCGGGTTGGGGTTCGCGAGGGAGAACACGATCGCCTCGGGTGCCATCGTGCGCACGACGTCGACCGGCACGGTGCCCGACGAGACGCCCACGAACACGTCGGCTCCGCGCATCGCGTCGAACAGCGATCCCGTGAGCGCCAGACGGTTCGTGCGCTCGGCGAGGTCGGCCTTGACGTCGGTGAGGTCGGTGCGGTGCTTGCCGATGACGCCGACCCGGTCGCTCAGCGACACGTCGCCGACCCCCGCCGCGAGCAGCATGTTGGCGATCGCGACGCCCGCGGCGCCGGCACCCGACATGACGACCCGGATGTCCGAGAGCTCGCGCCCGGTGACCTTCGCGGCGTTCTCGAGCGCCGCCGTGACGACGACCGCCGTGCCGTGCTGGTCGTCGTGGAAGACCGGAATGTCGAGGATCTCCTGGAGCCGGCGCTCGATCTCGAAGCACCGAGGTGCGCTGATGTCCTCGAGGTTGATGCCGCCGTACGCCGGGGCGATGTGGGCCACCGTGCGGACGATCTCGTCGACGTCGGTGGTGTCCAGGCAGATGGGCACGCAGTCGATGTTTCCGAACTCCTTGAAGAGCAGGGACTTGCCCTCCATCACGGGCAGCGCGGCGACGGGCCCGATGTCACCCAGCCCCAGCACGGCGGTGCCGTCGGTCACGATGAGGACCGCGTTGGACTTCCAGGTGTAGCGCCAGGCCAGCGACGGGTCGGCTGCCAGGGCCTGCGAGACCCGGCCGACTCCGGGTGTGTAGGCCAGGGCGAGTCCGGCGTTGTCGCGGACGCGGACGGTCGGGCGGACCTCGATCTTGCCGCGCACGTGCAGCGGGAACGCCGGGTCCTCGTCGTAGGCGGCGAAGTGGTCGTGGTCGGCGGGGTCGTGGCCGGTGTGCACAGGGACGTCCTAGGAGAAGGGAGCAGAGAGGGACTGCGGTCGATCCCGGGCGTCCAGCGGGTCGCGCGTCCGAGTCTGGCTGCGAGCCGGGGATCACCCGACCCGGTGATCCTGACACAACCTGCCCCACGAGATCACGGGGGCACCTCCGCAGCGGTCAGACACGTCCAGGTCGCGGCCAGTAGCGCGCGAGCACGCGCGCGAGGACGAAAGGCTCGGCGACGGGACCGAAGAGGCGGGAGTCGTCGCTGGCCACGGCGTTGTCCCCCTCGACCCACCAGCCATGACCCTCTCGGCGCACGACACGCTTCACGACCAGCAGACCGGGACGGTCCGGGCGTTCGAGCACGACCACGTCGCCCGCACGCACGTCCGAGCTGCGGACGACCCGCCGGCAGACCAGCCAGTCGCCGTCGCGCAGCGTCGGCTCCATCGATGCGCCCGCGACGGCCACGCGGAGCAGCGTCGAGCGCCCACCCAGCGGCACGAGCCCCTCCGGCATCCCGTCACGACCTCTCTGGTGCTCGACCCGAACGTCGGGGGTAGTGTCGCGGAGAGGCTCCATCTGACCCGTGCCACGACGAGAGGTTCCCCATGATGCGCCGTCTGTTCGCACCGACGATCACCGCCCACGCCCACTGCGACCTGCCCTGCGGCGTCTACGACCCCGCGCAGGCCAAGATCGAGGCCCAGTCCGTCAAGGCCTGCATCGAGAAGTACCACGCCTCCGACGACCCGGTCTTCCAGGGCCGCGCGGTCGCCATCAAGGAGGAGCGCTCCGACCTGGTGAAGCACCACCTCTGGGTGCTGTGGACCGACTACTTCAAGGCCCCGCACTTCGAGAAGTACCCGCAGCTCAACACCCTGTTCAACGACGCCACCAAGCTCGCCGGCGCCGGTGGGACGAAGGGCTCGCTCGACGTCGCGGTCGCCGACAACCTGATCGCGAAGATCGACGAGATCGCCGAGATCTTCTGGGAGACCAAGAAGGCCTAGGGAGCCTTCCAGGTCACTGACCTGCGACGGAACCCCCTTCCTGCTCGTCCAGTCCGCACCCGGTCCGCAGGACGCCCAGCGTGGCGTCCTGCGGACCGGGTGCGGTCCTCGTCTCCTGGCCAGAGGTGGGCGTAGGTCCGCAGCGTGATGACCGCGGACGAGTGCCCGAGCACCGTCTGGACCTGCTTCACCGACGCCCCGCCAGCGATCAGCGCGGACGCGTAGAAGTGCCTGAGGTCGTGCGTCGTGAGGTCGGCCGGCGCAGCTCCGCGCCAGAGCTTCTTCCACTCCCTGTAGCGCAGTGGCTCCCCGGCCTCGGTGACGAACAGCCACTCCCGGTCCCGGTCGTCGCCCAGGTGCTCGGCGAGCTCGGCGACGACGACCCGGCCGAGCGGCACCGTGCGGACCGACTTCGCCGTCTTCGTCCGGCCGAGGTCGCCGGACTGGAGCCGCTGACGCTCGACGCGGACGGTACGACGTAGGAAGTCGACGTCGGAGACCCGGAGGCCCAGCGCCTCCCCGATGCGCAGCCCTGAGCCCGCCAGGAAGACCACGAGCGCCCTGTACGTCGCTGGCACGGCTTCCGCGATCGTGACGACCTGCTCGAGCGACGGAGGGGCGACCCCGACCTCGTCGGATCGCGGCAGCGTGATGCGCCGGCAGGGTGTCGACGCGACGAGTCGGTCCTCGACGGCCGAGCTGAACAGGCGGGCCGTGACGTCGTACACGTTGCGCACCGACCCCGGAGCCATCCCGGCATCCGACAGGCGTCGCACGAGGCTCTGTACGTCGCTCGGACGGATCGAGGCCAGCGGCCTGTCCCCCAGCGCCGGGAGCAGGTGCAGCCGGAGCGCGTTGTCGACGATGCTCGCCGTCGCCTCGCGGCCGATCTGCTGCGCCTCCCACGTCTTCGCGTAGTCGCGGACCCTGGTGCGGCCGGCCTTCGGGTCGATGTACTGCCCGGTCACGACCGCGGCCGTGACCTCGTCGAGCCACTTTTGGCCTTGGCCGGACGGGCTGTGACGGGCGCCAACACCCCTAGGGGGGTGTCGTAGATGTGGCCCACCCCTGCCCGCAACACACCCAGGTATTCCTATGACGCGCCTAGCATCACGACACGAGCGTGGCTACGGCAGTGGGTGGGACCGCCTGCGTGCACAGGCCAAGCGCGTCTATCCGTGGGTGTGCCACCTGTGCGGGCAACCCATCGACCCACGGATCAAGTGGCCCGACCCGTGGTCATGGTCACTCGATCATCTAGATCCGATCGTCGAGAACGGAACCGAACTACCACACATCGGCCGTGTGCGCCCCCGTGGGCCAGGCCATCAGCACGGTGGCCAAGAACCGGTTCAAGTCGCCCGACACGATCCTGATGCACCCCTCGACGTGGTTCTGGATCGCCTCGAGCCTCGACGGCTCCAACCGCCCGCTGGTCATGCCCGAGGGTGTCGCGTCGTTCAACACCATGTCGATCCTCGACCCGAACGCCGCCGAAGGCCTCGCCAGGTCGCTCATCGGCTTGCCCGTGGTGCTCGACGCGAACATCGGCACCACCTACGGTGCCGGTGCAAACCAGGCCCCGATCCTCGTG
>JADGOZ010000117.1 GCA_017882705.1 Candidatus Nanopelagicales bacterium | reverse complement strand
GTCGTCCTGGACCCCAGCAACGTCACCGAACTCACCCGACCCTGATGACCTCACCGCCACCGTGGGGAGCCGAGGCGACCGCTGACGTCCGCCAGGAGACGCCGAAGCGGACGTCGGTCGGGCTCCCTGCGATCGCCGTGCTCACCGACCGGACGGTGCGTTCCATGGGCGTCGTGCGCACCGGGCGCACCCTGGCTCGGCTCAACCAGGCGGACGGGTTCGACTGCATGGGGTGCGCGTGGCCCGACCCTGACCCCGAGGTGCGCAGTGTCGCAGAGTTCTGCGAGAACGGTGCCAAGGCGGTGGCGAACGAGGCGACCACGTCGCGCATTGACCGGACTTTCTTCCAGCGGCACAGTCTCGCGGACCTCGATACCCGCGACGAGTTCTGGCTCGGGCAGCAGGGCCGGCTGACCGAACCGATGGTCCGCCTTGAGGGCGACACCCACTACCGACCGATCACGTGGGAGGGGGCCTTCCTCCTCCTGGCGGAGCACCTGAACGCACTGGCGTCTCCCGACGAGGCCGTGTTCTACACGAGCGGCCGGGCCTCGAACGAGGCTGCCTTCGCCTATCAGCTGTTCGTGCGCGCCTTCGGCACGAACAACCTCCCGGACTGCTCCAACATGTGTCACGAGTCGACGTCGGTGGCGCTGGCGGAAACGATCGGGATCGGCAAGGGCAGCATCTCGCTGCAGGACGTGCATGACGCGGAGCTCATCGTCATCTGCGGCCAGAACCCCGGCACCAACCATCCTCGGATGCTCACCGCGCTCGAGATCGCGAAGAAGAACGGTGCGACGATCCTCGCCGTGAACCCACTCCCGGAGGCTGGGCTGCTGCGCTTCCGCAACCCGAAGACGCCGCGAGGTGTCTCCGGCATCGGCACGGCGCTCGCCGACCTGCACCTGCCGATCCGTGTGAACGGCGACCTCGCCCTGTTCCAAGCGATCGGTGCGCTCCTCGTCCAGGCGGAGGACGACGCCGCACGCGATGGTGGCCCGGGCACGGTGCTCGACCTCGACTTCATCGAGCGGCACACGGTCGGGTTCCTGGACTGGGCGGCACACGTCCGCGCCCTCGACTGGGACGACGTCGTCGCTTCGACCGGTCTCACCCGACTGCAGATCGAGCAGGCAGCCCAGATGTTCGTGCGCTCGAAGAAGACCGTCGTCTGCTGGGCCATGGGTATCACCCAGCATCGCAACGCGGTCGCCACGATCAAGGAGATCGTCAACGTCGTCCTGGCGCAGGGCAACATCGGGAAGCCCGGTGCCGGTCTCTGTCCGGTGCGCGGGCACTCCAACGTGCAGGGTGACCGCACGATGGGGATCTGGGAGAAGCTGCCGGAGCACTTCGGGGACTCTCTGCGTGACGAGTTCGGCTTCGAGCCACCGCGAGAGCGCGGTCTCGATGTCGTCGACACGATCCGCGGTCTGCGCGACGGACAGGTCAAGGTGTTCGTCGGCCTCGGCGGCAACTTCGCGTCGGCAACCCCCGACACCGAGGTCACACAGACGGCCCTGCGGCGCGCCGCGCTCACCGTCCAGATCTCGACGAAGCTGAACCGCTCTCACGTCGTGTGCGGTGGCACGGCGCTGATCCTGCCGACGCTGGGTCGCACCGAGCGCGACGTCCGAGCGGGTGTGGAGCAGGCCGTCTCCGTCGAGGACTCGATGTCAGCGGTACACCTGTCGCGAGGTCGTCTCGCGCCGGCCAGCGGTGCGCTGCGGTCCGAGGTTGCCATCGTCTGCGCGATGGCCTCGGCCGTCCTTGGTCCCGGCCCGGTCGGCTCGTCGATCGACTGGGATGCCATGGCTTGTGACTACGACCGGATCCGCGAACACATCGCTCACGTCGTGCCCGGCTGCGCGGCCTATGCCGAGAAGGTGGCGCGCCCGGGCGGGTTCGTGCTCCCCCATCCGCCACGAGACTCGCGCATCTTCGACACAGACAGCAAGCACGCGGTGTTCTCCGTGAGCCCGATGGGAGTGCTCGACGTTCCCGAGGGTCACCTGCTCCTGCAGTCGCTGCGCAGCCACGACCAGTTCAACACCACGATCTACGGACACGACGATCGCTACCGGGGGCTATCAGGCAGTCGCATGGTCGTCATGGTGCACGACGACGACATCACGGCACTCGGGCTTCAGGCTGGACAAGACGTCGACCTGGTACACAGGAGCGACGACGGTTCGCTGCGGGTCGTGACAGGTTTCACCCTCGTCGCCTACCCCACGCCCCGCGGCTGTGCCGCCGCGTACTACCCGGAAGTCAACGCCTTGGTGCCGCTCGATTCAACAGCCGAAGGCAGCAACTGCCCGACGTCGAAGTCGATCGTGATCCAGGTGCTACCGACCGACCCAGGGCGCCGTTCACGCATCGTCCACGGTGCCAGCGTCGGGGCCGACGACCACCACAAGAGCCCGGTGGAGCCGCACCACCTCAGCTAGTGGTGTTCGGCATCAGTCCGTCGGGGCTCATGCCGCCCCACGGCCGGTTCAGAGGCAGGACGGTCTCGCACGACTAGATCCACGAGGACGGGGAAGCCCGATGACGGAGGACGCACCGCGTATCAAGCCCGAACCGCATACGCTGGGGCGTGCCGAGCGGATGAACTGGCTGCGTGCGGGCGTCCTCGGTGCCGACGACGGCATCGTCTCGGTGGCCGGGATCGTCGTCGGCGTCGCCGGCGCGACGTCGTCCCGAGGGGCGATCTTCACCGCCGGCACCGCCGGCCTGGTCGCGGGCGCGGTGTCGATGGCTCTAGGCGAGTATGTCTCGGTCAGCAGCCAGCGCGACAGTGAGCACGCCATAGTTGACCTGAAGAAGCAGGAGCTCGCGGACTCGCCCTACGGCGAGCAGCTCGAGCTCGCTGCCATCTACCGGGCCAAAGGGCTTACCGAGGCGACGGCAGCGACCGTCGCGGCGGAGCTGATGGCACACGACGCACTGGCGGCCCACCTCGACGCGGAGCTCAACCTCGACCCACACGACACGGCGAGCCCGCTGCAGGCCGCGATGGCGTCCGCGTTGGCGTTCACGCTGGGTGCCCTGCTCCCGCTTCTGGCGATCATGATGTCGCCGCAGTCCCTGCGCCTGCCGGTGACTGTCGTGGCAGTCCTGTTCGCGCTGGGGGCCGCAGGTGCCGCGAGCGCGCGGATCGGCGGGAGCCCCCCGCGTATCGCCGTGCTGCGCATCGTCATCGGTGGGGCCGTAGGCCTTGCTTTCACCTATGCCGTAGGGCACTTCTTCGGTATGGCGATCGGCTGAGGAGGCACCCCTGCGGATCAGGTGAAGCGTCGACGTGGTTGAGACCGTCGACTGGTCGCGGCCCGGTTTGGCTGTCGCCGTCGAGTCTATGAACGCTCCGCTCGCTCCGCACATCACGGTGACCAGTTGCGCGCGGGGTTCCTTGTGACCGTCTCGCGACCACCTCAGCTGCCTTCCCAGATCCCGTTCTGGACCTCGCCGACGCCGTGAGGCAGTACAGCGGGCTCCCGCACCCGCCCCAGACCCGGTCGCCTTTGCCTCACCCTGCGGCGTACTGGTGTGTCAGTGGTGGAGGGTTTGGGCGATGAGGGTGAAAGCGGCGGCTGCCATGAGGGTGAAGGCGGCCCAGCCCATCGAGGTTGCGAGCCGGCCGTTGCGGTACTCGCCCATGATCTTGCGGTCGCGGGAGATCAGCATGACCAGGAGCAGGAAGGGTGCGGCGGCGATCCCGTTGATGACGGCTACGACCACGAGGAGCTGGATCGGGTTGCTGGTGGTGAGACTGAGTACGGTGCCGCCGACGGTTCCCAGGGCGACGAGGCCGTAGAACACGGGTGCTTTGCGCACTGATCGGGAGAAGCCCCAGCGTTGGCCGAGCAGTCCGGCCATCCCGACCGCGCCGGAGCCGGCGAGAACGGGGACGGCGAGCATCCCGGTTCCGATGAATCCGAGGGCGAAGAGTTCTTCGGCCCACTGCCCGGCGACTGGTTGCAGAGCGGCTGCGGCGTCGGCGGCACTGGTGATCGTCTTGCCCTGCAGTGTCGCGGCGGTGGCGACGATGATCGCGAACATCACCACGTTGGAGAAGGTCATCCCGAAGAACACGTCGATGCGGCTGTTGCGTTCCTTCCGGGCCGCACCCCGATTGCTCCGGCGCGCGAGCGGCATCGGCTGGTCGCCGCCTTCGGGTTCGTCGCGCATCTCCTCGAGTCGGTGGGCGGACTGCCAGAAGAACAGGTACGGGCTGATCGTGGTGCCCAGCACAGCGACGAGGAGGGCGATGAACGCGCTGGAGAACTCGATGTGGGGCACGAGGGTGTGGATCGCCACCTGCCGCCAGTCGACGTGGACCACGAACAGGACCGCGATGTAGGTCAACAGGGACAGGCAGATGAGCTTGAACACCCGGGCGACCTGAACGAAGTTGCCCAAGGTCACCAGCGCAGTGATCAGCGCGCCCGCGATGAGGGCCCAGATCCAGGTCGGTCCGGCGTGGAGCAGGTTCATCCCGCTTCCGATGGCGACCAGGTCAGCGGCGATATTCAGGGTGTTCGCGATGATCAGCGCGGCGATCAGCACCACCAGGATGGGTCGGGCCTTTCCCCGGTACTTCTCCGCCGCCAACTCTCCGAGACCGCGGCCGGTGGCCAGGGCCGTGCGGTCACAGATCTCCTGCACCCCGGCCATCAGTGGCAGCGTCACCAAGGACACCCACAACAGGCCCAGCCCGAACAGTGCGCCCGCTTGGGAGTAGGTCGCCACCCCCGATGGGTCGTCATCGGAGGCCCCCGTGACCAACCCCGGGCCCATGACGTGCAGCAGCGCCCGGAAGCCCCTCGGGCTCCCCGCAACGGTCGTATCGACCCGCGAACGGTCCGAGCTGGGGCGGTGGGCTGCGACCTTCCCACCTTGCGGGGGCGCCGACTTCGAGTCGGGGGCCTCAGGATCGGATTCGTCCACGGACACTATCGAGTGCCGCCCGCCTCCGCGAACGCGGTCAGGAACTGGTGGCCCAGGGCGTGGCGCTCCTCCTCTGAACGGTTGGCGATGATCGTGGGGAACTCCTCGTGCTCCTCGGCCTCGGCGTGGTCGGAGACGGCTTGGGTGAACTCGGCGAACTGGGTCTCGAAGTCACCGCTGGTCACGTCCAGTGTCTTCAGCTTCGCGACTACCTCGTCGGCGTGGGCTTCCTCGGCGTTACGCGCCTCGACGACCGCAGCGCCGGCTGTCTGTTCGGTGACGGGTCGGATCACGGACCTCTCGGCGGTCTCGTGCGCCGTGAGGAGGCCGGCGAGGGCGGTGAAGGCCTGTTGGCGTTGATCTCCGGTGCTGTTCTTGACCTGGTCGAGCATGTCGCGAACGGTCGCGTGCTGCGTCAGCAGAACAGCGACGACGTCACCCTCGGGCAGCTTCGCTGCGTCGGCCCGATCCTTGTCTTGGTCACTCATGGCAGTGCCTCTCGTGTGATTGTGCTGTCAACCGGTCATGCTCGGACTGGACTTGGTGAACCCGTCCTGTGAGCAGCTGTTCGCTCGCTCCGGATCCGAGCCGCGTAACCGGCGTCCACGTTCTCGCTCGGGTCGACCGAGAGCTCGTGGGCTCGAGCCATCCACAGCCGTCCAGCGCAGAAGGTCGTCGTCTCGGACCCATCGCATCAGGTCGAGCGCATCGGAACCGATCGAGTTCGGCGAGAGGTCGCAGATGATGAGGTCTACCCGCGGGGCCATCGCTTTGGCCAGGTCCACCTGCCAGGTTTCGAAGACCTCGTAGACGCGGCACCTCAGCAAGTGACTGTGGTAGTTGCTGACGTCCTCGTCGGGTTCACCGATCAGGACCGAAGCGATCCGCATCGATTCGGAAGATCTCTCCGCAGTGTTGTGCTGGGGCGCCAACACCGCGGCCAGGTCAGCGGGCCGACGGTGGACGCTGATCTGAATGTTGACGGGATCGTCGCTACATTCGGGCGCGCTCCAGATGGGTGGAGCTGCGCTCGTGGCGTGAGCGTGAATGCCGGACATGGGACCTGATCCTGAAGCGACATCGACCGAGGATGCGCCGCCGGGTCCGGGGCAACGACGCCGGGCGACAGCCCGACTTGTTCATGAAAGCACCGATTCCACGGAAGTGGAAGGCCCTTCACGCCCACCGACGTTTCCCTGCGCCAACTGGTCCCGGTTCAGCCGAGGACCCCCAGCGGGCCGTCCGGGTCACCGGTCATCGCCACGGCCGCAGGCCATCTCGACGGGCAACGGAACTCGTACTCCGAAACCAGAGCGATTGCGGGATGGGGGACCACAGCCGGGGCGCTCACTCGGGGTGTGAAGTAGCAGCTCTCACTTCGTTGGCACACGGCGGCGAGCCCAATGACTACGACGGCTCTGCCCGGACTGTCGACCCGGCTTCGCCGCATCGCGGCCTGGCGCAGTCCTCGCCGCGATCCCAGCGCCGGTGTCATCACCACCGCGAAAGGGTCCGCCTCCGACCGGTTCACCACATTTCTAGGACGGGCTTGTAGTGAATCTAACCGGGTACTAGGATTCCGACGTGCCTTCAGATCCAGCCAGCCCGGCCGACGACGCGGCGCGGCAATACCGCTCGCCGCGCCGCGCGCAACAGGCAGAGGAGACCCGGGCCGAGATCATCAACTCGGCCACCCGGCTGTTCACCGCGAATGGATGGTCGGCCACCGGCATGCGCGATGTCGCGCGCGAGGCAGGAGTAGCTACCGAGACGGTGTACGCGCACTTCTCGTCGAAGACCGGCCTCCTCCGGCGGGCGATGGACGTCGCTGTCGTCGGCGACGACGCCCCCGTGTCCTTGGCCGAGCGTCCCGAGTTCGCGGCCCTCGCGCAGGGCTCCCGTGCCGACCGGATCGCGGCCGCAGCCACGCTGCTGACCGAGGTGAACCAACGGACTTCGGGCTTCGCCAAGGTGCTGCGGGAGGCGGCCCCGACCGACGCGGTCATCGCGGAGATGCTGCGAGCCGCCCGCGAGCGCATCCGCCTCGACATCGCCGCCGGTGCCGCCGCCGTCATGGGTCGCAAGCCCACTCGGCTCGAGCGCGACAGCCTGTGGGCGCTGCTCAGCGTGGAGGTCTACCTGCTGCTCGTCGAAGTGTCGGGCTGGAGCATCAAGCAGTACCGCAGGTGGGTGGCAGAGATGTTGGAGCGCGAGATCCCGAACTCCTAACAGATTGGTAGGACTGCGATGAAGACCGATCCGAACGCACCGGCGGACACCCGCATGATGGGCATCGTCCACTCGGCCCTGCGCCGCGACTTGACCCGGACGACGACGGCTCTCACCACGCAACACCCACCGGCTCAGATGCAGCGGACGGCTCTCGCCGGGCACCTGATCTGGATGATGGACTTCCTGCACGGCCACCACGAAGGCGAGGACGCTGGTCTGTGGCCGATGATGCGTTCGTTGGACCCCTCAGCTGGTGACCTCCTCGATCAGATGGAGCACGAGCATGCCCAGATCGCGCCCAAGATCGAGGGGCTGCGCTTGGCGACCCGCCGCTACGCCGACGACGGAGCCGATCCGGCCCGCGCCGGCCTGGTCGAGGCACTGGCGTCGCTGCGCGCGGTACTCGACCCCCACCTGTACCGCGAGGAGACCGAGATGATGCCCGTCGTCTCCAGGACCCTCTCGCACGCCCGCTGGGAGAGCTTCAACCAGGAGCACTATGTCAAGACCAAGTCCAAGACCGAACTCGGCCACGAGGGTCACTGGCTGATCGACAGCATCGACCCCGCCGGCTACACGATCGTGGTCGGCAACGTGCCAGCCATCCCACGCTTCGTCCTGCTCCACGCCTTCGCCGGGCAGTACGCCCGAGCCTGCGCTACCCGCTGGGGGCCAACCGTCCCGATCAGACCGCTGGCCGCGTAGCGCACCTTGACGTCGCAGGCGATCAGTGTTTCCCTAATGGCGTTCGAGGTTTAGAACACCATTAGTCAGTGGCGGACTGTGGTCGCCTGATCCGGGTCGAGCAGCTGATCCCCACGTGAATCCGAGCTCGGTTCGCGACTCGCCGACCGACCCAGGTGCGGAGCAGATGCTCCCACCACCACTCGATCACGGCCGCACGGGAAAGGCGTCACCGTCATGAGCCTCGAGCCAGCACCGACCTCCACCTCCGTCACTCGTCGCACGATGCTCAAAGCGGGTGTCACCGGCCTGGGGGCGGCTGCCCTGGCCGGCCTCGGGCTCGGCGCCGGAGCTGGACCCGCCAGCGCAGCAGCTGCCGCGACAGCGATGGCAACCTCCGGTGGCTGTCCGATGGGAGGTGCCGGCTACACGCCGGCCGCGACGTTCGGTCGGATGTTCCCCCACCTGCCACCGTTCGCGACCGACACGCCTGCCCTGCGTCAGGCACTGCTCACCGTCGCCATGCCCGGGGGGATGCTCGACGCGAAGGACAACCTGTTCGGCCCCGGCGGCGGCCCGGTCACGCTGATCACCGACCCGGCGCTGAGCCTGGTGAACCGCAACAACCCCCACGACACCGCCGGGATGACGTTCGTCGGGCAGTTCATCGACCACGATCTGACCTTCGACGCGACCTCCCAGCTCGGCGTCGCCACCGAGCCGACGACCTCCCCCAACAGCCGGACCGCCCGGTTCGACCTCGACTCCGTCTACGGCGGCGGCCCAGTCACCCAGCCCGAGCTCTACGACCCGGCCCACCCGATCAAGTTCCGCATCGAGTCCGGCGGGCTCTTCGAGGACCTCCCCCGCCGCGAGGACCACTCCGCGGTCATCGGCGACATCCGCAACGACAGCAACCTCCTGGTCTCCGGGCTGCACGCCGCGTTCCTCGCGTTCCACAACAAGGCGGTCGACGCCGTGTCCCTGCCCGGAGACGGCCCGATGGACACCTTCCTGCGGGCGCGGCGCGAGATCACCTGGCACTACCAGTGGCTGGTAGTGAACCAGGTCCTGCCCAACTTCGTCGGACAACCGCTGGTCGACCAGCTGCTCGCCCACGGTCCTCGGTTCTTCCCAGCTGACCACGCCGCCTACATCCCGGTCGAGTTCTCCGGGGCCGCCTACCGCTTCGGACACAGCATGGTCCGCCCGTCCTACCGCGCGAACCTCGCCGGCGACGCGGGTTCCCCGTTCTTCGGCCTGATCTTCGACTCCCGCGTGCGGGTCCCCGACGGGACCAACCCCACCAGCGACCCCGGCGACCTGCGTGGCGGGTTCCGGTCACCGCGCCGCTTCGTCGGCTGGCAGACCTTCTTCGACTTCGGCGGCACCTACACCGCGGCGACCCGCCCGAACAAGGTCATCGACACCGTCCTGTCGACTCCCTTGTTCGACCTGCCGACCAGCGCCATCGCACACCTCACCGGTGCCCCCGGCCCCGTCGCCCTGCCGCAGCGGACCCTGCTGCGCCACCTGACCTGGTCGCTGCCCTCGGGGCAGGCCATCGCCCGCCACATGGGCGTACCCGTCCTGGCCCGCGCCGACCTCGCCGACCTCGCCGGGTTCGGCCTCGACCTCGACCGCTCCACCCCGCTGTGGTTCTACGTCCTTCGCGAGGCGCAGCTGGTCAACGGCGGCCAGTTCCTCGGCCCCGTCGGAGGCCAGATCGTCGCCGAGGTCATGCTCAACCTCCTGCTCGCCGACCCCACCAGCTACCTGACCCGCCAACCCGGGTGGCAGCCCCACCTGGGCACCACCGGCCCGGGCTACCAGATCACCGACTTCCTCCGCTTCGCCGGCGTCGACCCCGCGAGCCGCGGCCAATGAGCGCCAGACCTGGTGGACCTTGCGCGACGGTCCGACACGTGGCGCGTCGCACGACCCGCAACGACCGATCGCGACCACGTCAACCAGAGACACGCACCTCACCGAGGGAGCTCCGATCCGCATGACCACACGACGCTCGCCCCGCAGTGCCCGACGGCTGTGGCAGGCCGGCCTGCTCACCACCCTCCTCGTCGCGGCCACAACCGGGATCGGCACCAGCACCGCCGACGCAGCCACCAGCTGCGACCCCGCCGGTGACGTCTGCGTCGTCGTCCCCGACACCGTGACGACACCGCTCGGACTCGTCACCGTCACCACCAGCAGCACCGGCGCGGTCAGCGTCCACCTCGAGGCCATCCACCCGAACACCCTGGTCGTGGGCGTCCCCTTCGCGCTGCCGCCGGGACTGCTGGTCTCGAGCTGCCCCGGCGGATGCGGCAGGACCACCATCGACACCGTCGACGGCCTGGTGTCCATCGACACCATCACCATCCCGCCCGGACCGCCCGGTCGGTTCACCCTGTCGAACCTGGCGATCATCTCGATCCACCCCCCGGGCCCGTGCCGGGTCCGCACCCTGGGCACCACCCTCACGTTCACGCCGATCATCCCGCCCGGCCCTCCTGGGTGAGGCGCCTCGACCGTGCTCCGTCGAGCCGTGACCGGGCCCGGGACCGGGACCGATATCCTCATGTCCTTTGGATCTTCGAACGCGATGAGGTGCAGGATGAGTACGGCGCCGACACGGTCCAGCTCCGCCCGCGTCGAGGCGCGTCGCGCACAGACCCGCCACGAGATCCTCGACTCCGCGTGGCGGCTCGCGGCCGATTCCGGCCTCGAAGCACTGTCGCTACGAGAGATCGCCGCGAGCCTGTCCATGCAGGCACCGTCGCTGTACTCGTACTTCCCCAGCAAGGCCGCCATCCTCGACGCACTGTTCATCGACGGCTACCGGGCACTCGACGACCTGCTCACCACCGTCGACGACGCACTACCGGCGCGCACATCAGCCCGACAACGGCTCATCGAGATCCTGCGCGCCTGGATCGGGTTCTGCCAGGCCGACCAGGCCCGCTATCGACTGCTGTTCACCAACGCCGTGCCCGGGTGGCAGCCCTCTCCCGACGCCTACGCCGCCAGCCTCGCGAACTACCAGCACCTCTGCACGCAGCTCGCCATCGCCGGCGTCACCGACCCTGACGACATCGACCTGTGCACCGCACTGTCCGCGGGCCTCGTCGCCCAGCAGATGGCCAACGACCCCGACGGGGACCGATGGTCACGGCGCATCGAAGACGTCGTGGACATGTTTCTCCAGCACACAGCGTCACGCGCGCGGCGCGCGACCCGACTACGCAAGGGGACCCCATGACAGCCCCACCGCTCGACATCACGTCGCTGCACCGCATCACGCCGGGTCGAGACGCTGATGAGCTCGCTCGCACCGTGTACGCGGCGCTGCTCACCGACCTTTCGGACCTCACCGACGCCGACTGGCGGCGACCCACCGACTGCACCGGGTGGACCGTGCGCGACATGGTCGCCCACCTCGCCGGTGCGGCCGACGGCCACGGATCCCTACCCGTGTTCGTGAGTCAGTACGTGTGGGGGCTGCGACACCGCGGGGACTTCGGAGGCAGCGGTCTCGACGCCATGAACCAGAAGCAGATCAACGACCAGCGGGACCTGTCCGACACGGCACTGGTCCCGCGGTTGCACGAGCTTGCGCCGCGTGCCGTCACCGGGCGCTCGCGACGAGCCCGGTGGATCGGGTGGGCCCCGATCAGCCTGGACCAGGCAGGGTCCTGGTACACCGGCATGCCCACCCGCACCACCATGGGGGAACTGTGCGCCGTCGTGCTCACCCGCGACGTGTGGGCGCACCGCCTCGACCTCGCCCGAGCCCTCGGTAGGCCACCGAGGATCGACCCGCAGGTCGACGGTCCCGTCGTCGCCGACATCGTCGCGGACTGGGCGGCGCGACACGCACAGCCCTTCACCCTCGTCCTGACCGGCCCGGCCGGCGGCACCTTCCGAGCCGGGCACTCCGGTCCGTCGCTCAGCCTCGACGCACTCGACTTCGTCCGGCTGATGGCCGGTCGCCGCCCCGACGGCGACCTCCCGTCGTCGCCCCTGTGGGCGACCAAGGTGCTCTTCTGAGCTTGAGGAGGAGTCGTGCGTGTTCTCTTCTCCTCCACGTGGGGCCACGGCCACATCTTCCCGATGGTTCCGCTCGCTCGGGCCTTTCTCGCGCTCGACCACGAGGTCCGCTGGGCGACCAGCGGCGACAGCAGCGCCCTCGTGGCCGAGGCGGGCATCGCGGCGGTTCCGGCCGGGATGCCCGCCTCGGTCATCGGCGCGCTCGTCACGCGGACACATGCCGAGATGACCGGGGTTCGGCCTGAGGACAGGGCGGGTTTCGTGTTCCCGCGCATGTTCGGGGCTGCGGCGACCCCGGCGATGCTGGCGGACCTGCTCCCGATCGCGCGGGAGTGGCAGCCGAGATCCGACCGATCTGTACCCGACCGACCTGGGACGAGGCCATGGGCCGATATGGCCTGGAGATTCCTCCAAGCTGGCCACGCCGGTTCGACGCCGGGCACACGGGACCGGGAGCAGCGAGCGCCACCGGCTGGTCGTCTCCCGAATGGAGCACCGGTCGGTCGCCCTGCGTGAACGCTGAGTAACAAAGCGTCGAAATCACCGACTGTTCCGCAGATGACGCACAGGTAAGCCTGTCCGAATGCCCTCCGGAGCATTACCGTCAGCGCCAGGGGACGGCGTGGGGATCGCGTCATTCGACCGAACGGGGATCGGGTCGTCACACGGCGTGACGTCGACGACCGCCGCCGCGGCCGGGCGCCTCCACTTCTGGGACATCGACAAGGGGACCGCACATGCGAGCACGGAGATCGGTTGCAGTTCTGTCGGGGGCGACGCTCGCGATCACCCTGGCCATGGCCGGCAGCGGTGCGCTGTCGACGGCGAACGCCGACGGGCCCACCTGGCTGCCGTCGGGGATCCTGACGCTGAGCACCTCGTCGGGCGCGTCGAGCGGCGACGGCTGGACCTACAGCGACGGCACCACCACGTCGCTGCCTCAGGTGCTGACCACTCCGACCGGGTCGTGCGTGCTCACGCCGGCGGGCGGGCCGCTGGTCAACCTGTCGGCCACGAACGGCGTCCCCGGCTTCGCCTCGCACTCGATCGGTGTGACGCAGACCGCGACGAGCTCGCTGTGCAACAAGGTCAACATCAACAAGACCACGACGAAGACGTCGAAGGGGACCCCAGTCACCACGACGACCGTCGAGTCCCTGACGGTGGCCATCAACAACTCGACCACGGGTGGGCTGTACGACCCCACGTTCGGTGGGTTCATGGCCACCTCGACGCACCTCGACCTCGAGCTCCGTGACGACTCGACCGTGACCGCGCAGCTGTTCGACCACGGGGTCGCGCTGCCGACCGCGAGCGGCGTCTTCACGCTGATCGCGGACGAGGACGCACCGCCCGCGACCCTTCCGGACCACACGAAGTACTGCCGCACCAGCACGGACGAGGACGGCTACGACTACACCGGCAAGCGCGACAACTGCGGCTGGGACATCGCGCCGGGCCTCAACTTCGACTCCGTCGTCCTCACCCCGGTGGCCGGCAGCTTCTCGCTCGAGGGCGGCGGTGACTACGGGTCGACGGCGGCGGCGAACCGCACGACGTTCACCCTCGTGAAGAAGTACGACGGCACCCTCGCGAAGTGCGACGGCACGTCGTCGGCGACTACCTTCGGCAGTGGTTCCGTCATCGGTGCGACGCTGACGCGGCTCGCCAACAACGACCCGACCCAGGCCTGCGCCCCGCTCCCGTACACCCTGGCGACCAGCGGCGGCTACACGACCTTCCACAAGCCGCAGCCCACTGGTGACACCTCGCAGTTCGCGATCGCGGTCACCCGGCACTGGGCCCTCGCTCCCAACCCGGTGCCCGCCGCGCAGGTCAACTGGGAGGACGGGCTCCCCGGGGACGACGGCCTCGGCAACCACACCCTCCAGTGGTGCGTGCTCGGCGCGATCGGCGGGGTCGCAGCCAACACCGACCCGAACCTCACCGCCTACGTCCCGACCAACATCGCCTCCCCGCTGCCGCCGGCGGCGACCGACCAGAGCCCCGATGCACTTGCTGGCAAGCCCGGACTTCAGTACGCGTGCATCTACAAGCAGTCACCCGTGTTCAACCTGGGGGACGGCTCGCTGACGCAGACCGACTACATCTACTTCACCGGGGACATCAAGTTCCCCACGGCGTGACCCGCACCTGACGACCCGCTGACGGCGGGGGACGGCTCCGGCCTCCCCCGCCGTCGGCATATGCACGGGGGGCGACGGTCGGCTCAGGCGGACGCGCCCAGCAGGCGCCCGAGGATCTCCTGCGCCGCGGCGGCCGCCTCCTGCGCTGCCGACGCATCGCCGAGCGCGTCCAGCACGTCGGACTGCAGGCGCAGGAGGCCCGCCTCCTCGAACGGCAGCTTGTAGAGCCGGGCTACGGCGAGTCCGGCGGTGACCTCGGACGCAGCGTCGTCGACTCGGCCGAGACCGAGGAGGGCGCGCGTGCGCTCGAGGTGCACCCGCGGCTGCAGCGCGACGCCCTCGCCCTTCGCCGAGTCGGCCGAGACGTCGACGAGCTCGAGCGCCTCCGCCGGACGACCCTGACGGCTCACCGCTTCCGCGCGCACGAGGGTCGCCTCGAGGGCGCTCACCCGCTGCCCGAGGACGACGAGCTCGAGCTCGACCTCCTCCGCCAGCGCCTCGGCGGCGGCGAGCTCGCCGCGCGCGAGCAGGATGCGCGCCTGGTGGACCTGGCCGTAGGCGGCGTAGGTGTGCGATCCCGCCACCCGCAGGACGCGCACGGCGTCGGTCAGCACCTCGTCGGCCTCGGCGAGCGCACCGCGGTCGACGAGCACCTCCCCGAGCGAGAGCGAGCTGAGCGCCGCGCCGACCACGTCACCGACCGCGAGCGCGGAGCGCCGGGCGCCGTCGAAGGACTCCACCGCCTCGTCCCAGCGCCCGGTGTAGAAGGCGAACCCGCCGAGGCAGACCTGCGCGATCGACGCACGCTGGAGGTGGCCGTTCTCCAGGCAGATGCGCAGGGCCTCGCGGGTGTGCTCCCCCACCGAGGTGTCGCCGAGCTGGAACCGTGCGGTGTCGAGGTGGATGAGCACCGTCTCGAGCGACTCGGTCTCCCCGGTCAGGCGCGCCTCCTCGATGAGGCCGCGCGCCTCCGCGGTGCCGTCGACGAGCCGCTCCTGGTCGAGCCGGATCCCGACGCGCACCGCGCGGGCGCGCACCCGGACGCCGCGCGCTGACAGCGAGTCGTCGGCAACGAGCAGCTTCTCCACCTGCGTCAGCTCGCGCAGCGCGCTCGTGTAGGCGCCCATCCGCTGGTGCGTGCGGGCCTGCTGAAGCAGCAGGTTCACGGTCATGTCGAGGTCGCGCGAAGCGAGCTTCGAGGCGCGACGGAACGCCTCGATCGACGACTCGTACATCCCGGCGAGCTCGCGCACCTCGCCGATGCGCCGCCACAGCGCGAGGCGCTCGGCGTCGGCGATGTCGTCACGCCCGCGCGACGCCTCGAGGGCGCGCTCGTACTGCACCGCCGCGTCGGCGTTGGCGTAGATGCGGGCCGCGCGGTCGCCGGCCATCCGCGCGTAGGTCCAGGTGGCGATCGGGTTGCCGCCGCGCCAGAAGTGCAGCGAGAGCGTGTCCGAGTCGGCGTCGAGGTCGGTCGAGAGCGTCTCCACCGCGAGGCCCGCCGCCGCGTGCAGCGTGGCGCGCAGCCGGTAGGCAAGCCCTTCGTACGCCGCATCCCGGATCATCCCGGTGCGGAAGCGCAGTCGCGTCGTCCCGTCGGCCTCGAGGAAGCTCGTGAGCTTCGCGAGCGTGGCGTCGTCGGCGGCGAGGCCCTCGGCACGCAGCGTCTCCTCGAGCACCTCGATGCGGAAGCTGCGGCCCAGGACCGAGGCGTAGCGCAGGACGCGGCGCGACTGGGGGTCGAGCGCATCGATCTGCGCGTCGAGGGCCGCGTGCAGGCTCTCGGGCATCGCGTCGAGCGAGCCGACCTCGCGGAAGACGCGGGCCAGCTCCTCGAGGTAGAGCGGGTTTCCCCCGGCCCGGCGGACGATCTCGTCGACCTCGTGCGGGCGCAGCGGAGCCGACGCGGTGACCGCATGGACGATCCGACGCATCGCATCGAGCGGGAGCGGCTCGAGGACCACGTGCGTCCCCTCGTCCGGCGCGAAGCCGCCGCCGTCGTTGCGCCGCGCCACGACGACGGCCCAGGGACGCCCCGCGGTGGCCGCGGCGATGCGATCGAGCACGGTGATCGAGGCGGCGTCGGACCAGTGGCCTTCTTCGACCATGAGCGCGAACGGGCCGCGGACCGTGCCCTCGATCAGCGTGACCACCATGTCGGCGATGCGCGCCGGCCGGAACCGCGGCTCGATCGCGTCGGCCTCGGCGGTCGGCGGGATCGGCACGTTGATGACGTCCTCGAGCAGCGGCGCCATGGGCAGCAGGTCGGGCGCGATCCGGGCGAGGGCGGCGAGCGCCTGCTCCGTCATCTCGTGCGGGTCGCCGCGCTCGATGCCGAGCGCGGCGCGCACCGGGTCGCGCAGCATGCGGTAGGGGCTCGTCATGCCGTAGGGCTCGGCGCGCACCGAGGCGACCGCGACCTCGAGGTCGCGCATGGCCTCCGTGATGAGCCGGCTCTTGCCGAGCCCGGTCGGCGCCGACACGGTGATGACGCCGCCCTCGCCGCCGAGCGCTCGCTCCAACGCCGAGCGGAGGGTCGCGAGCTCCTCCTCACGGCCGAAGAGCGGCAGCTCGGTGCGGGCCAGGGCCTCCCGCGTGCCGAGCTCCTCGCCGATGGCGAAGACGGGCACCAGGACCGTCTTGCCCTTCATCGCGAACGGGCCTGCCGGCTCCGCGCCGAACAGCGTGCGGGACGGCTCCAGCACCGTGGGATGCGCGTACATCACGCCGGCGGGTGCCTTCGACATGATCCGCGCCGCGGTGTTCGTGGTGTCACCCATCGCGGAGTACGCCGACCGCTGCAGCCATCCGACCTCGGCCGCGAACACGTGCCCGCGGTTGACGCCGATCTGCACGGGCAGCGGCGTGCCGACATCGAGGACGCGACGCATCGCTCGGAGCATCCGTCCCTCGTCGTCCTCGCTGGAGTAGGGCACGCCCGAGGCCATGAAGAGCTTGCCGCCGTCGCTGTCGAGATCGGTCGCGAGCAGCGTCACGCCCTCGGCGACGAGCGCCCCCTCGAACACCGCGACGGTGTCGTGCAGTGCCCGCGCGACGGCGTCGTGGCCCTCGGTGCGCAGCAGCTGGTCGGTCCCGGAGAACCGGGCGAAGCCGATGGTGGCGATCTTGTGCTCGGGATCGGGCACCCGGTCGGCGAGGTAGTCCCCCAGCGCATGCGGGAACAGCGAGCGCAGCCGGTCGGGCGTCACGTCCGGCGCCGGCGGACTCTCGCCCTCGGGCGGGTAGGTGAAGCGCCACTTGAGCCGATGCAGCCCGTCGTCCCGCAGCTGGGTCGACCCCGCCGGCAGGTGCACCGCCGTGCCGGAGGTCACGAGGATCTCGCCTGCCACGGCCGCGTGCTCGGCTTCCGCGGTCGACGTGCCGGCGGCGCCGAGGATGAGCAGCTCGCGGGTCGGTGCACCGACCAGGAAGAAGTCGACCGGCCCCGAGTGGATCCCGACCGACATCGACAGCCGCAGCCTGCCGACGGACGTGGGGATCCTGGCGGCCTCGCGCAGGGCCTGCCGCATGTCGACGGCCGATCGGCAGGCGCGCGCCTGGTGGTCGTCACCGCGGAAGACGAACAGCAGCGCGTCGCCGCCGAACTTGAGCAGCTCGCCGCCGCGGATCGCGGCCTGCGACAGCATGCCGCCGAAGATCCGGTTGAGCGTCTCGATCAGCTCCTCGGCGCCGATGCGGCCGCGCCTGGCGAGCTTCTCGGTCAGCGCGGTGAAGCCGGAGATGTCGGCGAAGACGAGGGTGGCGTCGACGACCTGCCAGGGGCAGCCGGGAGCCGCGTCGTCCCACTCGAGCGCGATCCGGGGCACGTGCCGGCGCAGGTCGGCCACGACACCCCCTCCTGGTGACACCCCTGATGCCGCGACGCGGCACCGCGACGCCAGCGTAGGAGGTGGCGAGCCGCCGGGTGGGCGGTTGGTGGCACCTCCCCGCTGTCAGGTCGCGAACGGTCTAGACCGTCTGGCAGCCGGGGCACCAGAACAGCCGGCGCCCCTGGAGCTCCTCGGCCCGGATCGTGGTGCCGCAGCGCAGGCAGGCGCGGCCGTCCCGGCGGTAGACGTAGACCCCGGTCGACCGGCGCAGCCTGCGCCTCGCGGGGGTGTCCTCGCCCCCGTCGAGGTCCGGGTCGTCGGAGGACGGACGGTCGGTGTCGAGCGCGGCGAGCGCCGCGACGTCGCCCGGGGCGACGGTGACGATCCGGCCGCGGCGTACGCCGTCCTTCATGAGCACGACGAGGTCGGCCCACATCGCGTCGACGACCTCGCCGGTGAGGTCACGGCCCTCGGTGAACGGGGATACGCCGTGCCGGTGCAGCAGCTCTGCGCGGTAGATGTTGCCGACGCCGGCGAGAACCGACTGGTCCATCAGGAGTCCGGCGATCGGGGCGCGGCTCGTGGTGATCCGGCGGCGTACGAGCGCGGGATCGGCGTCGCGGCGGAGCGGATCCGGGCCGAGCCGGGCGAGGACGGTGTCGCGCCCCTCGGTTCCCAGCAGGTCGCAGACCGTCGGCCCGCGCAGGTCGGCGTACCAGCGCTCGTTCTCGAGGCGGAGGCGCACCGCACCCCGCGCCTCGGGCGCGGGTGCCTTGGCTCGGAAGAAGTCGCCGTAGAGCCCGAGGTGGATGTGGACCACGAGGTCGTCCTCGACCTCGAGGAACAGGTGCTTGCCCCAGGCGTCGGCCCGCTCGAGGACCCGCCCGTCGAGGACTTCCGCACCGGCCGCGAAGCGGCCCTGCGGGCTGCTCGTGCGCACCGGCCCACCGGCGAAGGACCGGTGCAGGGACCGGGCCAGGCGGTGGACGCTGTGGCCCTCGGGCACGGTCGCGGGTCTCCTCGTGGTGGTCGGTGGGTGACGAGGGTACGGTCGCACCGTGCCCCGCCCGAAGCCTGCCCCGTCCGGCGACGACGAGCACCCCGACGATCGCGCGCTCGACCGGCTTGCGGACCGCGGATCGTCGCGGGTGGGCGTCGACGGTGCCCTGCGGGCCCGCGACGTGTCGCGACCGACCCCCGCCCACCTGGCCCGCGCCGAGCGGTCCGTCACGGTCCGGCGTGCACGGCCGCTCGACGCCTGACGTGCGAAGATGTCCCGGTTGTGACGTCGGGGCCACCCCCTGGCGCCCGTAGAACCGCCCGCGACCGCGTGCAGCGGTGCAGACGAAGGAGCCGACCCCGGTGACCGACACGAACATCACCCGGGCCGAGGCCAAGGAGCGTTCCACGCTCGTGACCGCGGCGCGCTACGACGTCCACGTCGACCTCACCGACGTCCGTGATGCCGACGCCGCGACGTTCCCCAGCACCACCACCGCGCACTTCTCCGCCGTTCCGGGGTCCAGCACCTGGATCGACCTCGTGGCTCCCGCCGTGCGCCGCGCCGTGCTCAACGGCGTCGAGCTCGACACAGCCGCCTTCACCGGCACCCGGCTGCCGCTCATCGGCCTGGCGGCCGACAACGTGCTGGTCGTCGAGGCCGACTGTGCCTACATGCGCAGCGGCGAGGGGCTCCACCGCTTCGTCGACCCCGTCGACGAGTCCGTCTACCTCTACAGCCAGTTCGAGGTGGCCGACGCCCGGCGCATGTACGCCTGCTTCGACCAGCCGGACCTCAAGGCCGAGTTCGCGCTCTCGGTCACCGCGCCCACGGGCTGGCAGGTCGTGTCGAACTCGCCCTCGCCGGAGCCCGTCCGGGTCGACGAGACCACGAGCACATGGGCCTTCGACACCACGCCGCGGCTGTCGCCGTACATCACGGCGCTGGTCGCCGGGCCCTACTTCGTGGTCCGTGACGAGTACGCCGGTCCGCACGGCACCTACCCGCTCGGCGTGTTCTGCCGCGCGAGCCTCGCCGAGCACCTCGACGCGGACGAGGTCCTCACGGTGACCAAGCAGGGCTTCGAGTTCTTCGAGGCGCAGTTCGCGACGCCCTACCCGTTCGCGAAGTACGACCAGCTGTTCGTCCCGGAGTTCAACGCCGGGGCGATGGAGAACGCCGGCTGCGTGACGATCCTCGAGGACTACGTCTTCCGCTCGCGCGTCACCGACTACGCCTACGAGACCCGCGCCAACACGATCCTGCACGAGCTCGCGCACATGTGGTTCGGCGACCTCGTCACGATGACGTGGTGGGACGACCTGTGGCTCAACGAGTCGTTCGCCGAGTGGGCGGCCTACCACGCCAGCGTCCAGGCCACGCGCTACCGCGACGCGTGGACCGGGTTCCTGATCCAGCGCAAGGGCTGGGCCTACAAGCAGACCCAGCTGTCCTCGACGCACCCCATCGCGGCCGACATGGTCGACCTCGAGGCCGTCGAGGTGAACTTCGACGGCATCACCTACGCCCAGGGCGCGGCCGCGCTGCGCCAGCTCGTGGCGTGGGTCGGCGAGAAGGAGTTCCTCCAGGGGCTCACGGCCTACTTCGCCCGGCACGCCTGGGGCAACACGCAGCTGTCCGACCTGCTGACCGAGCTCGAGCGTGCCAGCGGCCGCGCCCTGTCCGGCTGGGCGAGCGCCTGGCTCGAGACGTCCGGCGTGAACCTGCTCCGGCCCGAGCTGGAGATCGGCGCCGACGGCACGCTGCGCTCGGTCGTCGTGCTTCAGGAACCGCCGTCGTCGCCCGCCGGCGTCGCGCCGATGCTGCGCCCGCACCGCATCGCGATCGGCCTCTACACCCGCACGCCGGACGGGCTCGTCCGCACGCGCCGGGTCGAGGTCGACGTCGTCGGCGAGCGCACCGAGGTGCCCGAGCTCGTCGGCCATCCCATGCCCGACCTGCTCCTGCTCAACGACGACGACCTCACCTTCGCGAAGATCCGCCTCGACGAGCGCTCGATGCGCACCGCGATCGAGTCGGTCGCCACGCTGCGCGAGCCGCTCCCGCGCGCCCTCATCTGGGCAGCGGCCTGGGACATGCTCCGCGACGCCGAGATGCCGATGGGCGACTTCCTCTCCCTCGTCGAGTCCGGTCTCGCCACCGAGACCGACATCAGCGTGATCACGACGCTGTGCAGCCAGACGAAGGCGGCCATCGAGCAGTTCTCCGGCCTCGGCAGGCGTGAGGGCTACCGCGACCGCTGGGCGGCCCTCACGCTGCGTCTGGCCGAGGCCGCGGCGCCGAACAGCGATCCCCAGCTCGCGTTCGCCCGCGCCTACTCCGCTGCCGCTCGCACGCCGGAGCAGGCCGCCGTCGTACGCCGCTGGCTCTCCGGCGACGCCCCGGAGGGCCTTGCTGTCGACACGGACCTGCGCTGGACGTTCCTGCAGCGCCTGCTCGCGCTCGGTCAGGCCGACCCCGCGGAGATCGACGCCGAGCTCGCGCGCGACGACACCGCGACCGGGAGACGCCAGGCCGCGACCGCGTACGCCGCCGTGCCGACGATGGAGGCGAAGGAGACGGCGTTCGCGTCCACGGTGGAGAGCGACGAGCTCCCCAACGCCCTCCTCGTGGCGACCCTGTCGGGCTTCGTGCAGACCGACCAGCGCGAGCTGCACCGCGCGTTCCTGGGGCGCTACTTCGCCGCGATCCCCGAGGTGTGGAGGACCCGCACCAACGAGACGGCGCAGACCGTGGTGCTCGGGCTCTACCCGGCCACCCTCGTGGAGCAGTCGACCCTCGACCTCACCGACGAGTTCCTCGCCCGGGACGACGTCCCGGCGGGCGCGCGCCGCCTCGTGCGCGAGGGTCGCGACGGTGTCGAGCGCTCCCTGCGCTGCCAGGCCCGCGACAGCTAGCCCTGCTCCGTCAGAACGTGTCGAGGTGCACGGTGCGGCTGTTGCGGCCGTGGTCGGCCATCACCTGCAGGCCGTTGCGGATGCCGCCGACGAGGTCGCCGGCGGAGAACGACGACGTCATCGCGAGCGCGACCAGCCCGCACGTGCGGTCGTCGAGGATGACGGCCGCCTGACGCCCGGTGACGATCTGGAGGCCGCGCGCGTTGGGGTCGACGGCCACGACGACCGAGGCCTCGCTCGCCTCGCCGCACGACGCCAGGAGCGCCCGTGCGCCTTCGCGCCCGCCCTCGAGCGGCCCCACGTGCAGCACGACGTTCAGCCCGGTCGCCTGCTCCGTCGCCGCCACCGAGCGTGCGAGCCGGGCCCGCTGCTCGTCGGTGAAACCGTCACCAGGAAGCACTCGTGCCACCGGTCTGTTCGGGAGCGGCGCCGGACCCCAGGGCAGGGGCGACGACCGTCTCGCCGGGTCCCACGAGCAGCGGGTCGCCGGTCCAGGTGTCGGCCGAGTTCGGACGACCACCACGGGTCCAGCCCGGGGCGAGGACGAGCAGCCAGATGATCGCCGCGATCAGCAGCGGGATGCCGAGGAAGACGAGCAGTGCCTGACCGGTCGACATGAGGGTGTCGTTCGCCGATCCGGGCATCGGGTCCGCCGCCCGTGCGGGCGCAGCGCCCACGGCGAGGACGAGTGCGGTGAGTCCGCCGGTGAGGGCGGCGCGCGTGCGGAGGCGCGAGGGCGTGGCCATGCCGTGATCCTACGGGCGCCGGTCGGGTCGGCGCGCCGGGTCCGGGCAACGCCGCGCGCTCGCTGCCGGACCGCTCACCCGCGCAGCGTGGAGATCAGCCGCCCCAGCAGGGCAGCGCTCGGCAGGTCGTCGAGGAGGACCGGCCGGCCCGCCGCATCGGTCAGCGGGACTCGCCAGTTGGGGTACTCCTGGTCCGTGCCCGGCTGGTTCTGCGCCTTGCGGTCGCCCACGGCGTCCGCGAGCGACACCTGCAGCAGTCGCGCCGGCGTGCGAGCGAGGTAGCGGTGCAGCGCCTCCACCACGTCGTCGGTGCTGGCTCCGTCGCGCAGCAGGCCCTGGTGGCGCAGCACGTCCATCCAGCGTGCGAGGTCGGCCTCGTGGGCCGCGAGCTCCTCGTCGTAGGACCGGGTCAGCAGCCCCAAGTCGTGGCGCAGCGTCACGTGCTCCCCGGCGAGGAAGCCGGCCGTGGGCGGGAGGTCGTGCGTCGTGACGCTCGCGAGAGCGAGCTCGCGCCACTGCTCCGGGGGCAGCGGGTGGCCGGCGTCGTCGGCCTCGAACCACAGGATCGACGTGCCGAGGATGCCGCGGTCCCGCAGCGTGTCCTGCACCCAGGACTCGACGGTGCCGAGGTCCTCGCCGATGACGACGCAGCCGGCGCGCTGCGCCTCGAGCGCGAGGATGCCGACGAGCGCGTCGTGGTCGTAGCGGACGTAGGTGCCCTGGTTGGCGGGCATCCCGCGCGGGATCCACCAGAGCCGGAACAGCCCGAGCACGTGGTCGATGCGGATGCCGCCGGCGTGCTTGAGGACGGTGCGGAGCATGTCGCGATAGGGGATGAACGCCGCCTCGGCCAGTGCGTCCGGGCGCCACGGCGGCTGCGACCAGTCCTGGCCCATCTGGTTGTACATGTCCGGCGGGGCGCCGACCGCGACACCGCTCGCGAGCACGTCGCGCAGCGCCCAGGCGTCGGCGCCCTCGGGGTGCACGCCGACGGCGAGGTCGTGCATGACACCGATCGCCATGCCGGCGTCGACCGCCTGCTGCTGCGCCGCCTCGAGCTGCTCGTCGAGCAGCCACTGCAGCCAGCAGTGGAACTCCACGCCGCTCGCGAGCCGGGCACGCGCGGCCTCGGCCGCCGCACCGTGCGGGTCGGCGAGCTCCTCGGGCCACGACGCGGGCTCGCCGTACTCGTCGGACAGCGCGCACCACAGCGCGAAGTCCGCCAGACCCTGGCCCTCGCTCGCGCAGAAGGCGTCGTACGCCGCCTGTCGGCCCGGCAGCCGCGGCACGAGGCGGACGAGCTCGAGCGCCGCCCGCTTCGCCGCCCAGACCGGGTCGCGCTCGAGCAGTGCGGCGGACGTGTTCGCGGGGCGCATCGTCGCGGCGATCTCCGCGACCCGGGCCCGGCCGATCTCGGGGAGGTAGGCGAACTCGGTGACGTCCTCGACGCGCAGGTAGATCGGGTTGGCGAAGCGCCGCGTCACGGGGAGGTAGGGCGAGGGCGCCATGGGCGGGATCGGCGACGCCGCGTGCAGCGGGTTGACCAGGACGAAGTCCGCCCCCAGCGCGCGGCCGGTCCACGAGCAGAGCTCGGAGAGGTCGGCTACGTCGCCCAGCCCCCACGACCTCGAGGAACGGACGGAGTAGAGCTGCGCGGCGAAGCCCCAGCCACGTCGGCCGCGGAGCGCCTCCGGCAGCTCGAGCCTGCGCGGTGTCACGACCAAGGTGGTCGACGTCGTGGCGCTCGCGCGCTCGTCGCCGGAGATCTCCGCGTGCAAGCGGTGCCAGCCGGTGGGAAGGTCGAGCGGCAGCGCGAACGTGGCCTGGCCGACGAGCATGCCGTCGACCTCCACCGGCTCGACCCAGCGGTCCACCTGCGTCACGTCCGAGCGGCTGCCGCCGTCCTCGAGCTCGACCCAGAGCCGGGCGCGGTCGCCGTGCGGCAGGTGCACCCAGGTCGTGGCGGGATCGCCCTGACGCGCGACGAAGACCGGCGGAAGGGTGCGCCGCCACTCGCGCAGGCGGCGGTCCTCGGCGGCGGCCGCCACCGACGCCGCCGACGACGCATCGACCCCCAGAGCGGCGAGCACCGCCACGACCGTCTGCTCCGAGACGACCTGGTGGGCACCGGCCTGGTCCCAGAACTCGGTGGCGACTCCGTAGGCGGACGCGAGGGCGACGAGATCGTTGTTCACGCTGCCATCCTGTCCGGCCTTCGCCTCGGAATCCAGGGCTGGGGGCGGACGGATGTAAGCGTTCTCACCACCCAGGCGGACGCCGACCGGCCCACGGGGCGGCCGCCTCGAGCTGCGCGGCCAGCGAGATGAGCGTGACCTCGTCGGCCGGCCGCCCGACGAGCTGGACCCCGATCGGCAGGGTGGCACCGTCGACCTCGGCCCAGTGCAGCGGCAGGGACACGGCCGGCTGGCCGGTCACGTTGTACGGCGAGGTGAACGGCGTGAACCGCTTCTGCGCCTCGAAGTCGGCCGCGGGGTCGGCGTCGTCCCGGATCCCCCCGACGAGGCTCGGCACCTGCGCGAGCGTGGGGGTCAGGATCACGTCGTAGCCCGCGGTGGCGACGAGGGAGTCGCGGGTCAGCGACTGCATCGCGCTGACGGCGTTCGCGAGGTCGAGGCCGCTGACGCCTCGACCGGTGTCGCGCAGCCATCGGGTGAGCGGCGTGAGGTGGGGTTCGTCGGCCTCCGGGATCGGGATGCCGAGCGCCAGGGTCGACCAGACCGCCACGAACGCGCCGACCATCGACGGGTTCCAGGGCGGCGCGATGTCCTCGACCGTGTGCCCGAGGCTCTCGAGCAGCGTCGAGGCCTCGTCGTACGCCGCGAGGCACTCGGCGTCCACGACCGCCTCGGCGATCACCGGCGTCGCGTAGCGCCCGATACGCAGCCGTCCTGGCTCGCGGTCGGCCGCGTCGAGGAACGTGCCCTCGACGACCGGGAGTGGCGTGGGCGCACCGGCGAAGGAACCGGCGAGGACATCGAGCAGCGCGGCCGCGTCGCGCACCGTCCGGGCCAGCGGTCCGATGACGCTGAGCTCGCCGACGCCCTCCGGCAGGGGTCCGCCGCTGACGCGGTAGCGCGACGGCTTGATGCCGACGAGCCCCGTCACGCTCGACGGGATGCGGATCGAGCCTCCGCCGTCGGAGCCCTGCGCCGCGCTCGCGAGCCCGGCCGAGACCGCGGCCGCCGCTCCGCCGCTGCTGCCGCCCGCCGAGCGTCGCGTGTCCCACGGCGTGCGTGCCGGTGGTGCGACGGGGTTCTCCGTGTAGCACGGCAGCCCGAACTCAGGTGTGTTCGTGATGCCGGGGAACACGAGCCCGGCGGCGCGCATGAGGGCGACCGCGTCTCCGTCGACGGGCGGCGTCAGCTCGATCGCGGCGGAGCCGAAGCTCGTGGTCACGCCTGCGACGAGATCGAGTCCCTTGGGCGGCACGACCGTCCCGAACAACGGGCCGAGGTCCTCGTCGGGGTCCGCGCTCGCGATGCGCGCGTCGGCTGCAGCCGCCTGGTCCCGCGCGAGGTCGTCGGTGCGCGCGAGGAACACCCCGAGCTCGTCGGCCCGGGCGTCTGCGCGGCGCAGGTAGTGCTCGGTCAGCTCGACCGCGGAGATCTCCCGCGCACGGATGGCTCGCGCCTGCTCCAACGCGGTCAGGTCGTGCAGCTCCGTCATCGCAACCTCCGTCGTCGTACCCATGCCGACACGGTAGGCCCGCGGTGGTGCTGCCGTCAGGCGAGGTCGAGGGCCCGACGCACGGTCGCGCGGAACCGCCGAACGGGGCCCTCGCCCGGGCGATCGTGTCGTCGGACAGCTGGCGCGGGAGGGCGCAGAAGAACGCGAACCCGTAGATCGCGAACACCGGAGACGCCACGATCATGACGAACGGCATCCCCCACGCCTTGTCGCGGTGGCTCGCCAGCACGACCATCGCGCCCGCCAGGACGGTGCGGGCCGCCGCCCACGAGCCGTGGTGCGACCCGAGGAACCCGAACCAGGCGCGCCACAGGTCGGGCACGGTCGACCACGAGAGCGCCGGGACCGCGACCGTTGCCGCGACGAACCAGGCCAGCTCCCGCCACTGCCGACGCGGCACCAGCCACAGGACACCGACCGCGGGTGTGATCTTGATGAACGGCGGGACGGTCCAGGCGGCACCACGATGCAGACCGACGG
>JADGOZ010000116.1 GCA_017882705.1 Candidatus Nanopelagicales bacterium | reverse complement strand
TGATGCAGAGCATCGTGCTGAGGACGTTGAGGTTCATCACCCGGACGAACTCGTCGACGTCCTGCAGGTGGTACGGCGCCAGTCCTCCGCCGCCACCGGCGTTGGCGACGATGCCGTGCAGGCCGCCGCCGAACTCCGCCGCGGTCGTCATCAGGCGTTCGACGTCGGCTTCGACGGTGACGTCGGCGACGACGGTCGCGACCTCGCCGCCGTTGGCGCGGAGTTGCTCGGCCGCGGTCTCGAGGCGGCTCCCGGTCCGACCGCAGATGGTGACCTTGGCGCCTTCACGGACGGCTCGGCGGGCGCAGGCGGCGCCGATGCCGGTGCCGCCTCCGGTCACGATCACGGAACGGCCTTCGAGCGATCGGTCGGCCATGCTGCGCTCCTTGTCGAGACGGTGTCGGGTGCTTCGCTACTTCGGCGGGAATCGCAGCGCGCCGTCGAGGCGGATGACCTCGCCGTTCAGGTACGAGTTCCGGGCGATGGACTCGACGAGGTAGGCGAACTCCTCCGGGCGTCCCATCCGCTTCGGGAACACCACGTCGGCGGCGAGCCGATCCTGCAACTCCTTGGGCGCGCGCAGGAACAACGGGGTTCCGATGGTCCCGGGCGCGATCGCGCAGACGCGCACGCCGATCGCGGCAAGGTCGCGGGCCATCGGCAGGGTCATGCCGGCGACCGCGGCCTTCGCAGCCGCGTACGCCAATTGGCCGGCCTGTCCCTCGAGGCCCGCAAGTGACGACGTGTTGATGATTACCCCGCGCTGCCCATCGTCGTCGGGCTCGTTGGCGGCCATCGCCGCGGCCGCGAACCGGCTGACGTTGAACGTGCCGAGCGCGTTGATCGCCATGGTGTGCTCGAACGCGTGCCGGTCGTGCGGAGTGCCGTCGCGGCCCACGGTGCGCTGGCTCTTCACGCCGCCGCCCGCGATGTTCGCGACCACCCATAGCGGACCGAGCGACTGCGCGGCCTCGACTGCGGTGGCGACGTCGTCGTCATCGGTCACGTCGCCGCCGACTGCGACGGCCGCGACGCCGAGCTCGCCTGCCAGTGCAGTGGCGCCGTCGGCGTTGCGGTCGAACAGCGCGATCCGCATCCCGAGCGTCGCGAGGTGGCGTGCGGTGGCGGCGCCGAGACCGCCGGCCGCACCGGTGACGAGGGCGACGCGGTCCGAGAGCTCCATCAGTTCACCAGCCGGTCGGAGTCGGCCCAATACCGTGCGCGAAGGGCCTTCTTGTCGGGCTTGCCGAGCGGGCTCAGCGGGATCGAGTCGACGACGTCGACCGACTTCGGCGCGTGGTGGGAGCCCTTCTTCTCCTTCACCAGCGCGATGAGCTCTTCGGCGTCGAGCGTGGCGCCGTCGCGGAGCACGACCACCGCCTTCACGGCCTCACCCCACTTCTCATCCGGGACGCCGACGACCCCGACCAGGGCGACCGCCGGGTGCGTCGAGATCACGTCCTCGACCTCGCGCGGGAAGACGTTGAAGCCGCCCGACACGATCATGTCCTTCTTGCGGTCGACGATCGTCAGGAAGCCGTCGGCGTCCTGACGGGCGACGTCGCCGGTGTGCAGCCAGCCGCCTTCCAACGCCGCGGCCGTCTCCTCGGGTCGGTTCCAGTAGCCCCGCATGACCAGCGGTCCCTGTACGCAGAGCTCACCCGGCTCGCCACGCGGCACTTCGTTCCCGTTTTCGTCGAGCAGCCCGACGCGTACCCACGGGACCGGCCGTCCGCACGACGCCAGCCGCGCGAGGTCGCTGGGGTCGTGCTCCTCCTTGCGGAGCACGCACACCGTCTGGGGCGCCTCGGTCTGGCCATAGAACTGGAAGAAGATCCGACCCAGCTTGCCGATGGCCTCCCGCAGCCGGGTCGGCGACATCGGCGAGGCGCCGTAGAAGATCGTCTGCAGGCTCGACAGATCGCGCTCCGCGAATGTCGGGTGGTCGAGGAGCGCGTAGACCATCGACGGGACGAGCATCACCGTCGTGATGCGGTGCTGCTCGATGGCGTCGAGCACGGCACCGGCCTCGAAGGCGGGGAGGACCACCATCGATCCGCCCTGCAGCAGTAGGGGGACGAGCATCGACGCGCCGGCGTGACTGAGCGGCGTGCACACGAGGTGGCGGACCTCGTCCGGCCACTGCCACTCGGTGACCATGATCTGGGCCATGGAGGCGCTGCTCCGGTAGGTCGCCATGACGCCCTTGGGCTTCCCGGTGGTGCCACCCGTGTACGCGAGCGCCGGGGTGTCGTCGGCGTCGACGAGCGCGGCCACCAGCGGCTGCGGCGCGAACCTCGCGGCGAGGGCGGCCAGGTCCTCGCCGACATCGCTGGGTCCGTAGGAGAGCAGGCGTGTCAGGCCGGGAACCCGTTCGGCCAGCGCGCGCGCGCGTTCGCCGAAGCTCGGGTCGAAGATCAGCGTCCCGATGCCGGCATCCTCGAGCACGTAGGCGTGGTCGTCGAGCGACCCGAGCGGATGCAGCGGTGTGTTCCGGCCGGCCGCGACCATGTTGGCGCCCATCGAGAAGATGACCTCGGGCCGGTTCTTCGACAGCGTGGCGATGCCGTCGCCC
>JADGOZ010000115.1 GCA_017882705.1 Candidatus Nanopelagicales bacterium | reverse complement strand
TCGTGACGCCGTACTACAACAAGCCCCCGCAGGACGGCCTGCGCGCGCACTTCACCGCGGTCGCCGACTCCACCGGGCTTCCCAACATGCTCTATGACATCCCGGGCCGCTCGGGGGTGCCGATCGCGACGGAGTCGCTGCTGCGCCTCGCGGAGCACCCGCAGATCGTCGCCAACAAGGACGCCAAGGGCGACCTGTTCGCCGCGCAGCAGGTGATGTCGCGCTGCGAGCTCGTCTACTACTCCGGCGATGACGCCATGAACCTCCCGCTCGTCGCTGTCGGTGCCGTCGGCGCCGTCAGCGTGACGGGCCACCTGGTCGCCGACCGCATCGCCGCCATGGTGATCGCGCACGAGTCGGGCGACGTCGACCTCGCACGTGAGCTCAACGACGAGCTCGTCCCCGTGACCGAGGCGATCATGACAAGAACTCAAGGAGTAATCGCCGTGAAGGCTGCGCTGGAGCACCAGGGCCGACCGGGCGGCGGTGCACTGCGCCTCCCGCTGCTGTCGATGCCCTCGGCCGACCGCAAGGTCCTCGTGCAGGGGCTCGCCGATGGCGGCGTCCCCGGCTTCGAGTCCGTCGCATGACCCACGCGCACCCGCAGCTCGGCGTCCCGCCGCAGCTGCCCAAGAACGGCCTGCGCATCGTGCCGCTCGGCGGTCTGGGCGACATCGGTCGCAACATGACCGTCTTCGAGCACGCCGGCCGCCTGCTCGTCGTCGACTGCGGCGTGCTCTTCCCCGAGGACGCCCAGCCCGGGGTCGACCTGATCCTCCCGGACTTCGACTTCATCCGCGGACGCCTCGACACGATCGAGGCGATCGTCCTCACGCACGCCCACGAGGACCACATCGGCGCGGTGCCCTACCTGCTGCGCGAGCGCCAGGACATCCCGGTCTACGGCTCGCGCCTGACCCTCGCGCTGCTCGAGTCCAAGCTCAAGGAGCACCGGATCAAGGCCACGACGATCGAGGTCGTGGAGCGCGAGACCGCGAAGGTCGGCCCGTTCGACCTCGAATTCGTCGCGGTCAACCACTCGATCCCCGACGCCTTCGCCGTCTTCATCGCCACGCCCGCGGGCACCGTCCTGCACACCGGCGACTTCAAGATGGACCAGCTGCCGCTCGACGGCCGGATCACCGACCTGCGGTCCTTCGCCCGCCTCGGCGAGCGAGGTGTCGACCTCTTCCTGGTCGACTCCACCAACGCCGAGGTCCCCGGCTTCGTCGCGAGCGAGCGCGACCTCGAGCCGGCGCTCGACCGCGTGTTCAACAACGCGCAGGGCCGGATCGTCGTGGCGTCGTTCGCGTCGCACATCCACCGCATCCAGCAGATCATCGACGTCGCGCACCGCCACCACCGCAAGATCGCGTTCTTCGGCCGGTCGATGGTGCGCAACATGGCCGTCGCGAGCGACCTCGACTACCTCACGATCCCGGGCGGCATCCTGGTCTCCTCCGAGCAGCTCACCGAGCTCCCGGACAACGAGGTGGTCCTCATCTGCACCGGCTCGCAGGGCGAGCCGATGGCCGCGCTGTCGCGCATCGCCAACAACGACCACCAGATCAAGATCGGCGTCGGCGACACCGTCGTGCTCGCCTCCTCGCTGATCCCCGGCAACGAGAACGCCGTGAGCCGCGTCATCAACGGCCTCACCCGCCTCGGCGCCAAGGTGGTGCACAAGGGCAATGCCATGGTCCACGTCAGCGGTCACGCGGCGGCCGGCGAGCTCCTCTACTGCTACAACATCGTGAAGCCCAAGAACGTCATGCCGGTCCACGGCGAGGTCCGCCACCTGCGAGCCAACGCCGAGCTCGCCCTGGCCACCGGCGTCCCCGCCGAGCGGATCGTGCTGACGCTCGACGGCGGCGTGGTCGACCTGGTCGACGGTCGCGCCACCGTCACCGGTGCCGTGCCCTGCGGCTACGTCTACGTCGACGGCGCCAGCGTCGGCGACCTGACCGAGTCCTCCCTCAAGGACCGTCGCGTCCTGGGCACCGAGGGCTTCATCACCTGCTTCGTCGTCGTCGACTCCGTCGACGGCAAGGTCACCGCCGGCCCCGAGATCCAGGCGCGCGGCTTCGTCGAGGACGACTCCGCCTTCGACGGCGTCATCCCCAAGATCAAGGACGCCGTCGAGGAGGCCCTCCGCCACGGCAACACCGACCAGTACGCCCTCCAGCAGCTGGTCCGCCGCATCCTCGGCCGCTGGGTCAACGACCAGCACCGCCGCCGCCCCATGATCGTCCCGGTCGTCGTCGAGGCCTGATCTCTGCCGCCGGCCTTCGGCCGGTTGGCTCGCCGGACTGCACCGTCGCGCCTCTGCACCCGACAGCCGTCAGCACCCACCCCTCACGCGGACCGCCCGGCCTCGAACCCACCCACCCAGGTCGGTGCGGGGAAACGACGAGCGCCGTCCTGGCCGTTGCTGCGCCGCACGGTCCGCCCCTTCCCGGCCCGAAAGCAGAGAAAGTCGGTCCGGAAAGGGGCGGACCGCAGGGCTGACGAGTGCAGAGTCGACTCACAGTCCGTCAGCCACGCGGTCCGCCGCCTTCCGGACCGGGTTTCTCCGCCCTCCGGTCGGGGAGGCGGCGGACCGCGGGGCGCACCCGGGGTGCCGACGGCCCACCGACACAGCCCGACGGCGCCCGGTGGTACCGGTGTGGCGGACGGGACTGTTGGGACGCATGTGGGTAGCCTCACGAGCATGGCGACCCGTTCGCCCGCACCGCCGCGGCCCCGTTCGGGGTCGGGACGGTCCGGGACTTCCCCCACGAGCCGCTCGAGCAAGACCACGCCTGCGAAGGCGCGGCCGGCCTCGACGCGTCCCTCCTCCGCGCGCCCGCGCCCGGCCCCGGCACGCTCGGGTCCCTCGCCGGTCGCGCGCGCCGTCGGTGGCGTCACCGCGGTCGTCGGCGCGATCTGGCTCGGCGTCGGCCACGTGCTCGGCGGCGTCGTACGCCGGGTCGGCCGCGACGCTCGTGAGCTCGACCCCGCTCACCGCCGCGACGGTCTCGGGCTCGCCCTGGTGGGCCTCGCGATCCTGGTGGCGTTCTCGGTCTGGTGGAACGTCACCGCGGGGCTCGGCGGGTTCGTCGGGTCCATCGTCACCGGCGCGATGGGCAGCCTCGACTGGGTCCTGCCGTTCCTCCTGCTCGGCCTGGCCTGGCGCGTGCTGCGCCGCCCGGACGAGACCGCGGCCACCGGCCGCATGTCCATCGGCTGGACCGCGATCGTGCTGTCGGCCTGTGGTCTCACGCACGTGTTCCACGGCACGCCCGTGCCCGCCGACGGCGGCGCCGCGATGGAGTCGGGCGGTGGCTGGATCGGCTGGATCGCCTCCGCTCCCGTGGTCGCCGCGACGCACCCCGTCGTGGCCGGCCTGCTGCTGGTCCTGCTCGCCGTCTTCGGCGTCCTCGTGGTCACCGCGACGCCGATCGCGGCGGTGCCCGAGCGGCTGCGCCACCTGCGCGACCGCCTTCTCGGCATCCGCATCGAGGGGGAGCTGGAGGTCGAGCCCGCCGGTCCCGTCACCACGACCCGGCGCCAGCGCCGCCAGGCGGCGAAGGACGCGGCGGCGTCCGAGGACGCCGGCCTCGGCGTCCTCGCGGGCGACATCGCCTTCGAGACGCCCCTCGTCGCGGAGGAGGCGTCGAGGCGCCGTCGCGGCTCGCGCCGGGTCGACAACGACCTCAGCGACCAGGTCGACCACGCCGAGCACCCGGACGACGACATGGACCCCGACCACGTGTCGACGGTCATCGTCGACCTCACCTCGGGCGCCGTCGTCACGTCGCCGGCCAAGCACGCGCAGCCGCTGCCGGCGACGCCGTCGCGGGTGGAGCAGCTCGCGCTCTCCGGCGACGTCACGTACCACCTGCCGCCGGCCGAGGCCCTCAAGCCCGGAGCGGTGCACAAGCCGACCAGCAAGGCGTCCGACGCCGTCGTCGCCTCGCTCACCGCGGTCCTCGAGCAGTTCGACATCGACGCGCAGGTGACCGGCTACTCCCGCGGCCCGACGGTCACGCGCTACGAGGTCGAGCTCGGACCGGCCGTGAAGGTCGAGCGCGTCACGCAGCTGTCGAAGAACATCGCCTACGCCGTGGCCTCCGCGGACGTGCGCATCCTGTCGCCCATCCCGGGCAAGTCGGCCATCGGGATCGAGATCCCGAACACCGACCGCGAGCTGGTGAGCCTCGGCGACGTGCTCAAGAGCAACGCCGCGACGAGCGACCACCACCCGATGCTCGTGGGCCTCGGCAAGGACGTCGAGGGCGGCTTCGTCTGCGGCAACCTCGCGAAGATGCCGCACATCCTGGTCGCCGGCGCCACCGGCGCCGGCAAGTCCGGCTGCATGAACACCCTCATCACCAGCATCCTCATGCGCTCGACGCCGGACGAGGTGCGGATGATCCTCATCGACCCGAAGCGGGTCGAGCTCACGGCGTACGAAGGGGTCCCGCACCTCATCACGCCGATCATCACGAACCCGAAGAAGGCGGCCGAGGCGCTGCAGTGGGTCGTGCGCGAGATGGACCTGCGCTACGACGACCTCTCGCACTTCGGCTTCCGGCACATCGACGACTTCAACAAGGCCGTCCGGTCGGGTCAGGTGCAGCCGCTGCCGGGCAGCGAACGCGTCATCACGCCCTACCCCTACCTGCTGGTCATCGTCGACGAGCTGGCCGACCTCATGATGGTCGCGCCGCGCGACGTCGAAGACTCGATCGTGCGCATCACGCAGCTCGCGCGCGCGGCGGGCATCCACCTGGTGCTGGCGACCCAGCGCCCGTCGGTCGACGTCGTCACCGGCCTCATCAAGGCCAACGTGCCGAGCCGGATGGCGTTCGCGACCTCGAGCGTCAC
>JADGOZ010000114.1 GCA_017882705.1 Candidatus Nanopelagicales bacterium | reverse complement strand
TCTTCGCGTCGGACTTCAGCGCCGCCTTGGCGCCGGCGATCGCGACGAGCGCGGCGACGAGGCCGAGCGCGATCGCGCCGAGGGCGTAGCCGGTGCCCCACGTGAGGCCGAGGGCGTTGTCGAGCGAGTAGGTGCCGGCGCCGGTGAAGGCGAGCGCGACGGCCGCGCCGGCGTTGATGAACGCCGCCTCGTAGCCGCCGTTGGCGGCCCAGAAGCCGCTCGAGAGGTGGGTCCAGGCGGCGACGGCCATGGTGCCGACGACGGCCGCGGCGGCCAGCGGGGTCAGGAAGCCCACGGCGAGCGCGAGGCCGCCGCCGACCTCGGCCAGGCCGGTGACGATGGCCATGGTCTTGCCGGGGCGGAAGCCGATCGAGTGCAGCCAGCCGCCGGTGCCGGCGATGCCGTAGCCGCCCCACCAGCCGAAGAGCTTCTGGGCGCCGTGGGCGGCGAGGACGAGGCCGATGACGAGGCGGAGGACGAGGAGACCGGTGCTCATGGAGAGCTCCTTCGAGGATGCGGGGGAGCGAGTCGGATGACTCAGCAGTTGTTGATGTTTCAACTGTAGTTGAGAACTCAACTAATCCGCAACCCCGGTGCCCCGCGAGGTGGGCGTGACCGGGACGGGGCGGTGCTCAGCCGCGGGGGCAGCGCTCGGACAGCGCGTAGCGCAGGAGCACGAGGTCGTCGAGCCGGCGGACGTCGAGCAGCGTCCCCCGGCGACCCGGATTCCACGGGAACGGCCCGTCGCCGACGACGCGGACGGCCCGGGAGTCGCCGACGAAGAACGGCGCCACCACGAGGTGCAGCTCGTCGGCGAGGTCGTCGGCGAGGAACTGGGTGAGCGTCGTGCCGCCACCCTCGACCATGAGCCGTCGCACGCCGCGGTCGCGGAGGTCGTGGCACATCCGGCGTACGTCGACGGGCGCACCGCCGTCGAGCACGGTCGCGACGTGGCCGAGAGTGAGCCGCGCGTGGTCGACCGTGTCGCTCGCGCAGTAGACGAGCTTCTCGCCGTCGCCGCAGGCGAAGAAGCTCGCGTCGGCGTGGAGCTTCGCGCTCTGCGTCATCGTGACCTTGAGCGGGTTCGGCGGAAGACCTCGCGCCGCACGGGATTCGCGTCGCGCCGCTGAACGCACCAAGAGTCGCGGGTTGTCGTTGCGGACGGTCGTGGCGCCGACGAGGATCGCGTCGCACGAGGCCCGCACCTCGTCGACCCGGTCGAGGTCGGCGTCGTTGGAGAGCACGAGGCGGTGCTCGGTGGCGTCATCGAGATAGCCGTCGATCGACATGCTCGCGCTGAGCACGGTGTAGGGGCGCTCAGGCACGTGACCCACCTCCGACGGCGAGCTCGGTGCGTGGCTCGGGATCGACGGGCGCCGGGCGTCGGCGCGCGTCGGCGAGCAGCACGACGGCACCCGGCAGGCTCGCGACGAGGACGAGCACGCCGTAGACCACCGCCGTCGTCACGCCGAGGCTCGCGCCGAGGCCAGCCGTCGCGAACGCCCACGCGGCCATGCCCTCGCGCGGTCCCCAGCCGCCGAGGCTGAGCGGCGCCGCCATGGCGGCGAGGACCAGCAGGGCGAGCGGCAGCATCGTGGAGAGGGACGTCGTGACGCCGGCGGTGCGCGCCGCGATCAGGAAGGTCGTCGCGTGGCCGGCGACCACGAGCGCCGAGGCGAGCAGGATGCCGGGCCAGGCGCGCGGGGCGAGCAGGCCGCGGCGCACGTCGTCGACGGCGGTCCGTGCTGCCCGCGACACCCGCGAGGCGTCTCCGCGCGGCAGCGCGCGACCGACCAGCGCGACGACGAGGCAGCCCAGCGCGAGTCCGAGAGCCACGACGGGGACGAACCGGCGCACGGGCGACGGCAGCACCAGCAGGAGGACGACGGTGAGCGCGACCTGCACGACCTGGCCGGCGGTGCGCTCCCACACCACGGCACGGGCGCCGCGACCGACGTCGTCGACGCCGCGGCCGTGCCGCACCGCGCGGTGCACGTCGCCGCCGACCCCGCCGGGCAGGGTCAGGTTGAGCAGCTGCGAGCGGTAGTACGCCGCCACCGCGTCGCGCATCGGCACGTCGACGCCGAGTCCCCGCGACACCAGGTGCCACCGCCATGCGCAGCAGAGCGTCGTGATCCCCGTGATCGCGCACGCCCACGCGATCGACCAGCCGTCGACGAGACGCAGCCCGGCGAGGAAGGGACCCGTTCCCACTCGCCACACGACGAACGCCAGGACGGCGACCGCGACGCCGAGGGGCAGGCGCGCTCCGGTCACGGCGTCACCCGCTCGAGCACGGCGGCCACCTGCCGCGCCGTGACGTCCCACCCCGTCACCGTGCTGCGCCGGTCAGCAGCCGCGGCTCGGAGCCGGTCGCGCAGGGCTGCGTCCTCCAGCCATCGACGCAGCGCGTCGGCCATGGCACCCGGGTCGTCCGGCGGCACGAGCAGGCCCGGACGCGTGCCGTCGGTGGCGCGACCCAGTGCGTGCGGGAGGCCGCCGACGTGCGAGGCGACCACCGGCAGGCCGCGGGACAGGGCCTCGGTGACGACCATGCCGAACGTCTCGCCGCGCGAGGCCAGCACCAGCAGGTCGGCGGTGGAGAACGCGGTGGCGAGGTCGCGTCCGACGAGCGGCCCGGTGAGCAGGACCCGGTCCTCGAGACCGGCCTCGCGCAGGTGGTCCGCGAGATGGCCGACGTAGGGCGGGTCGACGGTCAGGCTGCCGACCAGGGTGAGCCGCCAGTCGAGGTCGGCGAGCTTCGCCAGCGCGTCGACCAGGACGCCCTGGCCCTTGTGCGGTGCCACGGCGGCGACGCAGAGCAGGCTGCTGCCGGACGGGATCCCCGGCACCAGCTCGGCGGGATCGACGCCGGGCTCGGCCACGTGGACCAGCTCGGGGGGCAGGGCGTAGAGGTCGAGCAGCCGGTGCCGGGTCCACGGACTGGTCGCGACGACCGCGGCGGCGGCCTCGAGCACCGCGCGCTCCCGGGCGCGCGCGTGCGCCGCAGGCAGGCCCTCGCCCAGCGGCAGGTGCACGAGCACGACGAGGCGCACGCGCGCGGACTCGGGGACGAGCACCTCCGGCACCGTCGACGCGACGAGCCCGTCGACCACGACCAGGTCGCCGTCCGGCACCGCCGCCAGCAGGGCGCCGACGCGGTCGCGTGCCGCGGTGTCCGGCTCCGGCCAGCCGCCCGGCGCCGCGTGCTCGCGCACGGTCCACCCGAGCACGGCCAGGCCGTCGATGACGCGACGGTCGTAGGCGTTGCCTCCGCTCGGCCGACCGGGGTCGTCGACCCCCTCGGGGACGACCACGTGCACCACCGTCATAGCGGCCGCTCGTAGCTCGCCCACGCGACGTGCGACTCGCGCAGCGTCACACCGATCGCCGCGATGCCGCGCGCGCCCTCGCCGAGGCTCCCGGCACGAACGCGGTCGGCGAGGCGGTCGGCGACGACCTGCGCGAGCAGCTCGGTGGTGGTGTTGGTGCCGGCGAAGTCCGGCTCGTCGTCGAGGTTGCGGTAGTTGAGGTCGGCGAGGATCGCGTGCAGCTCCTCGGTGGCGCGGCCGATGTCGACCACGATGCTGTCGGCGTCGAGCGTGTCGCGGCGGAACGTCGCGTCGACGACGTAGGTCGCGCCGTGCAGGCGCTGCGCCGGTCCGAAGACCTCGCCGCGGAAGCTGTGGGCGATCATCATGTGGTCGCGCACGGTCACGCTGAACATCTAGTCCTGCCCGTAGGTGAGCGTGTGGCACAGCGCCGGCAGCCGCCCGTCGGCGACGCGCGGCATGACCTCCGGCAGCTCGTCGAAGCGGGACTGGCCGGTGAGCAGGGCGTCGAACGCGTCGTCGCGCAGCAGCTCGAGAGCCAGGGCCATCCGGTCCGCGTGCGTGCGACGACCGGCGCGTGACGGGGCGATCGTGCCGACCTGGCTCGCGCGGATCCCGAGCCGTTGCGAGTGGAACGCGCCGCCGAGGGAGAGGGTGACGTCGGAGTCGCCGTACCAGCTGAGGTCGAGGACGGTCGCGCCCGGTGCGAGCAGGTCGAGGGCGAGCTGAAGCCCCGCTCCCGTGGCGCTCGTGTGCACGACGAGGTCCTGTCCGTCAGCCGCGTCGGACGGCTGCGCGAAGGCGACCCTGAGCGCGTCGGCGACCGCGCGGCGCGACGCGTCGACGTCGACGAGGGTCACGCGCGTGCCCGGGAACCGGGCGAGCAGACGGGCCACCGCGCACCCGACCATGCCGGCGCCGACGACCGTGACGCGGTCGCCCACGAGCGGCGGCGCTTCCCACAGGGCGTTGACCGCAGTCTCGACCGTGCCCGCGAGCACGGCGCGTTCCGGAGGGACGTCGGCGGGAACGACCGTGACGGCGCTCGCGGGCACGACGTAGGACGTCTGGTGCGGGTAGAGGCAGAAGACGGTGCGGCCGAGCAGCGACGACGGCCCGGCGTCGACGACGCCGACGTTGAGGTAGCCGTACTTCACCGGGCCGGGGAAGTCGCCCTCCTGGAAGGGCGCGCGCATCGCGGCGTGCTGGCTCGGGGGCACCGCGCCACGGAAGACGAGGCTCTCGGTGCCGCGGCTGATCCCGGAGTGCGAGGTGCGCACGCGGACCCGGCCGTCGACGGCGTCGTCGACCCGCGCGGGGCGGATCTCGCCGACCCCGGGCTCGCGCAGCCAGAACGCGCGCGCGTCGGTTGCCACAGCGTCCGCCCCTCCCGTGCCACCACCTGAACCGGACCGCAGGGCCCGATGCGGTCGTCATGGAAGGAACGGAAGCGGGGCCCGTTCGGTTCACCAGCCCTGCTGGAGGTCAATGGCCGCGGAGGCGCTCGATCTCCCGGCGGTCGCGCTTCGTGGGCCGTCCCGCGCCGCGCTCCCGGCGTATCTCGGCCGGGCGCTCCTCCTTCGGCGGCGGAGGCGGCGTGCGGTCCTCGTACTTCGTCGCGGCCATCGTCGCGCTGGTGCGCTTGGTGATGAGGCCGGTCACGACGAGGATGCGCTCGCCCGCCGGCGTGTAGGCCCGCACCGTGTCACCTGGTCGCACCGGCTGCGCCGGCTTCGCGCTGTCGCCGTTGACCTTCACGTGGCCCGCCTTGCACGCGGCGCTGGCCGCCGGGCGGGTCGGGTAGACGCGCACCGCCCAGGTCCAGGCGTCGACCCGCACGCTCGTGGGTGCCGGTCCCGTCGCCATGCCCGCAGCCTAGGAGCAGTGCGGCCGAAGGGCCGTGCAGGCGAGGAGCAGCACTACGCCGGGCGCCGGGCCGCGGCGCTCGCGAGCAGCGCGTCGACGAGCGCGTCGAGGTCGTCGGGGGAGCCGAGGTCGTCCTCGGGGTGCCACTGCACGCCCACCGCCCAGCGCTCGGGGTGCTCGATCGCCTCGACGACGCCGTCCTGGGCCACCGCGGCACGACGCAGGGTCGGAGCGACGTCGGCGACCGCCTGGTGGTGGCCGTTGCGCACGACGATGCGGGACCGGCCGAGGATCTCGTGGAGGCGGCTGCCCGCGTCGACGGTCACGGGCTCGTCGACGAACAGGTCGTCGCCGTGCGGTCCGTGGTGCACCCCGTCACCCTCGAGGTGCGGGACGAGCGTGCCGCCGAACGCGACGTTGAGCAGCTGTGAGCCGCGGCAGATCCCGAGCAGCGGGATGTCGGCGTCGACGGCCGCGCGGATCGAGTCGAGGCTGAACTCGTCGGCCGCGCGGTCGACGCCGTACTCGTGCGGGACCGGTCCGGCGACGCCGTAGACCTCGGAGTCGACGTCGCCGCCGCCGAGGAGGAGCACGGCGTCGGTGTCGAGGACCGCATCGACCGCGGGCAGGTCCGCGGACGTGTCGACGACCCGCCAGTCGGCGCCACGGGCGGCCAGGGCCTCGAGCGCGGTGCGGGTGAACCGGCGCACCAGCGAGGCGACGGGCTCGGTGAGGTCGGGGAAGTTCAGCGAGACGAGCACGGCCACCCGGGGCCCGGTCCGCGGGCCCGGGTCGGCGGGCAGGACCTCGGCGAGCTCGACGAAGGCGGTCACGGGCAGACCGTACCTGCGGCGAGTCCGCTCCGGCTCGTGGTCGGGTGGCCCCCACCGCGTTCGGGCCGGAATTGCGGGTGCGCGCGACGGTGGACCCGGGTGCTGACCCGTCATGTACCGGCGGGGCTACCGCCTGTTGCGCCGCATCTGCGGCGGGTGGGATGAGTCACGGTGGCGCATGCCGCTAACGGACGTAGAGTGGCAAGCAGTCCTTGACCTGTCCGGCGGTTCGCCTCGGCCCTCCCGCCGTGCGACCGGCCATCTCCGGGAATCGCCGCTCGTGCGCGCGAGGAGTTGACGACATGGTCGGGGTCCGACCCGTTCTGCGGGTCCTGGTTGCCAGCGACAGCGTGCTGCTCGGGGACGGGCTCGCGCTCCTCCTGGCCGCCGCCGCCGACGAGGTCGAGGTCGTCGGCCGCGCAGCCCAGCCGGGCGACCTGCTCGCGATGGTCGACGAGGTCGCGCCCGACGCGCTCATCCTCTGCTTCCGTGCAACAGCGGCGACGGCTCTGTCATCGGTCTCCGTGGCACGGACGCTGCGGCAGCAGCACCCGGAGATCGGCATCGTGGTCGTGGCCGACCAGGGCAACGGCTTCGCCCTCGAGCTGCTGCGTGCTGGCGCCTCGCGCATCGCCTACCTCATCGACGACCGCCTGTCGGGCATCGACGCCGTGCTGAGCGCGCTGCTCGACGTGCGTGCCGGCCAGGTCGTGCTCGACCCCTCGGTCGTCGACGCCCTCGTGCACCGGCGCGACAGCGTGGCGATCGACGACCTCACGCCGCGCGAGATGGACGTGCTCGAGCAGCTCGCGAACGGATTGTCGAACCGGTCGATCGCCGAGGCCCTGCACCTGTCGGTCAAGGCCATCGAGAAGTACGTGACCTCGATCTTCCGCAAGCTCGGCCTCACCGACCAGGCCCGGATCGACCGGCGGGTGTCCGCGGCGCTCGTGTACGTGCGAGCGCGCTCGCACCCCGTCGCCTGAGCGACGTCGCCGACCGTCGCGCGCGCCGGCGGGTCTCGGGGGAGCCCGCCGTGCGCCCCTCGTCTCCCCGGGACCGAGCGAGTGGAGTCAGTCGGTCTCGGGAGTCTGGTCGCCGTGGCTGGTGTAGCGGATCGGGTCCGGGTGACCGAGCTCGACGTCGGGCTCGGCGGACAGCGACCGCTCCACGCCGGCGAGCTGCTCGTAGTAGTGCCAGCGCTCGTCGATGTCGGCCTGGGAGAGCTCGAGCAGGTACTGCGACCGCTCGTGGTCGGCGCGGTCGAGCGCGCTGTAGCGGGTCTCCCCGCTCTTGAACTCGGCCAGCGACGTCGACGGACGCTTGCTGTCGAGGCTGAAGGGGTGCGCGCCGGCGGCCGGGCTCGGGTGGAACCGGTAGAGCGGCCAGTAGCCGCTCGTGACCGCTGCCTTCTGGTGCCCCATCGACGTGGACATCTCGATGCCGTGGGCGATGCAGGTGGAGTAGGCGAGGATCAGCGACGGCCCCGGCCATGCCGCGGCCTCCAGGATGGCGCGGACGGTCTGGGTCTCGTTGGCGCCCAGGGCGATCTGCGCGACGTAGACGTCGCCGTAGGCCTGGGCCAGCAGCCCGAGGTCCTTCTTCTTGGTCGACTTGCCGGTGCTCGCGAACTTCGCCGAGGCACCGCGCGGGGTGGCCTTCGAGGCCTGCCCGCCGGTGTTGGAGTAGACCTCGGTGTCGAGCCCCAGGATGTTGACGTTGCGGCCCGAGGCCAGGACGTGGTCGAGGCCGCCGAAGTCGATGTCGTAGGCCCAGCCGTCTCCGCCGACGATCCACACGGCCGTCGGCACGAGGGCGTCGGCCAGGGACGCGAGCGACGTGGCCTTCGGCTCGTGGAGCCCCGTGAGCGCCTCGCGCAGACGGGCGACGTGAGCGCGACGCTCGACGATGCCCGGCTCGTCGGTGATGGCCGGAGGGTCGGCGAGCAGCGGGTCGACGACGTCGGCCGGCAGCTGCGGCGCGAGCTCGGAGAGCAGGCGCAGCGCGTCGGCGGTCTGGCGCTCGACGCCGAGCCGGATGCCGAGCCCGAACTCCGCGTTGTCCTCGAACAGCGAGTTCGCCCACGCCGGACCGCGTCCGTCGTCGTCCTTCGTCCACGGCGTCGTCGGCAGGTTGCCGCCGTAGATCGACGAGCAGCCGGTGGCGTTGGCGACGACCATGCGGTCGCCCATGAGCTGGGTGACGAGCTTGAGGTAGGGCGTCTCGCCGCAGCCGGAGCAGGCTCCGGAGAACTCGAACAGCGGCTGCAGGAGCTGTGACCCTTTCACCGTGTCGGCGCGCACCAGCGAGCGGTCGACCTCGGGGAGCTCGGTGAAGTACTCGTACCAGGGTCGCTCGACGTCGCGGTGGTCGACCGCCGGCTCGAGGTCGATGGCCTTGTGTGCGGGGTTGGTCTTGTCGCGCACCGGGCAGACGGCGACGCAGATGCCGCAGCCGGTGCAGTCGTCGGGTGCCACCTGGATCGTGAGCTGGGTGCCCTTGGGCATCTCGTGCCCGCTGTAGTCCTTGGACTTGAAGCCCTCGGGAGGTGTCGCAGCGGTCGCGGGGTCGAAGACCTTCATCCTGATGGCGGCGTGCGGGCAGACGATCGCGCACTTGCCGCAGTCGATGCACAGCGAGGCGTCCCAGATCGGGATCTCGTCGGCGAGGGCACGCTTCTCGAGAGCGGCGGTGCCGGTGGCGAACGTGCCGTCGATGCTCATGGCGCTGACCGGGAGGCTGTCTCCGCGACCGGCGATGAGCGACTCGACGACGCTCTCGACCCGGGCCACCGCCTCGGTCCGGGCGTGGGTGGCGTGCTCGGGCACGGCGACCTGGGCGAGGCTCGCGAGGGCGAGGTCGATCGCCTTGTGGTTGCGCTCGACGACCTGCGACCCGCGCTTGCCGTAGGACTTCTCGATGCTGTCCTTGATCAGCGCGACGGCCTCGTCCGTGGGCAGCACCTTCGCGAGGGCGAAGAAGCAGGGCTGCATGACGGTGTTGATGCGCGGCCCGAGCCCGGCGGCCTTGGCGATCGACGACGCGTCGATGACCCAGACGTCGAGCTCCTTGTCGATGACGTGGTGCTGCACGACGTCGGGGAGGTGCTCCCACACCTCGTCTGCGGCGTAGGGGCTGTTGAGCAGGACCGTGCCCCCGTGGCGCGCGTGGTCGAGCACGTCGACCCGGGACAGCAGGCCGAACTGGTGGCAGGCGACGAAGTCGGCGTGGTCGATGAGGTACGACGACCGGATCGGGTCCGGGCCGAAGCGCAGGTGCGACACCGTCATCGAGCCGGACTTCTTCGAGTCGTAGACGTAGTAGCCCTGGGCGAACTGGTCGGTGTGCTCGCCGATGAGCTTGATCGAGGTCTTGTTCGCCCCGACCGTGCCGTCGCTGCCGAGGCCGAAGAACATCGCCTGCACGGCACGCGTGGGTACGACGAAGGTCGGGTCGACCTCGAGCGAGAGGTGCGTGACGTCGTCGACGATGCCGACCGTGAACTGCGACAGCGGCTCGTCGACCAGCAGCTCGTCGAACACGGCCTTCACATCGGCCGGCGTGAACTCCTTCGAGCCGAGGCCGTAGCGCCCGCCGATGATCGTGGTGCCGCCCTCGCCACGGAACGCGGACATGACGTCGAGGTGCAGCGGCTCTGCCGGCGCACCCGGCTCCTTGCAACGGTCGAGGACGGCGATGCGGGTCACCGTGGCCGGGAGCGCGGCACGCAGCGCGGCGGCGGGGAACGGGCGGTAGAGCCGGATGACCGCGAGGCCGACCTTCTCGCCCTGCGAGATCAGCACGTCGACCGTCTCTCGGATCGTGCCGGTGGCCGAGCCCATCGCGACGACGACGCGCTCGGCCTCGGGGTGCCCGACGTAGTCGACGAGGTGGTAGTCGCGACCGGTCCGGGCGCCGAGCTCGGCCATGACCTCGGCGACGGTCCCGGGCACGGCGAGGTAGTGCTGGTTGGACGCCTCGCGGGACTGGAAGAAGACGTCCGGGTTCTGCGCGGACCCGCGCATGACGGGTGCCTCGGGCGTGAGCCCGTAGGCCCGGTGGGCGAGCACGTCCTCCTCGCGGACGACGGCGCGCAGGTCGTCGTCCGCGAGGAGCCGGATCGTCGACTCCTCGTGCGACGTGCGGAAGCCGTCGAAGAAGTGGAGGAACGGGACGCGCGAGCGCAGGGTCGCGGCGTGGGATACGAGCGCGAAGTCGTGCGCCTCCTGCACGTCGGACGCGCAGAGCATCGCCCAGCCGGTGGAACGCACGGCCATGACGTCGGAGTGGTCGCCGAAGATCGACAGGGCATGGGTGGCGATCGCGCGTGCGGCCACGTGCAGGACGGTCGGGGTGAGCTCGCCGCCGACCTTGAACATCGTCGGGATCATGAGCAGCAGGCCCTGGGACGACGTGAACGAGGTCGCGAGCGCGCCCTTCTGCACGGCACCGTGCAGCGCGGCTGCCGCGCCGCCCTCGGACTGCATCTCGATGACCTCGGGGACCGACCCCCAGAGGTTGGTCCTCCCGGCCGCGCTCCAGGCGTCGGCTAGCTCGCCCATGGCGGAGGCCGGCGTGATGGGGTAGATGGCGCAGACGTCGGACAGGCGGTGCGCGATCAGGGCGGCGGCCTCGTTCCCGTCGAGACAGGCGACGGGAGGGCCGCCGGGTACAGCGGAGTCGTTGGGGGCTTCCGATACCTGCGCCTGACCCTCGGTCGTCATGGGGCACATTCTGCGCCCGCGCGGGCCGGATATCGCCCCGCAGGGCCCATCGTGGGCACGATCACACGCCGACGGACCCGGTGCCCCCCTGGGGTACGCCCGTCGAGCCGGGATCTCTGGTGGAATGCCGGGGTGACGACCGGGACCGACGTGCCGACCCCGGATCCCGCCGACGGCGTCGACGACGAGGGTCTCCCGGTCGACCGCCCGCACCGCGTCGGCCGTCGCATCCTCTCCGGCCTCCTCACCTACGGCGTGGTCGCGCTCTGCGTCCTGTTCCTGATCCGCTCGGTCCACGGCGAGGACTTCACATCGGCGCTCGCGCTCGTCACGTGGCAGCAGGTCGTCGTGATCAGCCTGCTGGGCGTGGTCAACCTGGCGACGAACCTGCCCCCGATGGCCATCTGCCTGCCCGGCCTGCGCTACCGCGAGGCCGCCGTGACGAACACGGCGTCGGCGGCCCTGTCCAACACCGTGCCCGAGGGGGGCGCCCTCGCGACCGGGCTGAACTACGCGATGCTGCGGTCCTGGGGCTTCCGGCTCTCCGACATCACCTCCGAGGTCATCGTCACCGGCACCTGGTCGCAGATGACGAAGTACGCCCTGCTCGCCGTCGGCCTCTGCGCGACCTGGCTCGAGGGCTGGGGCAAGCCGGGGCTCGGCTGGGTGGCGCTGGTCTGGACCGCGATCGTGCTCCTGGCAGCGCTCCTGCTCGCGCTCATCCTGCGCAGCACGACGTTCGCGAGCCGGCTGGGGCGCTGGACCGACGCGCTGTTCCGGCTCGGCACGAAGGTCGTGAGGGCCTGGACGCCCCCGGTCATGGAGCAGCAGCTGCCGGACTTCCGCGTGCTGATGGTGCGGCTGCTCCGGTTCTGCTGGGGCCGCCTCACGGTGGCGATGGTCGTGTCGCAGCTGACGGCCTGCTTCGTGCTGGGCGTGGCGTGCCGGATGCAGGGGCTCGACGAGTCGACGATCAGCTGGGCGGTCATCGTGCTGGCGTACTCCGCCGTGGTCATGGCGTCGCTGCTCGTCCCGACGCCGGGCGGCATCGGCATCGCGGAGGTCGTGCTCACCCTGGTGCTCGGCTACGGGCTGCCGCAGTCCGACCAGGCTGCGGTGCTCGCGTCGGTCCTGCTCTACCGCGTCGCGACGTTCCTCGTTCCCATCCCCATCGGGCTTGTGACCTACCTCTACTGGCGCAAGTCCACCGCATGGCGCTGCGACGTGGACTCGAAGCCGGTCGTCCTGCCCGGCGACGCCGCACCGGCTGCCGCCTAGCGTCCGCTCGTCGGCACCGACCGCGGGCCAGCCCCTAGGGTGCTGGCATGGCGCTGCTCGACCACACCCCGACCACCACCGTCGCGGACGCGGAGCGTCTCGCCCGCGAGGTCTTCGGCGTCGTCGGGACCGCCGCCGAGCTGCCGAGCGAGCGCGACCGCAACTTCCGGGTCGACGCCGAGGACGGCACGACCTGGGTCCTCAAGGTGTCCAACAGCCTGGAGACCCGTGCCGTCCTCGAGGTGCAGGCGGAGGCCGCCGCACTCGCGGCGGCAGCGGGTGTCCCGGTGCAGCGGCCCCGACCCTCGGTCACGGGGGAGCCGATCGGGGAGGTCGACGGCCACCTCGTCCGGATGCTCGAGCACCTGCCCGGCGTCCTGACCGCCGACGCGCCGCCGAGCCCCGCGCTGCGTCGCGACCTCGGCCGGGTCCTCGGCCGGCTGGCCGTCGCGCTCGAGGGCTACGACCACCCCGGGGCGCACCGCGACTTCCACTGGGACGTCGCCCGGGCCGACGTCGTCGTGCGCGGGCTGCGCGACGTGGTGACCGATCCCGTGCGGCTCGCGCTCGTCGACGAGGTCCTCGCGCGGTTCGACGCCACGGTCGCTCCGCGCCTGGCCGGGCTGCGCCGAGCCGTGATCCACGGCGACGCGAACGACCACAACGTGCTCGTCGACCCGGGGGAGCGCAGCCGCCCCGGGGAGCGCTTCGTGCGGGTGTGCGGCCTGCTCGACTTCGGCGACCTCGTGCACTCGGTGGTCGTCGCGGAGGCTGCCGTGGCGTCGGCGTACGTCGTCCTGCAGAGCGGCGACCCGGTCGGTGCCGTCGCGGACCTCGTGGCCGGGTTCCACTCCGAGCACCCGCTCACCCCGGACGAGCTCGACGTGCTGTGGACGCTGGTGCTCGCGCGGCTCTCGCTGTCCGGCGTGCACGCGGCGGCGCAGTCCGCGCAGCGGCCGGACGACCCCTACCTCGTGGTGAGCGAAGGCCCGGCATGGGGCGCGCTCGCGGCGCTGCTCGCGATCGACCCGCGCCGCGCGCTCTACCGGCTGCGCGACGCCTGCGGCCTGGAGACGCACCCGGACGCCGCCGCCGTGCGAGCTCACCTCGCGTCGGCTCCTGCCGCCCCACTGCTGGGTCGCCCCTGGGCCGAGCTCCCGCTCTACCCGCTCGACCTGTCCGTGGGCAGCGACCTGTTCGCCGCGCAGGACGTCGGCGCGGGACCGGAGCGGTTCGACGTGCTCATCCGCCGCGACGTCGACGGTGACCCCGACGCCGTCGGCGTGGGTGGCTACGCCGAGGCGCGGCTGCTCTACACGGCGCCCGAGTTCGCGACCGCCGAGGACCCGGCGGCGGAACGGCGCACGGTCCACCTCGGCACCGACGTCTGGACCCGCGCCGGGACCCCAGTGCACGCGCCGCGCGCCGGTCGCGTCCGGCACGTGCACGACAACGACGCGCCGCTCGACTACGGCCCGATGGTGGTCCTCCAGCACGCGACCGACGACGGCGTGCCCTACTTCTCGCTCTACGGCCACCTCGCCGTCGAGACGCTGACGCACGTGCGCGAGGGCGACGCCGTCGCGGCCGGCGACGTCATCGGGTGGATCGGGTCGCCGCCGCGCAACGGGGACTGGGCGCCGCACGTGCACGTCCAGGTGATCCTCGACCTGCTCGGCCTCGGCGTCGACTACCCCGGCGTCGCGGTGCCGTCGCAGGCCGCGGCCTTCCTCGGCCTGTCGCCGGATCCGGCTCTCCTGCTGGGACTCCCGGCATCTGTGGCGCCGACCCCGGCGCGCGACATCGCCGCGACCCTCGCCGACCGGCGGCGCCTGCTCGGCCGCAACCTCAGCGTCTCCTACGCCGATCCGCTCCGGATCGCACGCGGGGTCGGTGCGTACCTGTTCGACGACCTCGGTCGCTCCTACCTCGACTCGGTCAACAACGTCGCGCACGTCGGCCACGCCCACCCGTACGTCGTGCGTGCCGGTCAGCGTCAGATGGCCGTGCTCAACACGAACACGCGCTACCTCCACGAGGAGGTCCTCCGCTACGCCGAGCGGCTCACCGCGACGCTGCCGGACCCGCTCTCGGTCTGCTTCTTCGTCAACTCCGGCAGCGAGGCCAACGACCTCGCGCTGCGGCTGGTCCGCGCTGCCACCGGCGGCCAGGACATGGTCTGCGTCGAGCACGGCTACCACGGGCACACGCAGGCGCTCATCGACGTGAGCACCTACAAGCACGCGGGTCCCGGCGGGCGGGGCGCGCCGCCGTGGGTGCACGTCGCCGCGATGCCCGACCCCTACCGCGGGGAGCGCCGCGGCTACGAGCCCTCGGTCGGGCTCGCCTACGCCGACGACGTGGCGCGCTGCGTGCGCGCGGCGGAGGAGCAGGGCCGCGGGCTGGCCGGGATGATCGTCGAGTCGATGATCGGCTGCGGCGGCCAGGTGGTGCTCCCCGACGGCTATCTCGTCGCGTCCGCCGAGCACGTGCGCGCGGGCGGTGGGCTGGTGATCGCCGACGAGGTGCAGGTCGGCTTCGGCCGCGTGGGTCCGGCGTTCTGGGGGTTCGCGACGCAGGGGCTCGTGCCCGACGTCGTGACGATCGGCAAGCCCGCCGGCGACGGCCACCCGCTCGCCGCGGTGGTGACGACGCCGGAGATCGCCGAGGCGTTCGCCAACGGCATGGAGTACTTCAACACCTTCGGCGGCAACCCGGTGTCGGCCGCGATCGGCAACGCCGTGCTCGACGTGATCGAGGACGAGCGGCTGCCGGAGAACGCCGAGCGTCTCGGTCGCCGCATCCTCGCCGGCTCGATCGAGCTGTCGGTCGAGCACGAGCTGATCGGCGACGCCCGCGGCCTCGGGCTCTACCTCGGCATCGAGCTCGTGCGCGACCGCGCGACGCTCGAGCCGGCCGACACGGAGGCGGCGTACGTCATCGAACGCATGCGTCACCTCGGCGTGCTGGTGAGCACCGACGGTCCGTTCCACAACGTGCTGAAGATCAAGCCGCCGCTGGTGTGGACCGAGGCGGACGCCGACCGGCTGCTCGCGACGCTCGACCGCGTGCTGCGCGAGCCGGCCCTGGCCCGATGAGCGCACCGAGCGGTCCGGGGACGGACGCGGTCGGCGCCCTGGTGTCGGTGCCGTCGCTGCTCGACTGGACGCGCGACGCGCTCGCGCCGTACGGCTTCCACGAGCACACCGCACTGCCGCTCGTGTCGGTGTGCCGCGACGAGCTGATGTTCGGGTTCGTCGACGCCGTGACCGCGCACTGGGGGCACGCCTTCGACCTGTCGAGCCTCGCCGGTCTCCCGCTGATGGGCCGCACCGGTCTCGCGGCCGCTCTCGGGCACGCGCCCGACGACGACGGTCGGCACCGCCTCGTGGTGTTCGCGTTCCCGCACATCGGCGCGGACGGCGGCATCGGTGCCGTCCACCGTCCGGGTGTGCCGGGCACGACGGCCGCGTGCGGTGCGGTCGCCGTCGCGCGCACGGCGCTGGTCTCCGGGGTGTCGGGCGTGGTCCTCGACCCGCACGACATCGAGGCGTCCCTGCTCGTGCAGCGTCTGCGGCGGGTGCTCGGCGGCGCGGACGTCCCCGACCTCCCGGCGGCCACCGAGCTGGTGCGCCGCGTGGCCGTCGAGGAGCTCGCGCTCCTGCTCGCGGACCTCTCGACGCCGGACCTCGTCGTCGACTGGGCTCTGGTGTCGGGTGTCGTGGTGCACCTGCACGACGTCGACGCCGTGACGCTGTCGGCGGCCACGGTCGTCGTGGACGGAGCCAGCACCGAGCTCGCGCCACCGACCTGACACCGACCCCCGCCCCGAGACGTGGTGTCACCGCGGGGTGCCTGGCGCGCTGACGCCTCCTCTCGGGGTGGTCAGTGGTTCAGGCCGAGGTGGATGTGGTCCTGGTGCGTGCGGTCGCTGAAGTACTGCGAACCGCTGAGCGCGACCGGACCGCCGACGTTGTAGGCCCCGTGCGCCACGGCGTAGCGCATGGCGCTCGTCGCGAGGGCGTGGTTCGCGGGCAGCACGAGCGGTCGGTCGTCGAGCGCCCACACGTCGATGGCACGTCCGCGAGGATGGTCGCTCGTGCGCGACGTGCCGAACACGTGCAGCGGGTGGCCGGAGCGCAGCACGCTGACGTCGACGACGTGCTCGCGCGCGAGCGACACGAGAAGCGCGAGGACGGAGTCGTGGACGGTGCCGGCCCGTACGTCGGAGAGCGCTGCGTGCGGCAGCCGGATCCTGCTGTCGGCGAGGACGCGACTCGCCGTCGCGGTGAGCGACGAGCCCGCCGCGCCGGGACTGGCAGGCAGCACCTCGGTGACGAGCCAGCGCGGGCTCGCGGCGACGAGGCGCACGTCCACCGTCGTTCCGCCGGTGACGACGGAGCCGTCGGGCATCGCGCGCCACTGGTCGACGACGACGAGCACGCTCGCCGAGCTGCTGAGGATTCCGCCGTACTGCGCGTCGCGGACCACCGTGACGGCCGAGCGGCCGGAGCCGAGCAGAGGCGCGAGCGCGTCCGCGAGCGCGGGTGCGTGCCCGGCTGCCGACGCGCGGCGGCGGGCGGAGGCCAGGTCGTCGGCGCCGGCGGTCCAGGTGCCGACCGCCTCGAGCAGCGAGGTCGCCTGCGCCTTGACCGCGGGGCTGACCTCCCCTCGGCGCGGGGTCCACGGCACGGCCTTCGGGAGCGTCGCCGTGATGGACGCGGTCCCGCCAGACGCCGGGCTCGTCGAGGTGCCGGGCGTGGCCGGGACGGGGGTCGTGGGGGTCACCCCCGTCCCGGCGGCCGCCGAGGTCGAACCGGACGGGGGCACGAGTGTCCGTCCCGAGCACGCAGCGACCAACCCCGAGGACAGTGCTACGACGAGCACCTGTCGGCGGGTCACGTCCACAGTACGTCGACGAGGGCCGGGATCCGATCGTTCCCCCCAGGTCGGTACCGACTGTTCACCTCGGCCGGGGTCACCGGTTCGGTGGACCCCGAACGGACCAGCGACTACGCCGGACGAGTGTCGCGTCCACGACGTTGTGTCACATGTCGTGCGCCGGACCCCGGCGGTCGGCATGCTGAGCGCGTCCAGGTCCTACGGTCCCGATCACGGGGGGTGACGTGTCCCACCTCCTCGTGCCGACGGCAGAGCCGGACTGGGTCATCCGCTGCGGCGACCTGCGTGTCCCCGTCGACCGTCGCAGCCTGGACTCGCGCTACGCGGACTGGTCCTACGACTGGTCGCGCGACGCCACCGGGCGCGGCGCGCCGTGGCCGGTCGAGGAGGTCCTGCGCGTCACGGAACCGGGCCACGCGGGCCTGCACCTCATGGGCCTGCTCAGCGGCGGCGCGGGACTGCTCGACATCGAGGTCTGCGAGGCCGGCTCCGCGGTCTGGGCGCCGGCGCCGTTCGCCGTGTCGAACCACGTGGTGTGGGTGGCCCACGCCCCGAGCCGCACGACACGGGTCCGGATCGTGACGACCGAGGGCGAGAAGAAGCGGACCTGGGCGGCCCTGCAGGCGACCGGCTGATCCCGCGGAGCCGGTCCGCGGCACCGGACCGACGGTGCCGACCAGGCACGACCCTGGGGCATGCTGTGCGCGTGGGCGACGACATCACGACGACGGTCGTCACGGACGACGAGATCGACCCGGGTCTGCTCGTGGCGGCCCGCGGCGTCTGCGCCACGACGTTCGGCGACCGCTTCTCCGGCGACGACTGGGACCACACGTTCGGCGGCGTCCGCCTCCTCCTGTTCGACGAGGGGCTGCTCGTCGGCCATGCCGCCGTGGTGCCGCGCCGCATCGGGTTCGGCGAGCTGACGCTCCGGGCGGGATACGTCGAAGGAGTCGCCGTACTCCCGGAGTCCCAGGGACGCGGGCTCGGCAGCCGGCTGATGCGTGCGGCGAACACCGTGATCGGGCGGGACGGCGCCGAGGTCGGGGTGCTGTCGACGAGCCGCCGGTCGTTCTACGAGCGGCTGGGCTGGGAGCCGTGGCAGGGTCCCTCCTTCGTCCGGCGGGCCGACGCCCTCGTGCGCACGCCGGACGAGGACGACGGCCTCATGGTGCTCCGGGTGAGCGCCGCTCCCGCCCTCACGTCGACGTGGCCGATCACCTGCGACGCGCGCCCCGGCGACGACTGGTAGCGGTCGGGGTCGGCGGCGCGGCTCAGCCGGACGATGCGATCCGGGAACGGACGACATGCACGAGGGCGCCGAGCGCTATCGCGCAGACGGCGCAGAACAGGCCGATCACCGCGAAGGGCACGAACTTCGTCGTGAGGGTGCTCTCGCCGGAGTAGCCGAAGCACATGAAGGCGAAGCCCAGCACGAAGCCGAACACGCCGAGCCGCAGCGCCTTCCCCGGCGCCGTGCCCGTGATCGCGCCGAGCGCGACGACAGCGACGGCCCAGATCAGGATGTTGCCGGCCGCGAGCCCCGACAGCGGTCCCGCGCCGGCCCACCCGAGCAGCAGACCCGCGACGGCTGCGAGAACCAGTACGGCGCCCTGCGCGACGACTGCGGATCCGGTGTCGTCCGTGCTCATGTCACCCCTCCCTGAACTTCGGCCGTCGCGGGTGTCGTGGCGGCCGACTCCGTCGCCGGGGGAACGGATCGGACGGCGTGCACACGCGACTCCGTGCGTTCTACACGTCGTGCCTGGCTCTCTTCTGTGCGTAGAGGGCGGCCTCGGCCGAGGCGATGAGCTGGTCGGCGCTCTCGTTCTGGTCCGATCGCGCGGCCATGCCGACGCTGGCGGTGACGACGGGTCGGTCGCCGGCGTCGTCGACGGGGTCGGGGCTCAGGGCGCGACGTAGCCGAGCGACGAGCTCGCGGGCCTGGTCGAGATCTGTTCCGGGGAGCAGCAGCAGGAACTGATCGCCGTCGAGACGGCCGAGCACGTCGCCCTCGCGCAGGACCTGCTCGATCAGTCGAGCCAACCGGACAAGTGCCGTGTCGCCCGCTGCGGGACCGTCCTGCTCGTTGAGGGCCATGAAGTGGTCGATGTCGACGATGGCGATCGTCAGTGGGTGGTTCGCCCGGTGTGCGCGTGCGAGCTCGTGGTCGGCCAGGGCCAGGAGGTGTCGACGGTTGGGGAGTCCGGTGAGCTCATCGGTCAGGTCCTCCTGCTCGAGCAGGTGCTGCTGGCGGATCAGCTCGCGTTCAGCCGCCTTCGGGACCGTGATGTCCCGCAGAGTCTGGACGATGCGGGTGACGTGACCGTCGGTGTCGCGGACCGGAACGACGTTCAGGCTGCAGTCCCACTGGCGCCCGGTCCGCAGGCTGCGGTAGTGCAGTTCGAACTCGCGCACGAAGTCCCCGCGCGTCGCTCGCATCAGGGGCCACGAGTCGTACTCGATCACCTGCCCGTCCGGGGAGGTCAGCTCCCAGTCGTTGCGGAGGCGCTCCGGGTTCGTCGCGAGATCCACGTCGGACGTGAGCTCGTGCAGCTCCCGGGCCGTGTCGTCCATCGTGATGTGGCCGCCCTGTGCGTCGCTGAGCACGAGACCGGTGGACGTGCTCTCGCACACGGCGGCCAACGTCGCTCGCCCGAGCGCCCGCGCCTGCTGGAGTCGGCGCGCCTCGTTGGTCTTCTGCACGAGGCCGAGCAGAGGCTCGGTCCGGGAGCGGAGGTAGGAGAGGGCGGCGCTGACCCGCCGGTCGACGAGGGTCGGGTCGGTGAGATCGAGCTTGCGGAAGATCGTGGTGATGTACTTCTCCACCGCCTTCGTCGACAGGTGCACCTCGGCGGCGATGGCACTGTTGGACAGTCCGCCGGCAAGCTGCTCCAGCACGTCGCTCTCGCGGGCGGTCAGACGTTCCGGCCCGACGCCGGTGCTGCGGTGGACGAGGTCGTCGACGATGCTCGGGTCGAGGAGCGTGCGGCCGGCGCGAACCTCGCGCAGTGCGCCCAGCACGGCGTCGATTCCCGGCAGCTCGTCGTCGAGGAGGTAGGCAAGTCGTGACGCCCCGTCTCGCAGCAGCTCGAGCGCGAACCCGTCGCCACGATCGGAGATGACCACGATCCCGAGGTCCGGGTGGTCCAGGCGGAGCCTGCGCGCGGCCTGGATCGTCGCCATGGTGGCCTGGAGCGGGCTGCGGATGCAGATGATCACCGCGTCCGGGGCGAGCTCACCGACCATGTGCAGCAGAGCATCGTGGTCTCGCACCCGACCGACCACGGTCACGTCCTCGACATCCGCGAGCATCGCGACCAGACCGTCGCCGATCAGGAAGCTGTCCGTGGCCACCACGACCGTCATCGGGACCATCGTCGTCAACTCCCTCGTGGAGCACCCGGGCGCCGCAGGTTGCCGGTCGCCTCGGCAGTTCACCGCCACGCGACGACAAGGCCGGCCGCGGATCACCTTCAACGTAGCCCGGGCGGGCCGGCGAGTCCCGCGGGCACGCGTACCCGCGATGGCGGGGTAGCCCGAAGCCGGAGCGCGGGTGCCCCCTCTACCGGCTCCTCCGACGGCCTGCTGAACTCCTTGCAGGACAACGTGCACGTGTTACATGAATGCGTCATCGGGGCCGGATCGGTCGGTGCCACCATCGCGGCAGCCTCCTGTCGGCTGCCGCGCGTTCGAGGGACTCGACGAGGGAGGGGGCTTGCTTCGCCATGACGGTCGAGGAAGCCAGGCGACTCCGGGACGAGCTCGTCGCGTTGACCGAGCGGCTCGTCGGTGAGTTCGAGAGCTCGCCGGCGGGCAGGGTCATCGCGGTGGTGGCACTGTGCCGACACCAGCTCGCCGAGGCGGGCCTGCACGGGGACGGGCTGGTCTACGCGACGGAATCCATGGCCCGCACCAGGATGAGTCAGGCGGCCTGATGCGGATGCAGGACGGTCCGGGAAGCCACGGATCAGCACCGAGGACCGGCTCGGTCAGCGGTGCTGCCCACGAGCACGCGTTCTTCGCACACCAGGATCCCCGCTGGTTGGTCTGCGACTGCGGGCAGCTCGGGCAGCGCACCAGGACTGCCCACGGGCAGTTCGCCGTTCGACTGATCGACGAGCCGCCGGGCGCCTTCCCCGTCGGACCGGGCTCCCGGGTCCCGGTGGTGGGTTCGGGTGCGGGACTGGTGGCGAGGGACGCCCACGGGACAGCAGCGCGTCGCCCTGCTGGGCTCCTACGACCTGCCGTCGGATCCTGACCACGACGTGGCGTGACGGCGGGGTCCAGGGAGCTGTCACGCCACCTCGACCGTGCCCTTCACCGCGCTGGAAGCCCGGCAGCGTCGACTCGACCGACCGCGCCCCGCCGCGGGTGCCAGACTCGGATCATGCCTGACACCACCGCACTCCTCGTCGGTCGCTCGTTCCGCGTCGCGGAGATCGGCGGGGTGTCCACGCTCGACTCACCCGCCGCCGACCTCACGTTCGGCGACGACGGCCGCGTCACGGGGTGCGCCACCGTGAACCGGCTGATGGGGTCCTACGCCGTCGACGGCGACATCCTCACCTGCGGTGCGCTCGCGGGCACGATGATGGCCGGGCCGCCCGAGGCGATGGACCAGGAGCAGCGCCTGCACCACGCGCTCGCCGGACCCCTGACCGTGGTCGCCGACGAGTCGGGCGACCGGGTCGAGCTGCGCACCGCCGACGGCGTCGCGCTCCTGCTCGTGCCGGACGACAGCACCGAGCTGCTCTGACGTCGTCGTACGTCGGGATCCGGCGTAGCCTCGACGAGTGCAGTACCTCCTCGGCCTCCTCGTGGCCCTGCCGCCCGTGCTCCTCGCCGTGGGTGCGGTGCGCGGTCGCGTGCAGGTGCGGGCCTGCTGCCCGGCGCCCGAGCACGACAAGCGGCTCGCCGGGGTGTTCGACGAGCCGGCCAGCACGTCGTAGACCTGGGACGAGCCGGCCACGGCATCACATCGCGTCGAGGATCTTCCGGACCGTCGCGACGTTGCGCCCGGTCCACGTCACACCGAGAACGCCCTTCGCGAGGTGCTTCGACATCGCGCTCTCCGCAACGCCCGCCGGCATCCAGAGGTAGAGCTCGCGACCCTCGAGCACCCACTCCTCCGGGGCGAGATCGAGGGCGCTGAGCGTCGCGACCGCCGCTTCGGTGGGCGATGCGCTCAGGAACACCACGAGGTAGCGGCTCGGGTCGGTGGCGACCTTGGCGAGCGGGTCGTGCGCGACGACCGCCGCGACCTCCTCGCGGGTGCGCACGACGACGTCGCAGGTGAAGCCGAGCCGCTCCTCGATCGCCGACCCGACGGCCGGGGCCAGCCGGGTCGGGGCGAGATCGCTCGTGCCGACGGCGTTGCCGGAGTTGAGCAGCGTGCGGACGTCGGTCACGCCGAGATCTCCCAGGAGTGCGGCGAAGTCCGACATCGCGATCCGCTTCGCGCGACCGACGTTGACGCCGCGTAGGAGCACGGCGACGCGTGCGGGGGAGGCCATGGCGCGAGAGTAGTGACCGCTGGGGACACGGGGAGGCGGCCGCGAAATACCGCGCGTCCAGATCGCCGAGCGCTACCTTCGGCGCATGATCCGCTTTCTGATCCGCCTGGTCATCTGGTTCGCAGCAGCGTTCATCGGCATCGTGGCCGCCGACGCCTTCCTGTCCGGGTTCTCCGTGAGCGGCTGGACGTCGTACGTCATCGTCGCCGCGATCTTCGCCGTCATCCAGTCGTTGATCGCGCCGATGATGAACCAGTACACCGAGCGCAACGCCAAGATGTTCATGGGCGGCGTCGGCATCTTCTCGACGCTGATCGCGCTCATCATCACGAACCTCATCTCGGGAGCCCTGACCATCAGCGGCCTCGGCACCTGGATCGCCGCGGCGGTCATCGTGTGGGTCTTCGGGGCGCTCGCCGCGTTCATCCTGCCGTTCCTCCTCGTCAAGAAGGTCGTGAACGAGCGACGGAGCTGACCGTCACGAAGCAGCCGGAACGGCCGTCCGGACAGGGGCGGCCGTTTCGCGTTCCCGCGGGACGTGGCCGATGATGGGACGATGACCGCGACGCCCGGCTACGACGCCGCCCTCGCCCAGGCCGCCGAGATCTACCCCGGCGTGCGGGTCGGACGGCCCGGACGCGCGCGCGGCTGGCCGGTGATGGGCCCGCTCATGAACCTGCTGCGCGTCAAGATCTCGATCGACCAGGACGGCGCCCAGCACGTCGCGCCCGGCCCGGCGATCCTCGTGTCCAACCACCAGTCGACGTGGGACCCGGTCGTCACGGTGATGTCCACCGGCTGGCACGTGACGGCGTTCACCAAGGCGGAGTGGTTCGAAGGTCCGGCCGCGCTGTTCTTCCGCTGGGTAGGTCAGATCCCGTTGCGTCGCGGCGACGAGGCGTCGACCGAGTGGGCGCTCGACATGGCGGCGCGGGCGCTCGCCGACGGCGGCATGGTCGGCATCTACCCCGAGGGCACGCGCGGCCCGAGCGACTCCACGCTCTACCGCCTGCACCAGCGGGTGCTCGTCGCCCTGCTCACCGGCAGTCCGGACGTCCCGGTGCACGCGGTCGCGGTGCGCTACTTCCCGAAAGGCCGGCGCACGCTCGCTCGCGTGCGCATCTCGGAACGGCTGCCGATCGACGCCCGCACGATGACCGGCCAGCAGATGGCCGACATCGTCCGCGACCGGATGCTGCCGCTCGGCGAGCTCGACTACTGCGACCAGTACGCCTTCGTGGTCAAGGCCAAGGCCGCGCGCGCGAAGGCCGCCCGCGAGGAGCGGGACGCCGGGGGCGCCGCCCCGTCCTGACGACCCTCGTCGATCCCGACCGCGGACCGGCGTAGGCTGCCACCACAACTCGATAGCCAGGGGAGCTCGGAGGAACGCCGGGCTGAGAGGGTGGCCGCCTGCCACCGACCCTCGAACCTGATCCGGGTAATGCCGGCGGAGGGACGGTCTCCAGTGCAGTTCTCCCAGCAACGCAGCTCCCAGCGACGCAGCTCCCAGCGACGCAACTCCCGCCGTCGGGGACGCGTCGCGACTCTCGTCGCGGCGGCGGCGCTCCTCAGCGCCTGCGCGTCCGCGACCGGGTCCAGCGCGGACAAGGCCACTGCTCCTGCGCCCACCGCGGTGCCGTCGTCCTTCGCGCCGACCACGGTCACGCTCATCACGCACGACTCCTTCGCGCTCACCACGTCCCTGCTCACCGACTTCACCTCGCGCACCGGCATCACCATCACGCTGGTGAGCACCGGCGACGCCGGCGAGGTGGTCAACAAGGCGGCGCTCACCGCCGGGAACCCCGAGGGCGACGTGCTCTTCGGCGTCGACAACACGCTGCTCTCGCGCGCGCTGACGGCTGGCGTCTTCGACCCCTACGTCTCGCCGGCCGCCGCGTCGGTCCCGTCCGACCTCAAGGCCGCGACGGACGACGCGGTGACTCCCGTCGACTACGGCGACGTCTGCGTCAACGTCGACGACCGCTGGTTCGCCGCCCACAAGGTCGCACCGCCGACCACGCTCGACGACCTCACCAAGCCGGCCTACCGCGACCTGCTCGTGGTGGAGAACGCCTCCACCTCGTCACCCGGTCTCGCCTTCCTCCTCGCCACGGTCGCGCGCTACGGCGAGGACGGCTACCAGGGCTACTGGGCCGGTCTGCGCGCCAACGGCGTGAAGGTGGTCAACGGCTGGACCGAGGCCTACGAGGACACGTTCTCCGCAGGCGGCAAGGGCGACCGGCCGCTCGTCGTGTCGTACGCCTCGAGCCCGCCGGCCGAGATCGTCTACGCCGCGGATCCCAAGCCCACCAAACCCTCCACGTCGGTCATGACCGACGGATGCTTCCGCCAGGTGGAGTACGCCGGGGTCCTCAAGGGGACGCAGCACCCGCAGGAGGCTCGCGCCGTCGTCGACTTCCTGCTCTCGCCCGCGGTGCAGGCGGACGTGCCGCTGTCGATGTTCGTCGACCCGGCTGTCCCGGGGACGCCGCTGCCGAAGGTCTTCACGGACTTCGCTGCCGTCCCGGCCGACCCGCTGACGCTCGACCCGGCGATCATCGACAAGAACCGCAGCGCCTGGATCGACACGTGGGACCAGGTGACGTTGCGCTGACCGTCCTCGATCCGCCCCGCGCCCCGTCGCGCGCTCGACGCCCGGCGGCGTCGCCGCGTGCGTCCGTGCAGCCGCCGTCAGCCTGGTGGTTCGCCGCGCTCCCGGTGGCGTTCGTCGGCGTGTTCTTCGCGTGGCCGCTCGTGAACGTGCTGCACCGGGGGCTGTCGCAGGAGGGTCTCGACGTCCTGCGCTCGGCGTCGACGTGGCGCGTCGTCCGGTTCACCACGGTGCAGGCGCTGCTCAGCACGGTGCTGACGGTCGGTCTGGGCCTGCCGGCCGCGTACGCCGTGCACCGGCTGGACTTCCGCGGACGACGGCTCGTCATGTCGCTGCTCACCGTGCCGTTCGTGCTGCCGACGATCGTGGTCGGTGCGGCCTTCCGCGCGCTGCTGCCGACGTCGGCGCAGGGCACGCTCGTCGCGATCGTGGTGGCGCACGTGTTCTTCAACCTCGCCGTCGTCGTCCGCGTGGTCGGCGGCTTCTGGACCCACCTCGACGACCGGTGGGAGCAGGCCGCGCGCACCCTCGGTGCCGGCCCGGTCACGGTGTGGCGCACCGTGACGTGGCCGCTGCTGCGGCCCGCGGTGCTCGCCGCGTCGGCGCTCGTCTTCCTGTTCACGTTCACGTCGTTCGGCGTCGTGCTGGTCCTCGGCGGGCCGACGACGACCACGCTCGAGGTGGAGATCTACCGGCGTACGGTCCAGCTCTTCGACCTGCCCGGCGCCGCCACGCTGTGCGTGCTGCAGATGCTGGCGGTGCTGCTCGTGCTCGTCGTGGCCGGTCGGCTGCAGCGCCGGCTCACCGTCACGCAGCGGCTGACGCGCGCCACGGCCGCGACGCACGTGCCGCGCTCGGGCCCGGATCGTGCGGTGCTCGCGGTGACGCTCGTCGAGTCCCTGCTCGTCGCGCTGCCGCTCGCGGCACTCGTGGCGCAGTCCTTGCGCGTCGGCGACCACTGGGGCCTCGACTGGTGGCGCGCCCTCGGTACCACGGGGACGACCACGCGCGACGTCGCGGCGTGGGACTCGGTGCGCGTGTCCGTGACCTACGCCGTGGCCGCCGTGGCCGTCGCCGTGGTCGTCGGAGGCGCGGCGTCGTGCGCGATCGCCTACACGCGCAGGGGGAGCGCCCTGCTCGACACCGGGCTCATGCTGCCGCTCGGCACCAGCGCGGTGACGGTGGGCTTCGGCCTGCTGATCACGTTCGCCGCGGCACCCGTCGATCTGCGCGGGAGCTGGGTCATCGTGCCGATCGGGCAGGCGCTGGTGGCGATCCCGCTCGTCGTGCGCACCGTGCTGCCGGTGCTGCGCTCGCTCGACCCGAGGATGCGCGAGGTCGCCGCGACCCTCGGCTCGTCGCCCTCGCGCACGTGGCGCACGATCGACCTGCCGAGCCTGTCGCGCGCCCTCGGCGTCGGTGCCGGCTTCGCCGCCGCGGTGTCGCTCGGCGAGTTCGGCGCGACATCGTTCCTGGCGCGCAGCGACGCCCCGACCCTGCCCGTCCAGATCGGTCGTCTGCTCTCGCGACCGGGCGAGGTCAACTCGGGCCAGGCCGCGGCGCTGTCCGTCGTGCTCGTCGTCGTCACGGCCCTCGCCGTCCTGGTGACCGAGAAGCTGCGCCGCCCCTCGGCAGGGTCGCTGTGAGCGCGGGCCTCCGCGTCGAGGGCGTCGCCGTCGCGCTCGGCGGTCAGCCGGTGCTCGGCGGCGTCGACCTGCAGGTGGACCCCACCGAGGCCGTCGCTCTGCTCGGGCCGAGCGGGGTGGGGAAGTCGACGCTGCTGCGCGTCGTCGCGGGGCTCGTGCGGCCGGACGCGGGCTCTGTCTCGTGGGACGGCGCCGACCTCGACGACGTGCCGGCTCACCGGCGCGCCATCGGCCTCGTGTTCCAGGACGCGGTGCTCTTCCCGCACCGCGACGTGGCGGGCAACGTCGCCTACGGCCTCGAGGCGGCGGGGGTCCCCGCCGCCGAGCGTCGGTCCGAGGTGACCCGGCTCCTCGGGCTGGTGGACCTCGCCGGCTACGAGGACCGCGACGTGCACACGCTCTCCGGCGGGCAGGCGCAGCGCGTGGCGCTCGCACGCGCACTCGCGCCGCGGCCGCGGCTGCTGCTGCTCGACGAGCCGTTCGGCGCACTGGACCGCGACCTGCGCGAGCGCCTCGGGGTCGAGGTGCGCGATCTCCTGCGTGCGCAGGGAATCCCGGCCGTCCACGTGACCCACGACGAGCAGGAGGC
>JADGOZ010000113.1 GCA_017882705.1 Candidatus Nanopelagicales bacterium | reverse complement strand
GGTGCTCAGCGACCCCATCGGTCGCGGTGCGGCGGGTCTGAGGATTCCCGCTACGCCGGGACCTCAGCGCACACGCGGCGGAGCGTCAGCTCTGCGCCCGCAGCAGGTCGAGGACCGCGACCGTCTCTCCCGCCTCGACGCGCGCGACGTCCGGGGGCACGACCACGAGCGCCTGCGCCATCGCGAGCCCGCCCACGACGTGGGACCCCTGGCCGCCGACCGGGCGCACGCTGCGACGACCGTCGTCGCCTACCTCGAGCACGGCTCGGACGTACTGCTGCTTGCCCGCGGGCGAGTCGATCGGCTCGAGCAGGGTCGCGGGCTCGGTGGGACGCGTCAGCTCCGTGCGCCCCATCAACCGACGGATGAGCGGGCGCACGTAGACCTCGAAGGAGACGAAGGAGCTCACCGGGTTGCCCGGCAGCGTGACGATCGGCACCCGCTTCGCGCCGAGCCGACCGCTGCCCTGCGGCATGCCCGGGTGCTGCGCGACGCGCACGAACTCGGCCTCACCGCTCTCGGACAGCACGGCCTTCACCGTGTCGAAGGCGCCCATGCTCACCCCGCCGCTGGTGACGACGACGTCGGCGTTGCGCAGCGCGGCGTCGAGCAGCCCGCGGAACTCGTCGTCGACGTCGTGCGAGTGCGGGGTCCGCCACGCGCTCGCCCCCGCGGCGCGGGCAAGGGCCACGAGCATGAGGCCGTTCGAGTCCACGATCTGCCCGTGCGCCAAGGGATGGCCGACCTCGACGAGCTCGTCGCCCGTGCTGATGACGACGACGTGCGGGCGGCGTACGACCGGGACGTGGGCGCAGCCGACGGACGCGAGCACCGCGACGGACCGCTCGGACACGACGTCGCCGGCGCGCTGCACGACGGCGCCCACGGGGACGTCCTCCCCGACGCGCCGGACGTAGGCGCCCGCGGGCACCGACGACGCGATGCGCACGGTCCCCGTGCCGCCATCGGTGCGCTCGACGGGTACGACGGCGTCAGCACCCTCGGGCACCGGGGCGCCGGTCATGATCCGCAGCGCGGTGCCGGCGGCCAGCTGGGTGGACCCGGCGTCGCCCGCGGCGACGTCGCCGAGCACGGGCAGGTCGACCGGCGACTCCGGCGACGCCGAGGCGATGTCGTCCGCGCGTACGGCGTAGCCGTCCATCGAGCTGTTGTCGAAGCTCGGCAGCGGCCACGGCGCGACGACGTCGGCCGCGAGCGTGAGCCCGATCGCCTCGAGCAGCGGGACGTCGATCGGGGCGAGCGGCTCGATCCCGTCGAGCACGGCGGCCAGGTGCTCCTCCACTGATCTCACGGGCTCATCCTGACACTCGACCGGTCACGATCCGCCCGGTCGGGAACATGTCGCGCTCCGTCGCGGTCGCGCCCTCACGCTCGGTTGCCTCGACGCCCTCGAGCGCCGCCACGGGGAGGCGCACGGAGGGGGCGTACTCGTGGTGACGACCGTCGTTCGCGGCATCGCGGATCGCCGCCAGCACCTCCTCGAGGGCGCGCATCGAGTGGCCTGAGACGAAGGTGTCGACGTAGGGCATCGCGGCGGCCATGCCCCCGACGAGCGGCTGGTAACCGCGCGAGGCCTTGCGCGGGTTGACCCAGATGATGTGGAACGCGAGCCGGGACAGCTGCTGCATGGCCCGTCCGACGAGCTCGGGGTCCTCGAGCTCCCAGCCGTCCGACACGATGACGACCACCGCGCCGCGAGCCATGCCACGACGACCGTGCTGGTCGAGGAACATCTTGAGCGCCATGCCGATCCGGGTTCCGCCCGACCAGTCGGGAGCAGCCGCGGCGGCCCTGCGGTAGGCGATGTCGGGGTGGGTGAGCTGCAGCTGCCGGGTGAGGCGGGTCAGCCGCGTCGCGAAGACGAAGGCCTCCGAGCCGAGGGCCTTCACGGCGCCGCGCATCAGGTGCAGGTAGACCCGCGAATACGGCTCCATCGATCCCGACACGTCGGCGATGAGCACGACCCGACGTGGGCGGGTCGTGTGCTTGCGCATCACCCGGCGCACGGGGTCGCCCGATGTGCGGTGCGAGGCACGCAGCGTGGCCCGGACGTCCAGGGTCGAGCCTGAGTCATGACGGCGCATCCGGCGTGCGCTGCGCATCGGCGCGACGAACGGCAGTCGGGCGATCAGCGCGTTGAGCAGCGCGAGCTCGTCGTCCGAGCAGTCTGCGAAGTTCTTCTCGCCCAGCCGCTCCTTGCTGCTGACGGCGGCCAGCACAGCCTCCTCGTCATCGTCCGGCTCGCCGGCATCGGAGGGCTCGCCGCTGGAGCCGGTCGGGTCGGCCTCGCTCTCGCCGGTGCGGTCCGACGCGGTCGGGCTCGTGTCGCCCTGGGGCAGCGCCGAGGACGGCGGAGGTGGTGCGGCACTGTCACCCCGGAAATCGGCGAAGTCGACGATGCCGCGGAAGACCTGCGCGAAGACCCGGTCAAAGACCTCGATCTGGTCGTGCGACGACAGCAGCGTGGTGCGCCCCAGTGCGGCCAGCTCACCCACGGTCTCCGGCTGCGCGAGCAGCACGACACGCGCGAAGCGCGAGCTGCGCTCCGGCGTGACCGGGATGCCGGCCTGGTGCAGTGCGTGCCCGAACGCCGCCGTCACCGCCGCGAGCTCGACACCGCCGAACAGCGGCGGCGCCAGCGGTGCGACGTCAGGCATCGGCGGCCGCGGCGTCACTGCGCAGGTCGTCCGACGCCTGGCGCAGGGCGCGCGCAGGGTCGGCGATCCAGCGCAGCGTGGCCGCCCGCGCGACGTCGTGGTCCTCGCGGTACTTCAGCACCGACCCGAGCGTGGCCTCGATGCCGTCCTCGTCGAGGGTGTCGATGCCGAGCAGCTGGGCCGCGTGCACCCAGTCGATCGCCTCAGCGACACCGGGCGGCTTCTGCACGTCGAGGCTGCGCAGCCGCTGCACGGCACCGGCCACCTGGGTCGCGAGCTCGAGGCTCGCCTCCGGCACCCGGGCGCGCACGATCGCGATCGCCTGCGCCAGGGCGGGGTACTCGATCCAGTGATAGAGGCAGCGGCGCTTGAGGGCGTCGTGCAGGTCGCGCGTGCGGTTCGAGGTGAGGATCACGATGGGCTGGTGCGTCGCGCGCAGCGTGCCGATCTCGGGAATCGTGACGGTGGACTCCGCGAGCAGCTCGAACAGGAACGCCTCGAACTCCTCGTCCGCACGGTCGACCTCGTCGATGAGCAGCACCGCGGGTCGCGGTCCGGGGTGCTCGAGGGCCGCGAGCAGCGGGCGCCGGATGAGGTAGTCCTCCCCGAACAGCGACTCCTCCGCCAGCCCCTCGCCGCGCGCCTCCGCGAGCCGGATGCCGAGCAGCTGCCGCGGGTAGTTCCACTCGTACAGCGCCTCCGACGCGTCGATCCCCTCGAAGCACTGCAGCCGGAACATCGGGGTGTCGAGCAGCTCGGCCAGCGCCTTCGCCGCCTGCGTCTTGCCGACGCCGGCCTCGCCCTCGAGCAGCAGCGGCTGGGGCAGGCGCACGGCGCAGAACAGCGCCGTGGCGAGGTTCGGGTCCGCGAGGTAGCCCACCTCGGCGAGCCGCGCGACGAGCGACTCGGTGTCGGGGACCAGGTCGGCGAGGTCGGTCGCGTCAGGCGGGCTCACGAACGCGGATACTTCCCGGGATCGGCGACGTACGCACGCCGGCAGGCCGGGCAGCAGAAGTAGACCAGCTCCCCGTCGACCTCGGCCACGAGAGCGTCGGCATCGATCGTCACGGTCATGCCGCACACCGGGTCGATCGAGGTGTCGGGCTCGAGCACGGTCAGCATGCCGACGCGCGTCATCGGCGGCTCGCCGGGCAAGTGCTGCGGGTCGCGCGGCGCCCGCGGGTCGCGCGGCCGCTCGGAGACCATCTGCGCGAAGACCGACAGCGCGATCTCGGCCGGGGTGCGCGCACCGATGTCGAGTCCGGCGGGGTAGCGGATGCGCGCCTTCTCCTCCTCGGTGAGGTCGAGGGAGCCGACCACCGCCGCACCACGCTTGGGGCTCGCGATGAGCCCGACGTAGGGGACGCCCGCGCGGACCGCCGCCTCGAGCGTCTCCTCCTCCTTCGTGCCGTGCGTCGCGACCACCACGGCGTCGGCCGCACCGAGGTCGCCGGAGGAGTACGCCGCACCCTCGTAGCCCAACGAGACCGCGACGTCCCTCAGCGCCGAGGCGATCGGGCTGTCGCCGAGCACGCTCACCAGCGGTGCCGGGAGCACCGGCTCGAGGAAGATCTCCAGCGTCCCGCCGGACAGGCACGGGTTGTGCACGACGGTCTTACCGGGCTGGTCGGCCTCGGGGTTGGGCGCGATGCGCAGCAGCATCGAGTCGCCCGACGACAGCAGCGAGAGCGACTGGCTGCGCACGGTCGACTCCGCGCACTGCCCGCCGACGAAGCCCTCGATCGTGCCGTCGGCCGTGATCAGCGCCTCGTCGCCGGGCTTGGCCGACGTCGGGCGCTCGGCCAGGACCACGCGGGCGTGCACGAACGGGACCCGGTGGTCGCGGAGCGACTGGGCCCGTTCGTGCAGCGCCGGCGTGCTCATGTCCTACTCCACCGCCATGTCGGTGCGGACGTTGCGGCCCTGGATGGCCCGCCACACGTTCGCCGGCGTCAGCGGCATGTCGGCGTGACGCACGCCGAACGGGGCGAGCGCGTCCATGACCGCGTTGACCACGGCCGCAGGCGACCCCACGGTCGCGGACTCGCCCACTCCCTTGGCGCCGATCGGGTGGTGCGGCGACGGGGTGACCGTCTCGCCGAGCTCCCAGTCCGGGCACTCCATCGCGGTCGGCAGCAGGTAGTCCATGAACGAGCCGCCGAGGTTGTTGCCGTCCTCGTCGAACGCGATGAGCTCCATGAGCGCCATGCCGATGCCGTCGGCGAGACCTCCGTGCACCTGGCCCTCGACGATCATCGGGTTGATCCGCGGCCCGCAGTCGTCGACGGCGATGAAGCGTCGTACCTTCACCTGTCCGGTGCCCGGGTCCACGTCGACGACGCAGATGTAGCAGCCGTAGGGGTAGGTCAGGTTCGGCGGGTTGTAGACGACCTGCGCGTCGAGGTGGCCCTCGACGCCCTCGGGCAGCTCGAGCGCCGAGTGGGCGTCCATCGCGATCTCCTGGATCGTCCGGCCGCGCTCGGGGTCGCCCTTGACGAACCAGCGGCCGAGCTCCCACTCGAGGTCGTCCGGCGCGCACTCGAGCGCCGCCGCCGCGATCAGCCGGGCCTTGTCGCGCACCTTGCGCGCGACGAGCGCCGCCGCGGCACCGGACACCGGCGTGGAGCGCGAGCCGTAGGTGCCCAGGCCGAACGGCGTGTTGTCGGTGTCGCCGTGGATGACCTCGATGTCCTCGGGCGGGATGCCGAGCTCGTGGGCGACGATCTGCGCGAACGTCGTCTCGTGGCCCTGTCCCTGGCTCTGCACGGACAGCCGCACCTGCGCCTTGCCCGTGGGGTGCACGCGCAGGTCGCAGCCGTCGGCCATGCCGAGGCCGAGGATGTCCATGTGCTTGCGCGG
>JADGOZ010000012.1 GCA_017882705.1 Candidatus Nanopelagicales bacterium | reverse complement strand
TCGCGGCTCACGGCGCCACTGCGTCCGGCGGGCAGGAGCCCGACCCGCCGCCCGGCGAGCCGGGCTAGCAGCCCGCCGCACACGTCCGCGCGCGCCGCTGCTGTCAGGGCTCGCCGTACCGCCCCATGAACCTCTCGTCCTTCCCCAACGAGAACAGCGTCTCCGCCAGGAGACACCGCACGAGACACGAACGAGAAGCACCACCCGCGCACCGCGAGACGCACCACCCCGGACGCACCCGAGGCGTCCACGCCGATGAAGACCAGACCGCGCGCCAGAGGGACGTGGCGGTCGATCGCTGGAGGACTGGATGACGCAGACCACGGGCAACGCGAAGAGCGCGGCCGCCAAGAAGTCCCGGCCCGAGCTGGCCGGCCTGTCGATGGAGCGGATCTACACCACTCCCGGCGTGCACCCCTACGAGGAGGTCACGTGGGAGCACCGCGACGTCGTGCAGACCAACTGGAAGACCGGTGAGACGGTCTTCGAGCAGCGCGGCGTCGAGTTCCCCGACTTCTGGTCGGTGAACGCCTCCACGATCGTCACCACCAAGTACTTCCGCGGCGCGGTCGGCACCGACGTGCGCGAGCGCAGCCTCAAGCAGCTCATCGACCGCGTGGTGCTCACCTACACCAAGGCGGGCAAGGACTTCGGCTACTTCCTCACCGACGACGACGCCGAGGTCTTCGAGCACGAGCTCACCTGGATGCTGCTCAACCAGGTGTTCTCGTTCAACAGCCCGGTGTGGTTCAACGTCGGCACGTCGAGCCCGCAGCAGGTGAGCGCCTGCTTCATCCTCAGCGTCGACGACACGATGAACTCGATCCTCAACTGGTACCGCGAGGAGGGGCTGATCTTCAAGGGCGGCTCGGGCGCCGGCCTCAACCTCTCGCGCATCCGCTCGAGCAAGGAGCTGCTCTCCAGCGGCGGCACCGCGAGCGGTCCGGTCTCGTTCATGCGCGGCGCCGACGCGAGCGCCGGCACCATCAAGAGCGGCGGCGCCACGCGTCGCGCGGCGAAGATGGTCGTGCTCGACATCGACCACCCCGACATCGAGGAGTTCATCGAGACCAAGGCCGCGGAGGAGCGCAAGATCCGCGTGCTCCGCGACGCCGGCTTCGACATGGACCTCGGCGGCAAGGACATCACCTCCGTCCAGTACCAGAACGCGAACAACTCGGTCCGGGTGAGCGACGAGTTCATGCGCGCGGTCGAGGAGGGTCGCGAGTTCGGCCTGCGTGCCCGCGAGACCGGCGAGGTCATCGAGACCGTCGACGCGAAGACGCTGTTCGAGAAGGTCTGCAAGGCCGCGTGGGAGTGCGCCGACCCCGGCATCCAGTACGACGACACCATCAACGACTGGCACACGAACCCCGAGACCGGTCGCATCACGGCGTCGAACCCGTGCTCGGAGTACATGAGCCTCGACAACTCCTCGTGCAACCTCGCGAGCCTCAACCTGCTGAAGTTCCTCAAGGACGACGACACCTTCGACGGCGCGACCTTCGCCAAGGCCGTCGAGCTGATCATCACCGCGATGGACATCTCGATCTGCTTCGCCGACTTCCCGACCGCGCCGATCGGCGAGACCACGGTGAAGTACCGCCAGCTCGGCATCGGCTTCGCCAACCTCGGCGCGCTGCTCATGGCGACCGGCCTGCCGTATGACTCCGACGGCGGCCGCGCGCTCGCGGGCGCCATCACGAGCCTGATGACGGGCACGGCGTACAAGCGGTCGGCGGAGATCGCCGGCGTCGTCGGGCCGTACGAGGGCTACGCCCGCAACGCGCAGGCCCACCAGCGGGTGATGCGCAAGCACGCCGCGGCGACCGACACCGTCCGCACGGTGACGAGCCTTGACTCCGACGTGCTCAAGCTCGCGCAGCAGGCGTGGGAGACCGGCAACAAGATCGGTGCGAAGAACGGCTGGCGCAACGCGCAGGCCTCGGTCCTCGCGCCCACCGGCACCATCGGCTTCATGATGGACTGCGACACCACCGGCATCGAGCCCGACTTCTCGCTGGTGAAGTTCAAGAAGCTCGTCGGCGGCGGCTCGATGCAGATCGTGAACCAGACGATCCCGCGGGCGCTGCGCAAGCTCGGCTACACCGAGGAGACCGTCGAGGCGATCGTCGAGTACATCGCCGACAAGGGTCACGTCATCGACGCCCCCGGCCTCAAGACCGAGCACTACCCGATCTTCGACTGCGCGATGGGCGAGCGCTCGATCACGCCCATGGGCCACGTGCGGATGATGGCCGCGGCGCAGCCGTTCCTCTCCGGTGCGATCTCCAAGACGGTGAACATGCCGGAGGACGCCACCATCGAGGAAGTCGAGGAGATCTACTTCCAGGCCTGGAAGATGGGCATCAAGGCCCTCGCGATCTACCGCGACAACTGCAAGGTCGGCCAGCCGCTCTCCGACGGCAAGTCCACCAAGCAGGACAACGGCGTGGCGGCGACGCCCGAGGCCGCGACGATCGTGGAGTACCGCCCGGTCCGCAAGCGGCTGCCCAAGAAGCGCCCGAGCCAGACCGTGTCGTTCTCCGTGGGCGGCGCCGAGGGCTACATGACCGCAGGGTCGTACCCCGACGACGGTCTCGGCGAGGTCTTCCTCAAGCTCGGCAAGCAGGGCTCCACGCTCGCCGGTGTGATGGACGCGTTCTCCATCGCGATCTCGATCGCGCTGCAGTACGGCGTCCCCCTCGAGGCCTACGTCTCGAAGTTCGTCAACATGCGCTTCGAGCCGGCGGGCCTCACCGACGACGCCGACATCCGCATGGCGCAGTCGATGATGGACTACATCTTCCGTCGCCTCGCCCTGGACTACCTGCCCTACGAGAAGCGCTCGGCCCTCGGCATCTTCACCGCCGACGAGCGCGCCGACCAGGTCTCGCAGAGCTACGGCGCTCCCGCGTCGGCCTCGGAGATCGTCACCGCTGTGGCGGAGGAGCTCGAGACGCTCTCGCAGTCCGCCGCCGTGCAGTCGCCGGTCCCCGCCGCCGACTCCACCCCGGTCGGCTCGGCGCCGGCGCCCCGCGAGGCGCACTCCTCGGCCGAGCTCCTCGAGGTCATCACCGGCAAGTCGTCCGACGCGCCGCTCTGCATGACCTGCGGCATCAAGATGCGGCCTGCTGGTTCCTGCTACGTCTGCGAGGGCTGCGGCTCGACCAGCGGCTGCAGCTGATGCGAGTTGGACCAGCCGTGGGACCAGAAAATTGACCGCCCACACCTGATAGCTCCTGGCGTCTGCAACAGCGGACGCTGGGCCTGACTCGGGGCGGGTTGTCGTGGGGAAGCGACAACCCGCCCCGACTTGTCGCTCAGCACATGAACACTCGTTCCGACATTGTTTGACCGACGACAACTGATGTCATCGGTCAGGAATGCCATTCGTCGCTCGGTCACGAATGTCACGAGATCGGTCAGCAATGTCCCAGATTCTGACCGACGACAGCCGCCCCGGAGCCTTGTCTGACCGACGACAACAGTAGCCGGCTGTAGCGAATCGCTACACGCTCCCACTGGCGCCGAGCCGGGTCGGGCCGATCTCAATGCCCAGGTGACCGTGCATGGACATTGATTGACCGCCCACAGCGGTCCACGACCGCACCGGCATGAGACCTGCCCACTCAACCTCCCCGACCCGCATTAGTCCAGAGCGCGTGGCATCCACCGCGCCTGATCTTGCGGTCGATGCACACAAGTGCCGGGCGATCCGACCCAGGGGGTTGCGCCATCGCAGTCGTGCGGCGATGGTGGGCGAGGTGCCCGTCGCGACTCGCATGCCCTCCGGAAGGTCGAGAACATGACCCAGTCCGAGCTCTCCCGCAAGCGCCGAACCCGCATCACGATGGGTCCGCTCGCTGCCCTCTCCGCCGCGGCTCTCGCGTTCGCCGGGATGGCTGTCGCTTCGGCACCTGCTGCCGTGGCCGCCAGCGCACCGGGTGGCCCAGGGGCGCTGTCGCACTTCGACCTGGCGCGCAAGGACTGTCTGGGTACGGCTCGCAACACGAGCTCGAAGGTGTGGTACACGGTGGCCGGTGGCGTGCTCTCGGACGTCTACTACCCGACCGTGGACAACACGAACGTCGAGACCCTCCAGTACGTCGTCACCGACGGCAGCACCTTCACCGACCTGCAGACCCGAGACATGACCTACACGGTGCGGTCGCTCGACCAGTCGGGTCTCGCCTGCCGCGTCACCAGCACAGCCAAGAGTGGCCGATACTCGATCGTCACCGACTACGTCACCGACCCGACGCGCGCGAGCGTTGTGATGCACACGTCGCTGCAGGTGAAGCAGCCCGGTCCGAAGCTCAGCCTGTTCGTCCGTTACGACGCGACGGTGAACGGCAACGGCGGCGGCGGTGCCGGCAACGGCGGAGCCGACGACGCAGTCATCGACACATCGACCGGCTCCCCGGTGCCGGTGGCGTCCGACACCAGCACCGCGACGAACGCAGCCAACCGCGACTACGCCACGCCCGTGTTCAGCGCCCTGCGAGCAGACCGTCCGTTCCTGGCGGCCAGCACGGGCTATGCCGGTACGGACAGCGACGGCCTGGTCGCACTCGACTCTGGGCACTCGCTGGGAGCGACGTACTCCAGCAGCCCGAACGGAAACGTGGTCGAGACGGCCCAGGTCGACCTGCGTCACAACAGTTCCTTTACGCTGGCGCTCGGCTTCGGCTCGACCCAGGCGGGTGCCGTCGCCACCGCCGGCACCAGCGCAACCGCCCCCTTCGGCAAGACCTCGTCGCTGTACCGGGACGGCTGGGAGACCTACGACGAGACGCTGCGCCCGCCGGCGCACGTGAACGGGCTCCCTGCAGCCCAGCGGGCACTCCTCAAGGACACCTACTACCTGTCCGCCAACGTGCTGAAGGCGAGCGAGGACAAGACGTTCCCGGGTGCGATCGTTGCGAGCCTGGCCAGTCCGTGGGGGCAGGCGGTAAGCGCAGGAGACCCCGCGAACACGTACTTCGGGTCCTATCGCGAGGTGTTCGCGCGCGACCTCTACGAGACGTTCACCGGTCTGGTCGCCGACGGTGACATCGCCACGGCGAAGGACACCGTCACCTTCCTCTTCGACAGGCAGCAGCAGCCCGACGGGTCGATCCCGCGCAACAGCCTGGTCAACGGCAAGGCCGCTCCCGACACCTTCGGGACGCAGCTCGACGAGGTGGCCTACCCCATCCTGATGGCCCGGACCGTGGGCCTGACCGACCGCGCCTTCTACCTGCAGCACATCAAGAAGGCAGCGGACTTCCTGGTCGCTCACGGGCCGTCCTTCGGCTCGGAGAGGTGGGAGGAGCAGAGCGGCTACTCGCCGTCGACGATCTCCGCGGAGATCGCGGGACTCGCCGCCGCGGGATGGATCGCCGACAAGAACGGCGACCCGGCCGCCGCGCGCGTGTACCGAGCGACCGCCGACGACTTCCAGCGCCATGTGAAGGCATGGACGTTGACCACCAACGGCACGCTCAGCACGAGCCCGTACTTCATCCGCCTGTCGAAGACGGGCGACCCGAACGCGGCAGTCAGCTACAACCTCGGCAACGGGGGACCGACCGCGGACCAACGGGACGTCATCGACCAGGGCTTCCTCGAGTACGCCCGGCTCGGCATCCTCCCGACGAGCGACCCCGACATCGCGGCGTCCCTCGGCGTGGTCGACCAGGTCATCAAGGCCACGACACCCAGCGGGACCGGCTTCTACCGGTACGGCACCAGCGCACACGGTACCGAGGACGGCTACGGCGACTGCAACACGAGCGACACGACGAACTGCACGGTGCAGGGCAAGCCCTGGGCCGGTACCTGCGCGGCGCAGGGGCAGAACCAAGGATCCGGGCACCTCTGGCCGGCGCTCTCCGGTGAGCGCGCCGAGCAGGCCCTGGCGACCGGCGACCGGTCCACGGCCGTCCAGCTGCTGTCCGAGATGGCCAACACCGGTTCGGGTGTGGGTCTGATCCCGGAGCAGGCATGGGAGAACCCCGACCTGGCCGCGTCGCCCTTCGGAGCACCGGCCGAGTGCGCGTCGATCGGCTTCGCCGACGGGAAGGCAGCGGGCAGCGCGTCACCGCTGACCTGGTCGGAGGCCCAGTTCGTCCGGCTCTCCGCCGACATCCGCGCCGGTGCCGTCACCGAGCGGCCCACTGACTCGACCGCCCGTTACGTCACGCACACGCAGCACGGCATCGCTGTCACGTTGAGCGCCCCGCTCAACGGTACGGCTGTGAACGGCACGACCACTGTCACCGGGACGACTGCACCCAACGCGAAGGTCGACGTCGACACGGTCAACGTCGATATCGACGGAGCCGCAACTCTCGCCTCGACCACAGCGGCAGCGGACGGCTCGTTCAGCGTGCCCGTCACGACGCCGCCGGGCACGGACGTGATTACCGTGACGGCCACCGCACCCGACGGTGCGACTGGCTTCGCCCAGACGACGGTGATCTACGACTTCGTCCCCGGCACGCTCGTCTACAGCACCACCGACCCGACCGGAGACGACAACGGCCCCGGCACCTACGCATATCCGACGTCGCCGGACTTCCACGCGGGGGCCTACGACCTCACCGCGTTCCAGGTCTACGACAGCGGGACCGACAGCGTGACGTTCCGGGTGCAGACGGCCGACCTCACGCCGACCTTCGGCAGCAACCTCGGCGCCCAGCTGGTCGACGTGTACATCAACAACGGAGCGGGTGGCGCCACGTCGACCGCAGCGTCGTTCCCCGGACGCAACTACGCCATCGACCCGGGCTCGGCGTGGAACCGGCTGATCGAGGTGCAGGGCTTCGGCCAGCGATTCCTTGACGCCTCCGGCACGACGCTAGGCCCGGTACAGATCCGGGCGAACGCACTGTCCCGCTTCATCACGTTCACGGTGTCCAAGTCGGCGCTGGGCGGAACCCCCGCCAGCGGATGGGCGTTCGCAGTGGTTCTGACCGGCCAGGACGGCTTCAGCTCCGACCTGGCCCGAGGATTCCAACCGACCGCGCAGGCCTACCAGTTTGGGGAGTGCACAGCCGCCGCCATCGCAGCCGCCAATCCCATCTGCGCCGTCGACCCGGGCACCGTGCCCAAGGCGATGGACGTGCTCACCCCAGGTTCGGTCAGCCAGGCAGACGAGCTCAACCCGACGCTCCACACCCCGGTGACCATCCAGGGCGTCACTGTCCCGTAGCAGAACCGGTCCGGCTGGGTCGCGTCGCCCGTTCACGTGGCGCGGACAGAGCCGGTGCAGGAGCGGCCGCGGGGATGCCACCGCGCGGCTCGGCGATCGGAGGGGGGCGGACATCTGGACCGCGGCGAGCCTCGCCCGGCTGGGAGGACCACCGTCGAGTTCGTCGGCCGGTCAACGCGCCCACACGTCGAGTCCGCGCACAGCAACCAGATGCCAGACCGATGTTGTTGCCCAGGCCCTTCGGGAGCTCGCCGACGTCGCGGCCGATCGACAATGTCCACGTGACCGACGCATGGACATTGATTGACCGCCCACACCCGGTGACAGACCGCGATCGCCATCGCGACGGCGATCTCACGGCCCCACGCCTGGAGGCCACGGCTCCGGGACGGCGGCAGCGTCGTCATCGACATGAAGACTCGTTCATGTGTAGGATTCATGCGTGAATGAATGGCAGCTCTGATGGCGACGCCGCTGTATCAGGCCAAGGCCGACTTCTTCCGGACCCTGGGCCACCCCGCCCGGATCCGGATCCTCGAGCTGCTCTCGGAACGCGACCACGCCGTGCACGAGCTGCTCGAGCAGATCGAGATCGAGCCGAGCAACCTCTCCCAGCAGCTCGCGGTGCTGCGTCGGGCGGGCCTCGTCGTCCAGCACCGGGAGAGCGGCGCCGTCGTCTACTCCGTCGCCGTTCCCGAGGTTCGTGACCTGCTCCTGGCCGCGCGGGTGATCCTGCGTGCGCTGCTCGCCGAGCAGGACGAGCTCAAGGCCGCGCTGTCACCGAGCCCGCGGAAGCGCAGGTGAGCATGCGCGGGCTGGTGCGGCTGATGCGCGCCACCGGCCGTGTGGCTGAGCCGGCTCCGCAACGTCCGGAGGGTCTGCAGGGCGCCAACGCTGCCTTCGGTGGCAGCGTGGGAGTCCGCCACGTCGACGCCGGATCGTGCAACGGCTGCGAGATCGAGGTCGCGGCGACCTTCGGACCGGTCTACGACGCCGAGCGCTACGGAGCGAAGCTCGTGGCCTCGGCTCGGCATGCCGACGTCGTGCTGATCACCGGCGTGGTCACCCGCAACATGCTCGAGCCGTTGCGCCGCACGGTCGATGCCACGCCGAACCCTCGGGTCGTGCTGGCCGTCGGCGACTGTGCTCGCAGCTGCGGGGTCTTCGCCGGCGGCGTCGGCGTCGCCGGAGCGGCGCACGACGCGGTCGACGTCGACCTCGCCGTGCCCGGGTGCCCGCCGGAGCCCGATGTCATCGTCGAGGCATTGCGTCGGGTGACGCTGCGGTGACCCAGGTCGAGGTCGGGCTCTGGGCGCAGCTGGTCCTGGCCCTCGCCACCGTGTCGGTCGCCGTGCTCGCCCGACCTGCGCTGCGCGCCAGGCTCGCGGGGGTCGGCGCGGCCGCACTCGGCGTGGCTGGCGCCGTCACCGGGGTGCTGGCCCTGACCGGTGGGCAGGGCCGGCTCGTGATCCCACTGGCCCTCCCCGTCGATCCGGTGGTGCTGAGCCCGACCCCGCTGGGCGGCTTCTTCATGGTCGTCGCCGGCGCGGTCGGCGCGGTCGCCGCCGTCTACGCGATCGGCTACGTCCACGGCCCGTCGGCCTCGGCGAGCTCGTGGGCCGCTCTCGCGACGTTCCTGCTCGGCATGCAGCTGGTGCCGGCGGCCGCAGACGCCGTGTCGTTCCTCCTCGCCTGGGAGCTCATGGCGGCGGCCTCCACCGTCCTCGTCCTCACCGAGCACCGCGAACGCCTCGAGGTGCGGTCCGCGGCGCTGTGGTACGCCGTCATGACGCACCTCAGCTTCCTGCTGATCCTGCTGGGATTCGCCGTGCTGGCCGCTGCCGGTCACGGCACGAGCTTCGCCGCGATGTCGCACGTGGACCCTGCGAGCGCCAGCACGTCGCTCGCGTTCGTCCTCCTCGTCCTGGGCTTCGCGACCAAGGCCGGCATCGTGCCCATGCACGTGTGGCTCCCGCGGGCGCATCCCGCGGCGCCGAGCCACGTCTCGGCCGTGATGAGCGCCGCGATGGTGAAGATGGGCGTGTACGGCGTACTCCTCGTCGTGCTCCAGCTGCTTCCCGCCGGCCGTCCGTGGTGGGGACTCGTCCTGCTCGCGTTCGGGACGGTGTCCGCGGTGTACGGGATCCTGCAGGCATCCGTCGCCACCGACCTCAAGCGCCTGCTGGCCTACTCCACCACCGAGAACGTCGGCCTCATGTTCCTGGCGATCGGCGCGGGCGTGCTGCTGCGCTCCTACGGCGTCGTAGGTCCGGCCGAGGTGGCCGCAGGCACGGCCCTGCTGCTGGTCGCGAGCCACGCTGCGTTCAAGACGACCTTGTTCCTCGGCGCCGGATCCGTCCTGCACGCCACCGGGCTGCGCGACCTCGACCGGCTCGGTGGGCTCGGCAAGCGCATGCCCACGACGGCGGCGACGTTCGGCGTGGGTGCCCTCGGTGCGGCGGCGCTGCCGATCACGTGCGGCTTCGTCGCGGAGTGGGCGCTCCTGCAGTCCCTCATCCACGGTGCGCGACCCGAGGACCGGCTCGTGGCCGTGGTGATGCCGGTCGCGGTCGCCGTGGTCGCACTGACCGCCGGGCTCGCACTCATGACCTTCGTGAAGGCCTACGGCATCGCGTTCCTGGCCCGGCCGCGAGGACCCGAGGCCGGCACGGCGCACGAGGGTCCGGCCACCATGCGCGTCGCCCTCGTCGTGTCGGCGGTCGCGGTCGTCGGCCTCGGTCTCGTCCCCGGCATCATGGCCACGGCCGTGGTGCGCGCGGTCGGTCTCGGTGGCATCGACGTGTTCGGGGTGGCCGGCCTCGGTCTCCCGGGCGTGGGCGCTGCCCTCGACCCGGTGGCGCTGACCGGTCTGGCCCTGCTCGTGGCGATCCCCGTCCTGGTGGTGACCTGGCGGATGGCCCGTCGTCGGCCGTCGCGTCCGGTGGACCTCGCGTGGGGTGGCGGCGGTGTCCGGGTGAGCCCGCGGATGCAGTACACGGCCACGTCGTACGCCGAGCCGCTCTCGCGCGTGTTCGACGACGCGCTGCGCCCCGAGCGGGACCTGGAGATCACCCACGCGGGGGAGTCGCGCTACCTCGTCGAGCGGGTGCAGTTCCGTCAGCAGCTCGAGGACGTCGTCGAGGTGCGGGCCTACGTCCCGGCCGTGCGTCTCGTCGACCGGGTCGGTCTCGCGGCACGGCGGTTGCAGAACGGCAGCATCCACCGCTATCTCGCGTACTCCTTCGTCGCGCTGATCGCCGTCCTCATCGTGGTGTCGCTGTGAACGGCGGCGCGGCGGCGCTCGCCGTCGTCCAGGTCGTGGTGATGCTCGTCGTCTCGCCGTTGCTCGTCGGGCTGATGCGCCAGACCCGCGCGCGGCTCGAGGGCAGGGTCGGCGCGGGCGTGCTCCAGCCCTGGCGCGACCTGCGCAAGCTCGCCGCCAAGGAGACGCTGCGCGCGTCAGGCACGGGCTGGGTCTCCGCAGCGGGTCCCCTCGTGCTGGTGGCGTCGGGCCTGCTGGCCTGTGCGCTCGTCCCGCTCGTCGGGGCGGTCCCCTTCGTCTCCGTGCCCGACGACCTGTTCGTCGTCGTGTCCGTCCTCCTCGTGGGGACGGTGGCGCTCGCGCTCGTCGGGCTCGACGCCGGCACGGCGTTCGGAGGGATGGGATCGAGCCGGCACATGACGATCGCGGCGCTCGTCGAGCCGACCGTGCTCGTCGCGGTGTACGCCCTGTCGATCCCGGTGGGGTCGTCGGCCCTGTCGAGGATCGTGCTGGCCCGGATCGACGACCCGGCCAGCGTCGCGTCACCGGTGAGCCTGCTCGCCCTGGTGGCGCTCGCGATCGCCGTGGTGGCCGAGACCGGCCGACTGCCCGTGGACAACCCCAGCACCCACCTCGAGCTGACGATGATCCACGAGGCGATGGTCATCGAGAGCTCGGGTCGCGACCTCGGCTGGCTCGAGCTGGGCTCCTGGCTCCGGCTCGGTGCCCTGCTGGGTCTGCTCGGGAGCCTGCTCGTCCCCTGGGGGGTGGCGCAGGACGCCGGCGTCGCCGCGGTGCTGGTCGGCGTGGTGACGCTCGTCCTCAAGCTCGCGGTGCTGGGCTGCGTGCTGGCCGCGGCCGAGGTCTTCGTCGCCAAGCTCCGGCTCTTCCGCGTGCCCGAGCTGCTCGCCGGATCCTTCGTTCTCGCGTTCCTGGCCGTCACCGCCTCCTACCTCGTCGTCCAGGCGGGCTAGCCATGACCCCCGTCCTCTTCGCCGAGCTCGTCGCCTTCTGCGCGGGCGTCCTCCTGCTCACCGGCGTCCTCATCGTCTGGCGGCGCGAGCTGCGCGCCATCGTGCGGCTCCTCGCCGTGCAGGGAGTCGCCCTCGCGGTCCTCGTCGCCGTGATCGGGATCGACGCGCACCTGCCGGAGCTGGTGGCGGTCGCGCTGCTCGTGCTCGTGCTGAAGGGCTTCGTGCTGCCCGTCGTCCTCGGCCGGGTGGCCGGTCCCGCGGGTCCGGGGCGGGTCGAGACGCCGATGATCAACACGACGGCGTCGTTGATCCTGCTCGCGTTGCTCACCACGCTCGCCTACCTGGTCAGCCAGCCGCTCAAGGCCGCGGGCTCCGGACCCACGGCGGCGGCCGTGCCCATCGGCCTCGCCCTCGTGCTCTTCGGGTTCCTGGTGCTGGCGACGCGTCGACACGCCATCTCCCAGCTGGTCGGGTTCCTGATGCTCGACAACGGGATCGCCGCGGTGGCGTTCCTCATCGCCGGCGGCGTACCGCTGGTGGTCGAGCTCGGGGCCTCGCTCGACCTCCTGCTCGTGGTGCTCGTGCTGCAGGTCCTCACCGGCCGGATCCGTGCCGAGTTCGGGGACCTCGACCTCGACGACCTGAGCGAGCTGAGGGACTGATGGCGGCGCTCGTCCTCCTTCCGGTCGTGGCCTGCCTCGGCCTCGCCGCCCTGGCTGCCCTGTCCGGGCACCCCGCCGCGCTCCGGTACGCCGCGATCCTGAGTGCCGGCGTCGTCCTGGTCAGCGGGCTGGGGCTGGTCGCGGTCGTCCTGGGCGGCACCACCCCGACGGCCGTGGGCGGCCTGCTGCGGGTGGACGCGCTCTCCGCGTTCATGCTCACGGTGGTCGGCTTCGTCGGACTGACGGCGACCTGGGGCGGGCTCTCGGCGAGGGCGACGACCGGCCCGACGGATCGGGTCTACCCGACCCTCGTGTGCCTCTTCCTCGGGGCCATGTCGCTCGCGGTGCTCGCCGACAACCTCGGCGTGCTCTGGGTCGCGGTCGAGGCGACCACGATCACCACCGCGTTCCTCGTCGGTCACCATCGCACCCGCCGTGCTCTCGAGGCGGCCTGGAAGTACGTGGTCCTCGGGTCGGTCGGAGTGGCGATCGCCTTCCTCGGGATCGTGCTGCTCTACGCCGCGACGCTGGCGTCGGGAACGCCGACCCTGTCGTGGGTCGTCCTCGACCAGGCGAGGCTGCCGATGGACCCGTCGCTGGTCCGAGTCGCGGCCGGTCTCGCCGTGCTCGGCTTCGCCACCAAGGCGGGCCTGGCGCCGATGCACAGCTGGCTGCCGGACGCGCACAGCCAGGCTCCCGCGCCCGTGTCGGGCCTGATGTCCGGCGTCCTGCTCTCGGTCGCGTTCTACGCGATCCTGCGGGTGCAGGCGGTCGTCGACCCCGTCATCGGACCCGGGCTCATGCGAGGACTGCTCGTCGCAGCAGGGCTGCTGTCCTTGGCCGTGTCGGCCGCCCTGATCGTGCGCCAGCGCGACCTCAAACGCATGCTCGCCTACTCCAGCATCGAGCACATGGGCCTGCTCGCCCTCGCCGCTGCGATCGGCGGGCCGCTCGCCCTCACCGCCGCGCTGCTCCACGTGCTGGGCCACGGCCTGGCCAAGTCCAGCACGTTCGTGGTCTCCGGTCGGATCCTGGCGGCGGAGGGCACGACGACCATCGCCGGCATCCGCTCCCTGGTCGCGCGCAGGCCCGGAGTGGCGATCCCGTTCGTGACGGGGATGGCCGCGCTGCTCGGCTTCCCGCCGTTCAGCCTGTTCTTCTCCGAGGTCGCCATCGTGGTGGCCGGCTTCCGGGCCGGGCTCGGTGCCGTGATGGTCGTGGCCGTCGTGCTGATCCTCGTCCTGTTCGCCGGCCTCGCGCGGCACACCGCATCGATGCTGTTCTCGCCCTCGCCGGCAGGCGACGTCCCGGCCTCCGCACCGCCGGCGAGCACCGCCGTCATGTCGTCGCAGCCCGACCGGTCCGCCCATGGCCCTCGGCTCCCGCTCGTGATCGCCCTGGGTGCCACCGCCGTGATCGCCTTCGCGACCGGACCCGTGTCGAGCCTGCTGGCACAGGCCGCCGCGCTGCTGGGTGGGACGCGATGACCCAGCGACCGCGGACCGAGGTCCTGGAGACGACGGCGGCCGACGTCCGCGGCCTGGTGAGCGCACGGCTGTCCGAGGGCTTCCGAACGGCCATGGTCGCCGGGCACGAGGACGACGACGGGTTCCGCATCGTCTACGTCCTCGTGCGCGCGGCGGACGACCGACGGTGCGAGATCGTGCTGCGCACGCCGCACGATCGTCCGGAGATCCCGAGCCTGGCCGGTGTCGACTACCCCGTGGGCCGGTTCGAGCGGGAGATACGTGACCTGTACGGAGTCGTCCCGGTCGGGCACCCCCTGCCCTACCGCCTCGTCCGGCACGGCCACTGGCCGCAGGGCTGGTACCCGATGCGCCGGGACGCCGATCCCGAGCCCGTCTTCGACTCCGACGTGGGCTCGTTCCCCTTCCTCGAGGTCGAAGGCGACGGCGTCTACGAGATCCCGGTCGGCCCCGTCCACGCCGGGCTGATCGAGCCCGGCCACTTCCGCTTCTCCGTGGTGGGGGAGACGATCCTGCGGATGAAGGCCCGCCTGTGGTTCGTCTACCGCGGTGTCGAGAAGCTCTTCGAGGGCAGGAGGCCTGACGAGGCGATCGAGCTCACCGAGCGCATCAGCGGGGACACCGCCGTCGGTCACACCCTCGCGTTCTGCCTCGCGGTGGAGGAGGCCGGCGGCATCCTCGTCGCCGAGGAGGACCGCCTCGTGCGGGCCCTGCTGCTCGAGCTGGAGCGCATGCACAACCACGTCGCCGATCTCGGTGCCCTGGCCAACGACGTCGGCTTCGGCATCGTGAACGTCCACGCCCAGCGGCTGCGCGAGACGCTGCTGCGCCTGAACAAGGCGACGACAGGGCACCGTCTCCTGCGCGGCGGGCTGACGGTGGGCGGGGCGCGCCTGACCGCGCTGCCGGATCTCGAGGTCATCTCCTCGGTGGCTCGGGAGGTCGCCGAGCTCGCCGATGTCACGCTGGGGAACCCCACGGTCCAGGACAGGTTCGCCGGCACAGCGGTGCTCAGCAGCGAGGCGGCACGCAGCATCGGGACCCTGGGCTACGTCGCCCGTGCCTCGGGCCTCGACGTCGACGCGCGGCGCGACCACCCCGTCGTCGACCTCGGCGACGCCTTCGAGGTGGTCGTGGAGGAGGGCGGCGACGTGAGGAGCCGCTACCTCGTCCGCGCCCGGGAGCTGGCCGTCTCCGCAGCGGTGATCGCCGACCTCGTCCGACGGCTGGACTGGCGCCTCGGGACCGGGCGGACACAGGCACCTCGCGGCGGCGTTGGCAGCGGACTGGGGCTCGTCGAGGGCTGGCGAGGGACGATCGCCCACCGGGTCGAGCTGGACGACTCCGGTCTCCTGGGCCGGGTGAAGGTCGTCGACCCGTCCTTCTTCAACTGGCCGGCGCTCCCGGTCGCCCTGACCGACGTGATCGTCCCCGACTTCCCGTTGGCCAACAAGAGCTTCAACCAGTCCTACGCCGGCAACGACCTCTGACCGGACCGGACACCGGTCTGACCAGCGGGGCGGCCCGTGAAGCGCTCGGCGCTCGTCGCGGGCGCGTGACCGACGACGGCGGTCTCACGCTGCCCACAGGCTGCGCTCATGTCGCTCCCGCAGGCTGTGCCCATGACCTCCCTGTCACGACGTGCCCTCGGCTCGATCGCGGCTGCGGCTCTCGTCGCGCTGTTCGCCGCGGTCCGACTCGTCCCCCGTGTCGACGCGGCGGACCGGTCGGCGCTCTCGGGCCGGCTGGACAGCGGGACCACGCTGATCGCGATCGAGCGGCTCGCCCTCGCGACGGTGAGCGTCGCGACGCTGGCCGTGGGGCTCCTCGTGCTCGCGGTGGTCACCGTGCGACGACGTGGCGTCGGAGCCGGCGTACGGATCGTGGCCTCCGTCCTGGGCGCGGTCGTCTCCGCGGAGCTCCTCAAGCGGCTCCTTCCCTTCGATCCGGGTCTGACCGACACCGGCCAGGCGATCACGAGCGGATCGTTCCCGAGCGGGCACTCCGCGATCGCGGCCGCGTTCGCGCTCGCCGTCGCGGCGACCCTGGGTCCGCGGCTGGCACGGCGCTCGTGGGGACCGCTGGTGGCGTGGGTGAGCCTGGTCGCCGCGGGCACGGTCGCGGCCGGCTGGCACCGTCCGAGCGACGCGGTCGGCGGAGTCCTGCTGGCCGTGGTCTGGCACACCGCGCTGGTCCGTCGCCCGGCGGCCGAGGCGCTGCCCGCGGCGGTGGCCCGCCAACGGACCGCGATCCGGTCGCGCGCGGTCGTGCCGGGCTGGCGCTGGTGGCTCGTCGCGTGCGCCGCGATCCTGGTCGGCGCGCTGGTGCCGCACGCCGGGACCGAGATCGAGCTTCGCGAGACGGCGAGCCATCTCTACGTCCTAGGGCTCGCCGCGGTGCTCGCGACCACGGGCGCGCTCATGCTCGTGGTCCAGGACCGGGTGCCCGCGCGCTCGCACTGATCGCAGTTCGGCGCACACTGGGGTCATGACGCATCTCAACGACAAGGCGCGGGCGCTGCTCGAGGGCAAGAACTTCGCGACCGTGGCGACCGTCGAGCCCGACGGCCAGCCGCAGCTGTCGCCGGTGTGGATCACGCACGACGGCGACGACGTCCTCTTCTCCACGACGGTAGGCAGACGCAAGCACGTGAACATCGAGCGCAACAACCGCGTGACCGTGTGCGTGTTCGACCAGGAGGACCCCTACTCCTACGCCGAGATCCGCGGCACCGCGACCATGACCGAGGAGGGTGGACGCGAGCTCATCGACGCCTTCGCGAAGAAGTACCGCGACCTCGACGTCTACCCGTGGGACGGTCCGGACGCGGTGCGCGTCGTCGTACGGGTGGCGCCGACGAAGGTGATCGCCGGCTGATCGCACGACACGGGCCCGTCCTCCGTCCACCGACGAGAGCGCACCCGCACGGCGACCGCTACGACGTGACGTCGCGCGTGGTGAGCCGTGCCCAGGCCAGTGCGCCGAACACGACGACGTAGGCGGCGTTGACGAGAAGCCCGCGGGTCATCTGGTCGAGCGCGACAGGGTCGCGGAGCACGTCGCCGAAGGAGAGCCACCAGTTGGTGAACAGCCACGGGTGGATCGAGGCGATCTGCGGGACGGCGTCGAGGATCTCGACGGTGACGACGACGATCGCCGTCGTCGCCATGGCTGCGAGCGGGACCTCGGTGAGCGTCGAGACGAACAGCCCGATGGCAGCGACCGCGGCCAGCATCGCGGCGACGTAGACGGCGACGAGCGCCACTCGCATCAGCGCGTTGCCCAGCGGGACGACGCTGCCGGACAGCAGGGTGACCGGACCGGTCGGGAACAGCACGAAGCCGACCAGCACCCCGGCCACGGCGACGACGGCGGCGGCAGCCACGGCGTAGGCGACGATGCCGGCGAACTTGATCGCCAGCAGGCGACTGCGGTTGACCGGTACGACGAGGAGCGACCGCAGCGTGCCTGTCGATGCCTCGCCGGCGATCGACTCTCCGGCCACGACGGCGACCGCGAGCGGCAGGAACAGCGGCAACGTCACGACGAGCGAGGTGAAGGCCAGGAAGAGCCCGTTCTGGGTGATCTGACCGATGAACGCCGGTCCTCCGCCTCCGCCGCGGCCGGTGCGCGACCCGAGCTTGATGGCGATGCCGAGCAGGATCGGCGCGCAGGCGAGCACGGCGAGGATCGCGAGGTTGCGGCGTCGGGTGAACACCAGCCGGAGCTCGGAGCGCAGCAGTCGCGAGCTGATGCTCGCCGGCCGGTCGAGCAGGACCGCGGTGTCACTCGTCGACATCGAAGCCCTCCCCGGTGAGGGAGACGAAGACGTCCTCGAGGTCGGGCCGCTCCACGACGAGCTCGCGTACGCCGACGCCGGCGCGCACCAGGGCCTCGGTGACCTGCTCGGACTCGGTCTCGCCCAGGGTCGCCGCCACGTGGTCGGGTCCGGTCTCCGCGACGGCGAGCCCGAGGCTGGTCAGGACCGTCGCGGCCTCCTGCGGTTGCGCCGTCACCACTCTGACCCGGGTGCTGGCCGCGCCGCGCAGCGCTTCGAGCGTGCCCTGCGAGATCAGCCGGCCACGACTCATCACGGCGACGTGGGAGCACACCTGCTCGACCTCGGGGAGGAGGTGGGAGGACAGGAAGACGGTCGTGCCGTCGGCGGCCAGCTCGCGGATGAGCGCGCGGACCTCGCGGGTGCCCTGCGGGTCGAGGCCGTTGGTGGGCTCGTCGAGCACGAGCAGGTCGCGGGGTCGCAGCAGCGCGGCTGCCAGCCCGAGCCGTTGTCGCATGCCCAGGGAGTAGTTGCGGTAGCGCTTGCCCGCGGCTGCCGAGAGCCCGACCCGCTCGAGCGCCTCGTGGATGCGGGCGGTGGACGAGCGAGGGTCCACCGTGCGGTCCGCGGCGTCGAGCCGGGCGAGGTTCGCCCGCCCGGACAGGTAGGGGTAGAACGCCGGCCCCTCGACGAGGGCGCCGACCCGGGGGAGGACGTGGGCAGCGCCGCGGGGCATCGGCTCGCCGAGGACGTCGTGGTCGCCCTCGGTCGGGGCGATCAGCCCGAGCAGCATCCGGATCGTCGTCGTCTTGCCCGACCCGTTGGGCCCGAGGAAGCCGAAGACCGATCCGAGCGGCACCTGCAGGTCGATGTGGTCGACGGCGACCTGTCCGCCGGGGAACCGCTTGGTGAGGCCCCGGGACGTGATCGCGGTCGCGACAACGGCGGTGTCACCAGGCACGACCTGACCCGGTCGTGCCTCCGGGAGCTGCGTCACCGCGGCGCGCTGGCGGCGGCCTGCTCCAGCAGGTCGGGGGTGACGGCGCCGACGAACATGCGCCCGTCGGGGAGGAGCAGGACCGAGACCAGGGCCGTCTGCATGAGCTGGCCGGTGCCGAAGCTGCCGGTGACCGTGGTGGTGGCCTTCATCAGCGCCGCCGTGGTCGCGGAGCTGCTGCCTTGAGCCGACCCGCTCCCGTTCGCGAGGGTGGCCGCGTCGGGGATCTCGACGACCGAGGTCCAGCCGGTGCCGATGACGGTCGGCTCCGGGTGGGTCGTCGCGGAGGTCGTGCCGGACCCGCTGCGCGCCTGGGTGCCGACGGTGGGCAGGGTCGACTCCGACACCTGGGCGCCGGGCGGCGGGCTGAACGCGAACACCGAGGTCGCCGGAGTCTCGAAGCTGATCGACGTGAAGGCAGTCTCGAACGCGGGCTCGGTGGCGCCGCGCGCGATGACCTGCACGCGCAACGGGACGGAGGTCTCGCTGTCGACGGCGAGCCGGATCTGACCGATGAGGGACGAACTCGCCCGAGGTGTGAGGACCAGCTCGTAGACGGGGCGGCCCGCCACGCGGCTCGTGCCGTCGACGGTGACCGCCGTCGAGGGGTCGATCGCGGCCAGGGCGCGCGCCGCGGCAGTGGCCGGGTCCATCGGGGGAGTGGCGTCGGACGTGACGGTGCCGCCGGCGGGGAGGACCGTGTGGCTGACGGTGTTGTCGCGGCTCGACCACACCCATACGTCGCTGCCGCTGCGGACGACGTCGCTCTCGGCCAGGTCGCCGACGAGCGACACGCGCACCTGGCTCGGCGAGGCGTACCAGACACGCGCCGTGTGCGACCCGCTGATGAGCGACTGCCACGACAGGGACGTCGATGCGGTGCCGGGCAGGGCGGGGATCCCGAGGTCGGCGTTCTCCGCCACCGTGCCGGAGAACGGCTGGCCGGGAGCGTGGGCGAGCGACACGAGCAGGTCGGTGGCGGTGCGCGCCGGGAGCGCGGGATCGGCGCTGGCCACCGCCGCGTTGATCCCGACGCCGGCCGTGATGACCACCACGGCCGCTCCCGGGACCAGCCATCGCGCCGTGCGCGACCGCAGGACTTCGCTCACTGCCATGCCTCCAGTATGCGCTCGCCCGGGTATGACGCCGCTGAGGATGTTCAGGAGCGGATCGTGACGGTGAAACGGGCCGATTGGCCGAGCAGCGGTGTCGCCGGGTCGAACGCGCCGGCGGGCAACGTCGACTGGGGCACCACCACCTGGAGCACACCAGTGCGCAGCAGCTGGACGTACGTCCTCGTGACTCCGGACCCGCTGATGACGGTCCCGGTGCCGAGGACCCGGGGAGCACCGTCGTTCCACTTGATGACGTAGGCGGTCCTGCCCGCGACGGATCGGTTCGTGCTGGCCGTGATCGACACCTGCTGTCCGGCCGTGGCGACCACGGGCGCGTACGCCACGGCGATCCCCAGCACGCTGCCGCTGGGCGAGGGGGCGACGGTGCTCGGGGTGCCCGACGGGGTGGCCGAGGGGGTCGAGGACGTGGACGGCGTGCTGGTCGCGGATGCCGTGTCGGATGCGCTCGCGGACTCGGTCGCGGACGTCGAGGCGGTCGCCGCCGAGGACGAGGGGGCGCTGGTCGTGCCCGTGGACGTCGTGGGTGTGGCACTGCTCGACGCGCTCGACCCGCTGGAGCACGCGGCGAGCACGAACGGAAGGGCGATCAGGACCAGCGTCACGGCCGATCGGGGTCCACGCCTGCGCGGGACTGCGGTGAGGGTTCGGTCGTCGTTCAACGGCATGGGGTCTCCTGCTTCGACAGCCGTGCGGAGCCTCGAACCTACGTCGGCCACCTTCGCTGGCGCTGTGAGGCACCTGTGGGCGGACGCGTTGCCTGGCGCGGAACCGGCGGAGGGTCCCGCTCGTTGTCCCGCTCGTGACTGCTGCTCATCGTGACGACATGCTGGTGAACCTCGAGACCGACGAGACGCACACAGGCGTCCGCGCACAGGGCGTCCTCGACGAGGTCGAGCTCGGTTCTCGGGTCGCTGAGTCGTTCGCTCGCACGTCGATGAGCCGGCGCGACCGAGGCGTCACCACGGACTAGGTCGCAACGGCCCGGTGGAGCTTCGCCTCGTCGAGAGGAGCGAGTCTCGCCGCGCGCTCGTCCGGACCGAGGTCGAGGGAGGCGCCCACGTCGGTGCCGCCTGCGCACTCCTCGATCGTCTGCACGAGCGGTTCGAGGCGGGTGACGAGCGGGTTGCTGCGGTCCCAGTGCTGCGCAGCGGCGAGAACCTCGGCGTAGTACCAGGCGATCGCCTGGCGCGGGGCGTTGAAGCGGCCCCAGAACGCCTCTCGGGCGGCGACCGAGTCACCCGCGATGAGGAGGTCGTCGACGATCGCCCTGGCGTTCGAGATCTTGTCGGCCCCCGTCACGATGAGGGCACGCTCGTGGTCGGCGTCGTAGAGCGCGGCGAGGTAGGCCACCTTGCGCCCGAGCCAGGTCGACCGACCGCGCTCGATGTCGGGGGCGCCGTCGCTGCAGGCCACCACGATGCGTCGCACCTCGGGACCGAACCGCCGCTCGATCTCCTCCGCGCTGGTGCGGTCGGACTGGTCCTCGATCGCGTCGTGGAGCAGCCCGGCGATGGCCTGGTCCTCGTCGCCGCCGCCCATCCAGACGAGAGCCGACACCTCGAGCAGGTGGGCGACGTAGGGGATGGCGAACATCTGCGTGTCGTCGGACTTGCGCAGCTGTGTCACGTGCAGGTGTGCGGCGTAGGACAGGGCCTCTTCGTAGCGCCGGCCGTACTTCGGGTGCGCGGTGTCGGTCATGCGTCTCCTTCGTCGAACCGAGTGGTCTGGTGAAGGTGGCCCTCTCGGTCACGATCAGATGGATCGCTTCGCATCACGAGGCCTTGGCCGTCCCTTCACCCACGACTGTACGCAGGACCTCCGACGTCGGGACCAGACGTGGCTGACGTAACTCCGCCGCGCTCCGCCGCCCGATCTGCTGCGGATGATCGACGTACCGTGGCAGCAAGGCCGGCCTGACCCACCGCGCATCCGGGTGGTCGAGACCGCGTCTGACGCCGGCGGCTGCGGTCGACCGGTCGCCCGTCAGAGACCCGCGACGACCCAGATGGCTCCGCGACCGCCGCGGGACATCGGCTCGGGCGGGTCGGGAAGGCTGCGTGTCGTACCCCGCGCATGAGCCGACGCGACCCACGCCGCGGCGGCCGCGTCGAGCACGTCGTCGACCGCGGCGTACGCACCGGCCTGACCGAGCTCGCTCCGGACGGTGATGCCCTGTTCCGCCAGCAACCGCCGACGGCGCTCGTGACCGGCCCACGTCTTCTTCGACCACGGCACCGGTGACCCGTTCCTCTGGGCGAACGCCACTATCGGGATGGACCTCGATGATCTCGGCGTTCGCCCGCGCGAGGTAGCCGTCGACCTCCAGGATCTTCTCCCGCAGGGCGTAGGACTGCGGTCGGGCGCGCCGACGTGTCGACAGGGGCCTGCGGCTGGTCCTGAAGGTCGATGCGGATGGTGCGAGTCGTCGTGTCCATCGTGCACTCTGCTCGGATTCGGATCGCCGGGTGGCGACGTCGGGAACCGTGGCGCACTGCGGTTGTCAGGCTGCCGTCGTCCGGTTGCCGTCCGGTTGAAGGCGGTCGCGGGGGCGTTGCGGCCGGTCGCGGTCCTGCGCGACACGCGGGGGCATCCCGACGATGCTGGAGCCGTGACGCGTCACGCCGCCGACGGAGGAGAGGACGCCCAGGGCCATGTGTCGTTGGTTCGCCTACCGCGGTGCGCCGATCCGCACCAGCGAGCTGCTGCTCCACCCCGTGCACTCGATCGTCGCCCAGTCGCTCCGCTCCCCGCTCGGGGCCGAGCCGGTCAACGGCGACGGGTTCGGGTTCGGCTGGTATCCCTCGAGCGGTGACGGTCCGCCCGGCCTGTTCCACAGCATCGAGCCCGCGTGGCACGACCGGAACCTGCGCTCGCTCGCCAAGGCGATCGAGTCGCCGCTGTTCTTCTGCCACGTGCGCGCCGCCGCCGGGCCGCCGATCCAGCAGACGAACTGCCACCCCTTCCGCCACGAGGGGTGGCTGTTCATGCACAACGGCGCCATCGCCGACTTCGCACGGGTCAAGCGCGGCCTCGTGCTCGCCGTCGACCCGGCGCTGTACCCGCTCATGCTCGGCACGACGGACTCCGAGGTGCTGTTCCACCTGGCGCTCACCCTCGGGCTGCGCGACGACCCCGTCGCCGCGATGGCCCACGCCATCGGTCTCGTCGAGCGGGTGGGTCACGAGCACGGCGTCCGCTTCCCGTTCCAGGGCAGCGTCGCGGTCACCGACGGCGTGTCGGTCTGGGCGTTCCGCTACTCCTCGCAGGGGCAGTCCCGCTCGCTGTTCCACTCGACCGACATCGCCGACCTCCGCGCGATGTACCCATCCGACGAACGGCTCTCGCTGTTCTCCGACGACGCGCACGTGGTCGTGTCCGAGCCGATCAACGACCTGCCGGGCGCGTTCCTGGAGGTGCCCGAGTCGAGCCTCGCGATCCTCGACGAGTCGGGGTACCGCCACGCGGACTTCGTGCCGTCGGCGTAGCGCCGAGGCGTGGCTCGCGGACCGCGGGCACAATCAGGGCATGAGCTTCGTCGTCGTCAACGTCCTGTCCGTGCCGGAAGGCCGGGGGGACGTGCTCGAGCAGCGCTTCTCCGGTCGCGCGGGCTCCGTGGAGAAGGCGCCGGGCTTCGAGCGCTTCGAGCTGCTGCGTCCTGTCGAGGGCACGGGCGACTACCTCGTCTACACGCGCTGGCGCAGCCGCGAGGACTTCGAGGCGTGGACGGCGTCACAGGCCTTCGAGCGCGGCCACGCGCAGGCGTCGGGACGCCCGGCCGCCGACGGACCTGCGGCGACCGGCTCGACCATCTGGTCCTTCGAGGTCGCTCAGGCCACCGACCCCGCCTGACGCTCGCACCTGTTCCCGGGTCCCGGGGGTGGCGGCCGCGGGGGAGCGGGCGGCCGTCCGGGTGCTCCGGTCGACTCCTGTGGCGTCGGGGTGAAGTCTGGTTCTCGGACCGGGCGACGCCTCGCCGTCCGGTTGGTGATCCAGGAGGCGGAAGTCATGACAGACGTCGCCGGTGCCAAGCGCGCCGACCTGGCAGGACCGGGGATCGGCAGCTACGACGACCTCGAGGCGGTGCTCCCGAACGACTACCACTCCCTCCTGACCCCGCGCGAGACGCAGACGGCGATCTACGCCGCCAAGCATTTCATCGAGGACGGCCTGTGCCGCGAGCTCGGTCTGCAGATGGTGCAGGTGCCGCTCATCGTCGACGCCGACTCGGGCGTGAACGACATGCTCGACCGCGACGGGTCGCGCACGCCCGTGTCCTTCCACATCTCCAACGACCACGACGCGCACCCGATCGACGCGCAGGTCGTGCAGGCCGCGACGAAATGGAAGCGGCTGGCGCTCGCGCAGTTCGACATGGGTCCGGGGGAGGGCCTGTGCACCGACATGCGCGCGGTGCGCAAGGACTACTTCCTCGACCACGACCACAGCGCCTACGTCGACCAGTGGGACTGGGAGCGGGCGATCACCGCCGAGGAGCGCACGCTCGACACCCTCAAGGACACCGTGCGCCGGATCTGGTCGGTGCTCACCGGCGCCGAGCGCCACGTGCAGGGGCTGTTCCCCGCGCTGCGCGACCCGCGGTTCCCGAACCTGCCCGACGAGATCACGTTCATCCACGCCGAGGACCTGCTCTCGCGCTACCCCGACCTGCCGCGCAAGCAGCGCGAGACCGCGTTCCTGCAGGAGCACCCGGCCGTCTTCATCATCGGCATCGGCTGGACCCTCGACGACGGCTACCCGCACGAGATGCGCGCTGCCGACTACGACGACTGGGTCACCCCGGCCACCTCGGCCGAGGGTCGCCCGACCCACGGGCTCAACGGCGACATCCTGGTCTGGAATCCCGTCACCCACCGCCGCCACGAGCTCAGCTCGATGGGCGTCCGCGTCGACGCCGACGCCCTGCGCCGCCAGCTCGAGCTCACCGGTCAGCTCGACTGGCTCGAGCTGCCGTATCACCGGGGCATAGTCGAGGGCACCGTCCCGCTGTCGATCGGCGGCGGAATCGGCCAGTCGCGCACGCAGATGCTGCTGCTGCGCAAGGCCCACCTCGGCGAGGTGAGCGTCACGGTGTGGCCGCAGGTCCTCAAGGACATGTGCGCCCGCAAGGACATCCACGTCCTCGACTGACCGCTCAGCGTCCCGTGCCGGCCCGGGGCTCCCACCGGAAGAGGCGCCAGGCGAGAAGCCCTGCCGCCACCCCCCACACGGCGATGACGGCCAGGTGGCCCCACCATGCCGCGCCGAGGTCCTGCCCCGAGCTCGCCACGACGGCGACCGCCGACATGTGGCGCAGCGGGAAGGCCCACCCGATGGCCGACATGGTGGCCGGGAGGTCGGTGGAGTTGATGAAGATGTCGGAGATCATCGACAGCGGGAGCAGGGTGGCCAGTGCCGCCGCCGTGACGCTCTGCGGCGACTCGAGGAGCGAGGCGAGCAGGAGCCCTAGCGCCGTGGCGCACCCGATGATGATGGCGAACGCCACCGCCGACATGACCAGGGCGAGCAGCCCGACCCGCACACCGAACGCCACGACCCCGAGGCCGAAGACCACGACGACCGTCGTCGCTCCGAGGAGCACGGCGGCGCCGATCCGGCCGACGAGGTAGGCGCCCGGAGGCAGGGGGGTGCCGCGGAGCCGCTTCAGCACGAGCTTCGAGCGGTCGTCCGCGACCATGGTCGACAGGTTGACGTAGGACATCACCGCGACGCCGTACACCGAGAAGACCGCAGCCAGGTACTGCGGCAGCGGGATCCCGCCCCACCGGGCGTCGCGGCCGTAGCTGGTCGAGAAGAAGATCAGCAGGATCACCGGGAACGCGATGGCGAAGAACACCGACAGCGGGTCGCGCAGCAGCTTGCGGGTGGTGAACAGTGTCTGACCCCACGCGAGGGACCACCAGGACCGGGGCGGCCCTTCGGACGCCGCGGTGAGGGCTGCCGGGGTGACCAGCGCGGCGGTTGCGGCGTCGTCGCGCGCCGCTGCAGCGCGCGCACGACGGCCGGGTCGGCGGTCCCGACGGGCCCGCTCCGGCCGCGGTTCCCAGCTGAAGCGCCACAGCGCGACGAGCACGCCGACGACCCCCCAGGCGACCAGGACGGCCAGGTGGTCCCACTGGAACCCGCTGCCGCCGAGATACGGGTTGAACGTGTCGGCGACCGCATTCACGAAGTGCTTGAGCGGGAAGAACCAGCCCACCGTGTCGAGCCACTGGGGCAGCGCGACCACGAACACGTCGGAGATGAACGCCAGCAGGATGATCCCGCCGTTGGCCAGGGCCTGCGTCGCCGCCGGTGTGGGCGCGAGCGACACGATCGCGAGACCGAGCGCCGCGAAGCAGCACACCCCGACGACGAACGTGAGCACGGTCGCGGGGAGCGTGCGCCACACGATCTGAACGCCGTAGAACGCGACACCCGCGACCGTCACCAGGACGAACGCGATCAGCGACACCCAGACCGCTGCCGCGACGCGGCCGGCGATGTGGACCAGCGGCGGCAGCGGCGTCGACCGCAGCCGCTTGAGCACGCCGGCCTCGCGGGCGTAGGCGACGCCGAGCGCCAGGGACACGAACGACGCCATGCATGCGCCGAACACGGCGAACACCGGCGTGAGGAACTGCGCCAGCCGGATCCCCTCGCGCGAGTCGATCGTTGCGTTGCCGGCGATCGCGCAGATCACGACGAGGAACGACAGCGGGAAGACGAGGGTGAAGAACGCGGCCACCGGGGTGCGCCAGAAGCTCCTGGTGCAGTAGCGGAACTGGCCGATCAGCAGGTGCCACGTCGACGCCGTCGGAACGTCCGATCTGGTCGGGGTGACGGCCGTCGCCGTGTCACTCACCCGTCTCACCGCCCGTGAGCTGCAGGTAGACGTCCTCGAGGCTGGGCCGGGTCAGCGTCAGTCCGTCGAGCTCGAAGCCCGACGTGCGCGCCCACTCGGTGAGGGCCCAGAGGTCGGACACGGCGTCGGTCGTCTCGAGGACGACCTCGTCGCCGCTGCGGCTGGGCGACGCGGAGAGCGGCGGGAGCCGGTCGACGGTGACGCCCGGAGGAAGGCGGAAGTCGATCACGGCGGTGTCGTCGCGCGCCATCAGGTCGGTCGGCGTCCCCTCAGCCACGATGCGGCCCGCGACGAGGACCGCGACGCGGTCGGCCAGCCGCTCCGCCTCCTCCATGTAGTGCGTCGTGAGCAGGATCGTCGTCCCGAGGTCGCGCAGCGACGCGACGAGCTCCCAGGCGTGGCGGCGCGCCGAGGGGTCGAACCCCGTCGTGGGCTCGTCGAGGAAGAGCAGCTCGGGATCACCCACGAGCCCGAGCGCCAGGTCGAGCCGGCGTCGCTGCCCGCCCGACAGGGTCTTGGTGCGTGCGTCGCGCTTCTCGCTGAGCCCGACGAGGGAGATGACCTCGTCGACGTCGCGGTGCCTGCGGTAGAGAGCGGCGTACATCTCCACCAGCTCGACGACGCGGAACTCCTCGTCGAATCCCGCCTCCTGCAGGACGACGCCGATGCGCTCGCGGTAGGCGCTCCCTCCGGTGGCGGGGTCGTGCCCCAGCACGTCGACGGTGCCCGCGGTCCGCTCGCGGTGACCCTCGAGGATCTCGACGGTCGTGGACTTGCCCGCGCCGTTGGGTCCGAGCAGCGCGAAGACCTCCCCGTCGCGCACGGTGAAGCTCACGTCCGCGACGGCCTGCACGGAGCCGTAGTCCCGTCGGAGCCCCTCCACGCGGATCACGTCACCCATGTCGAACTCCCTCCACCGAGAGCAGGATCGTGCGGGTCCGAGGCGGCGCCTAGGACGCGTGAGCGGCCAGATACGCCGCCCAGCCGTTCAGCGTGCGCACCTGGTCGTAGTCGTTCTCCGGCACGTCGACGCCGGTGACCTCGTGCACCCGTTCGACGAGGGTGAGGAAGTCCAGGGAGTCCAGGTCGACCGCGTCGCGCAGGTCCTCGTCGTCGGGCACGGACCCCATGTCGACCTCGGGCGCGATCTCGCCGATCAGCTCGAGCACCGTCTCGCGTGCACTCGTCGGGTTCACAGCTCCTCCGGCTTCTGCAGGGCGGCGTCGAGCGCCGCGAGGAATCGACTGCCGCGGTGGCCGTCGGTCACGCGGTGGTCGCCGGCGAGGGTGGCGGTGACGACCGGCCGCACGGTGAGCATCCCGTCGACGGCCCAGGGCCGTTCGACGATGCGCCCGAACCCCACCAGCGCCACCTGCGGCGGGTAGATCACCCCGTGGACGAGGTCGGCGCCCTGGTCGCCCAGGTTGGTCACCGTCACGGTGGGCACCGACATCTCCGAGCTCGTCAGCCGTCCGGCCCGCGCCCGGGTGGCGACGTCCTTGAGCATCGTCATGAGCACGTCGAGATCCTTCGTGTCGGCCTCGCGCAGGTTGGCGACCACGAGCCCTCCGCCGCGCAACGACACCGCGACGCCGAGGTCGACGTGCTCGCGCGCGTCGAAGTGGCCGTCGGTGTAGAAGCCGTTGAGCTCCGGGACGGCGAGCAGGGACCGCGCCGTGGCGAGGAGCAGCACCGCCGCAGGCAGCACCCGATCGGCGCTGGCGCTGCCCTCGTTGTGCCGGGCCAGCCAGTCGAGCGCGACCCGCAGGTCGATCACCGACTCGAGGTAGTAGTGCGGGATCTCCTTCTTGGAACGGGCCATCAGGGCCGCGGTCGCGGCCTGCATCGCGTCCTTGCGCGCGTCGCTGCGCACATCGGCGGTCCGCGAGGCCCGGGCCTTCGACGGAGCCGGCTGTGCCGACGAGACGGCTGCAGGGGGCACGACGCGGGGCGGGTACGCCGGGCCCGCGTCGCCCGCGTGCGCGGACCGTTCGACGTCCTCGACGGTCACGGCGCCGTGCGCTCCGGTGCCGGTCACCGCGGCGAGGTCGACGCCGAGGTCCACCGCGCGACGCCGTGCCCGCGGCGACGCTGCGACGTGCGGCTGCGACGTGCCGCGGACGGGCTCCGGCGGCGGGCTCGCCGACGAGCTCGGCGCGGCGTGGCTCGGCCCCGCCACGCTCGGCTCGGCAACGCCCTGCGCCGCCTCGCCCTGCGCTGCAACGACCTGCGCGACACCGCCGACCGCGAGGTCGAGGTCGTGGCGGGTGACGCTGCCGCCGCGCCCGGTGCCCTCGACCTCGTCGAGGTCCACGTGCAGCTCGTGCGCCAGCCGACGCACGATCGGGGACGCAGGCGCGTGGTGCTCGGCGGGGGCCGACGCTCCGGCCGCGCGGATGGCGGCGAGCGGTGTGCCGACGGAGACGGTCGTGCCCGGCTCCACGAGGAGCCGCTCGACGTCACCGTCCTCGAACGCCTCGATGTCGATGGCGCTCTTGACCGTGTCGATCACGGCGATGATCTGCCCGTGATGCACGTGGTCGCCGGGCTGCACCAGCCACTCGACGAGCGTGCCCTCGGTCATGTCGGCGCCGAGGGACGGCATGCGGAAGTCACCCATCGCGGCCCACCGCCCCGCGCGCTGCGGTCAGGACCCGCTCGACGCTGGGGAGCGCGGCCTCCTCGAGGTGCTTGGCGTAGGGGATCGGCACCTCCTGGGTGCAGACGCGGTCCACCGGCGCGTCGAGGTCGTAGAAGCAGTCCTCCATGATCCGGGCCGACACCTCCGCCGACATGCCCAGCGTGCGCCAGCCCTCGTCGACCACGACGGCCCGGTGAGTACGGCACACGGACTCCGCCACGGCGGCGCTGTCGAGCGGACGCAGGACGCGCAGGTCGATGACCTCGGCGCTGATCCCTTCGACAGCAAGCCGTTCGGCCGCGTCGAGGACGAGTCCGAGGCTGCCGCCGTAGGTCACCAGCGTGAGGTCGTCGCCGGGCCGGCGTACGACCGCCCGGTCGATGTCGACCTCCGTGCCGGGCGTGGGGGCCGGGCCCTTGGCGTTGTAGAGCGACCCGTGCTCGACGATGACCACCGGGTCGGGGTCGAGCAGCGCTGGCCACAGCATGCAGCGCGCGTCCTCGATGGTGCCGGGTGCGAGCACCCGGAGACCGGGCACGTGCGCGAACCAGTTCTCCAGCGAGTGCGAGTGCTGGGCCGCAAGCTGGCGGCCGCCGCCGGTGGTCATCCGGATGACAAGCGGCACCGAGAACTGCCCGCCGGTCATGTGCCGCAACGCCGCTGCGGTGTTGACGATCTGGTCCATCGCGAGCATGACGAAGTTGACCGTCATCACCTCGACGATCGGGCGCATGCCGCCGAGCGCTGCACCGATCCCCGCGCCGACGAACGCCGACTCCGAGAGCGGGGTGTCGCGGACGCGCACCTCGCCGAACTCCTCGATCATCCCGAGGCTGACGCCGAAGCCGCCGCCGTAGCGGCCGACGTCCTCACCCATGAGGAAGACCCGCTCATCGCGCTGCATCGCCTCGCGCATGGCCTCGCGGACGGCCTCGCGGTACGTCGTCTCCTGGACCGCGGTCGTGGTCATGGCGTCACCTCCCGCTCGTGACGAACGTGAGCAGCTCGTCGACCGGCTCGTCGGTGCCCGCCTCGGCATACGCGACGGCCTCGTCGATCACGGCGGTCACGCGTGCGTCGACGGCCTCGAGGTCCTTCTCGGTCGCACCGTCGGCGAGCAGCGTGGTGCGCAGGAGGAGCAGCGGGTCGCGCTCCCGCCAGTGCTCGATCTCCGCCTTCTCGCGGTAGCGGTCCGCGTCGTACATCGAGTGCGCGCGGAACCGGTAGGTCTTGGCCTCGAGGAACACCGGGCCGCCGCTGTCGCGGACGAGCTCGACGGCCCTCCGCGCCGCCTCCCACACGGCCAGCACGTCCATGCCGTCGCAGGACCAGGCCGGCACCTCGTACGACGCCGCCTTCACGGCCAGGTTCGTCTCCGACTCCGAGCGGTCGAGCGCGGTGCCCATCGCGTAGAGGTTGTTCTCGCAGAGGAAGAGCACCGGCAGGCGCCACAGCGCGGCGAGGTTGATCGACTCGTGGAACTCGCCCTCGGCCATCGCGCCCTCGCCGAAGAAGCACACGGTGACCCGGTCGCGCCCCTGCATCCGGTCGGCGAGGCCGAGGCCGATGGCGAGGGGGAGTCCACCACCGACGATGCCGTTGCCGCCGTAGAACCGGGTGGGGGCGTGGAACAGGTGCATCGAGCCGCCACGGCCGCGGCAGACGCCCTCGGCCTTGCCGAGCATCTCGGCCATCACGGGCCCGATCGGGACGCCGCGCACCAGCGCCTGCCCGTGGTCGCGGTACGTCGCCACCACGGCGTCGTCCTCGCGCAGGTGGTCCAGGACGCCGACGGCCACCGCCTCCTCGCCGATGTAGAGGTGCAGGAAGCCGCGGATCAGCCCGCTGCTGTAGAGCTCGACACAGCGCTCCTCGAAGCGGCGGACGAGCAGCATGCGCTCATAGAGCGCATCACGATCCGGGGCGTGCGCGACCGCGTGGGACCCGGAGGTCGCGGCGGCTTCCTTGCGACGTGCGGCACTCATGACGGGACCTCCAGGGTCGAGAGGTCGCCTTCCGGGAGACCGAGCTCTCGCGCTCTGAGCAGCCGGCGCATGATCTTGCCGCTGCGGGTCTTGGGAAGGTCCTGCTGGAACGTGATGTCGCGCGGGGCCACGGCGTTCCCCAGCCGGGAGCGGCCGAAGCCGATGAGCTCGCGGTGCAGCGCGTCGGAGGGCTCGAAGCCCGGCTTCAGGGCGACGAACGCCTTGACCACCTCGCCCACGATGGGGTCGGGGACGCCGATGACGCCGGCCTCGGCGACGGCGGGGTGCTCGAGCAGGGCGCTCTCCACCTCGAACGGTCCGATGAGATGGCCGGCCGACTTGATGACGTCGTCGCCACGCCCGACGAACCAGAACCACCCGTCGGCGTCTCGGCGCACGAGGTCGCCCGACAGGTACCAGTCGCCGAGGAACGCTGTGGCGTAGCGCTCCGGCGCACCGATGTAGGAGCGCATCAGCGACGGCCACGGCCGGCGCAGCGCGAGCTCGCCGAGAGCGTCCGGCTCGTCGAGCGGGATCGGGCCGCCGTCCGGTCCGCGCAGCACCTCGCCCTGCGGGTCGCGGGCCACGACGGCCGCCTCGATGCCGGGCACCGGTCGGCCCATCGAGCCGGGCCGCACCTCGGTGCCGTGGTAGTTGGCGACCATGATCGCGCCGGTCTCGGTCTGCCACCACGTGTCGCGGATCGGCCGGTCGATCTCCTGGAGTCCCCAGTGCACGACCTCGGGGTTGAGGGGCTCGCCCACGCTCGCCACGTGACGCAGCGCGGACAGGTCGCATCCCTCGTGCGGCGCGGACCCCGCCCGCATGAGCATCCGCAGGGCGGTGGGTGCCGTGTACCAGACGGTCACGTGCTCCTGCTCCAGCAGGCGGTACCACCGGCGGGCGTCGAACTCGAGCTCGTCGACCACGCACGTCACCCCGCAGGTGAGCGGCGCGATGACGCCGTACGACGTCCCGGTCACCCAGCCGGGATCGGCTGTGCACCAGAAGATGTCGTCGTCGCGCAGGTCGAGGACGTAGCGCGCCGTCGCGTGGTGGGCGACCACCGCGTCATGCACGTGGACCGCCCCCTTGGGTGTGCCGGTCGTGCCGCTGGTGAAGTGGATGAGCGCCGGCTCCTCGGGGTCTGTCGGCTCGATCTCGAACGCGCCCGTCGTCGTCGCCCACAGCTCGGCGAGCGGCACGACGCCGGGTCCGATCCGCTCGGCCCCGACCAGTTCTGCGCTTCCGGGACCGATCAGCAGGACGTGCTCGAGGTCGGGCAGCTCGGCCCGCAGCCCGTGGACCTTCTTGCGGTAGAGCGCGGGCGTGGTGACGAGCACCCTCGCGTGACCGATCCCCATGCGCTGACGGATGGGCTCGGGTCCGAACGCCGAGAACAGCGGCGAGAACACCGAGCGTGCCTTGAGGGTGCCCAGCAGCGCGACGTACAGGTCCGGGATGCGACCGGAGAGGCCGCAGACCAGATCACCCGGCCCCACACCGAGCTCCCGCAGCACCTCGGCGAACCGGCTGGTGCGCTCGGCGAGCTCGGCGTAGGTCCAGGCGACGTCCAGCCCGTCGGACGCGACGAAGCGGAACGCCACGTGGTCACCTCGGCCGTGGATCACGTGACGGTCGACCGCTTCGTAGGCGATGTTGCGGCCTCCCTGCGGGAGACCGTCGAGCCAGTCCCCGGCGGTGCTCCAGCTGAACTGGGCGCAGGCGAGGGCGTAGTCGCCCATCACGCTGCTGACCTGTCCGGTCCCTGTTCCCTCGGCGACCATGGCCCACCCCCGGACGCGCCCGAGCGGCGAGCGGGGCGACCAGTGGCTCCCGCCCTGCGCGCCGCACCTCGGAACGAGATTCCCACCTCGTCCCGACCCCTAGCCTGGACCCGGACACGACCGGTGTCCTGCCCAGTGGACGCCGCTCCGGGGCCCCGCGGTCGGAGCGGCCGCGAGGCCCCGGTCCTGCCCGGGACGATCGGTGGTCCGGGCGGTGCTCACCCCAGCCGGGGCGGGCGCTAGCTGCTGCGTGTGCTCTGGGGCGACTGCTCGCCGACCGTGGTCGTCCCCGCATTGAGGTAGATCATCTCCGGCTCGCGCTTGTGCACGGCGAGGGAGTGCATGACCCAGACGTCGATGGCGATCAGGGCGAGCGACGTGAACGGCTGGACCGGGATGAACAGGAAGTTCACCACGGCCGAGACGGCCACGATCGCGATGCCGAGCCACCGGGCCCAGGTCTCACCGGTGAGGACCCCCAGACCCGCCGCGACGAGGACGACACCGACGACCAGGTGCGTCCAGCCCCACGCGGTCGGGCTGACGGTGATCCAGTAGTCCGCAGGGACCACGAAGAAGGCGCTCTTGGTGATCCCGGCGATGCCCTGCAGGGCGCCCATGGCGCCCCCGACGATCATCAGGATCGAGGCGAAGAGGGCTCCGCCGGCTCCCCGCTCGCTGAGGCGTTCGCTGGCATGCATGGACACGGTCCACGCTCCTTCCCGCGCCACTCGCCCGACCGACTCGGGCGGCCGGTGCCGCCGTGGCGCCTTGAGCCACGATCACCTCGCCGGTCGTGAACGTCCGACCGGTCGAGGGGCGGCAGGCCGACGACGGCCCGGACACGCGGGGTCAGCTCGTCCGCTCGCCTCCACCCTCCAGTCTGCACCGCCGATCCGTTGACGGCCGGGCGTTCGCGACGGGTGTGCACATACCGGTACGTCCGTGCGCGCGAGTCACCCACCGTCGATGGACGACGTCGCGGCCGGTTCGTGGTCGTGCAGGACGGTGAGCGGCTCACGAGCCTCCGTCAGCAGGCGTACGCCGTCGGGCAGGCCGATGACATCGAGGACGGTGCCGTCGGAGCGCAGGGTCACCCGTCCTCCGCCGAGGACGATGTTGCTGAGCGACAGCGGCAGGTAGCGGTCCGGGAGTATCGGGGCGATGCGCACGACACCCTGGGACACCGACGGCTCGAGGCGGAACAGCGAGCGCACGAGCAGCAGGGGCGACGCCGCGGCCCAGGCCTGAGGCGAGCACGACGTCGGGAAGGGCACCGGCGCGGCGTACTCGGAGCGGTCGAAGCCGCAGAACAGCTCGGGCAGCCGACCGCCGAAAGCGGCTGCGGCGTCGAGGATCCCGGTCGCGATGGTCTGCGCCTCCTGTGTGAACCCGTAGCGCGTCATGCCGGCAGCGATGATGGAGTTGTCGTGCGGCCAGACGCTCCCGTTGTGGTAGCCGAGCGGGTTGTAGGCACCCATCGACGTCGCGAGGGTCCGTACGCCCCAGCCGCTGAACATCTCCGGGCTCATCAGCCGCTCGACCACCGCCGGGGCCTTGTCGCTGTCGACGATGCCGGTCCACAGGCAGTGGCCCATGTTGGAGGCGAGGGCGTCGACGGGCCTCTTGTCGCCGTCGAGCGCCACCGCGTACCAGCCGAGGTCGGGCAGCCAGAACGCCTCGTTGAACCGGCGCTTGAGGTCGGCGGCGAGGTCGCTGTACCGCTCCTGCGTGGTGTCGTCCCCCTGCTCGCGGGCGAGGTGCGCTCGCGCGAGGTAGGCGCCGTAGACGTAGGCCTGCACCTCGCACAGGGCGATGGGCGGCTCGGCCAGCCTGCCGTTGGCGAAGTTGATGCCGTCGAAGGAGTCCTTCCAGCCCTGGTTGCGCAGACCGCGGTCGGTGGCCCGCCGGTACTCGACGAACCCGTCGCCGTCGGCGTCGCCGTACGTGCTGACCCACTCGAGCGCCCGGTCGACTGCGGGCAGGACCTCCTGCAGCTCCGTGCTCGAGATGCCCCAGCGCAGCATCTCGCCGACCAGCATGACGAAGAGCGGCGTCGCGTCGGCGCTCCCGAAGTACAGGTGCTCGCCGCCGTGCCGGCTCGCGCCGGAGGACCAGCCGTAGCGGCGTTCGTGCAGGATTCGGCCGGGCTCCTCCTCGGTGAGCGGGTCCTCCGTGCTGCCCTGCGCCTCGGCGAGCGCGTGCACGGTCCCCAGCGCCAGGGACGGGTCGAGCGGGAGCGCCATCCACGAGGTGAGCAACGAGTCGCGCCCGAACAGGGCCATGAACCACGGCGCCCCGGCGGCCGGGATCGCTCTCGTGGGGTGGTCGGGGTCGAAGATCCGCAACGACCCGAGGTCGGCCACGCTGGTGCGCAGGGTGCGCTCGAGGTCGTCGTCGGGCGTCTCGAGCGCAGGTGCGGCCTCCCGCCACAACCGGGCCCGCGAGCTGGCCGTGCTCTCGGTGCGCGACTCGTCGTGGGCCTCCGGAGCGAGCCGGACCCCGTGGATCACGCTCTCGATCGTCAGCGTCGTGCTCCACTCGCCTCGAGGGGGGACGACGACCTGCCACAGGATGCGCCCCGGGACGAGATCGCGGAGGACCTGCCCCGGCTCGTGGTCCTCGACCAGGACGCGGACGATCGTGGCCTGCTCCGACCGGTCGGCGCGGAACTCCAGGGTCGTGGGGTCGGCCGTGCTCTGGCTGTGATGGTGGGCCGTCAGCGTGCGGGCCAGCTTCACGTCGAACAGGTCGGCGAAGTCGACGCCGACGTGCAGCTCGAGGCGCACGGCGACGGCTTCCGGACTGAAGCTGCGCACCCGGATGGTCTCGCGCATGCCCTCCCCGACCTCGCGCTCGCGGACGAGCACGAGAGTGCTCTCGTGCGCCCCGGCACGCGGTCGCACCATCGTCACGAACGTGGCACGGAACGGGTCGGACTGGATGTGCGACAAGGGTTCCAGTCGCTCACCCTCCACCTCGAGCAGCCACTGCGAGAGGATCCGCAGGTCGCGGAGGAACAGCCCGCCCGTGCCGCCGGGCACGATGTTGCCGGCCCCGGTGCTCAGGCAGAAGGTGGAACCCTCCACGAGCGTCACGCTCGAGTCGTGGTCCGTCGACCCCGTCGTCGTGAGCGGCTCGAACCAGGCGCCGCTCACGAAGGCCTCGCTGCTGACCTGGCCAGCACGTCGCGGTAGAGGGCCTCGTGCTGCTCGGTCATGCGCTGCGCGGAGAAGTAGTCCTCCACCGCCGTGCGGCAGTCGGCGCGGTCGATCTCGCCGATGCGGCGCACCGCGGCCACGCCCGCGTCGACGTCGTCGACGAGGAATCCCGTGATGCCGTCGGTGACGATCTCGGGCGCGGCGCCGCGAGGCGTGACCACGACGGGAGTGCCCAGGGCCATGGCCTCGATCATCACCAGCCCGAACGGTTCCTCCCACGCGATGGGGTTCACCAGCGCGACCGCGTGGCGCAGGAGGGAGTCGCGCTCGCTCGGCGCCAGCTCGCCGAGGAACGCCACGCTGTCGTCGGCCACGGGTCGCACCCACTCCTCGAAGTACGCGATCTCGACGTCCTCGCGCATCTTCGAGGCGACGACGAGCGGGAGCCCCGCCCCGCGGGCGATCTGCACGGCCTCGCGCACACCCTTCTCGCGCGACATACGGCCCACGAACATCAGGTAGCCGCCGTCGCCGGGACCCGGCTCGAACCGTGCCGGGTCCAGACCGTGGTGGATGACGTCGCGGAACGGCAGGTCGCCGGCGAGCTGCTGCTGGCGGCGCGAGATGGCGACGAGCCGCACCCGGGTCCCGAGCATGGAGTAGATGCCGCGGTTGTTGTCGGTGATGGGTCCGTGCGCCGTCATCACGATCGGCGTCGTGACCCCGGCCGCGAGCGCCCACACCGGTCCCAGGTTCGTGTGGTCGTGGATGACGTCGACCTCGCCCGCGAGCGCGTCGTACGCACCCTGGACGTGCCGCAGCTCCTCCGCCGTCGTGTTCATCGGACGGGGGGCGGTGTCGAACACCGACAGCAAGGGCACCGGGCAGGTCGAGTCGGCCGTCGCCACGAGACGGACGTCGTGCCCCTGGGCAGCGAGCCCCCGCGCCAGCGTGTCGACGACGAGCTCGGTGCCGCCGTACGTCGTGGGCGGTACCGGCACCCAGGGCGGAGCGATGAGGCCGATGCGCAACCGCGACCGACGGTGGTCCCCGCCGGAGCGGCGACCCTGAGTGGGTGCACCCGGCTCGGGGCCGACGGCGTCGGGTCCGACTGAGACCTTGACGAAGGCGGTGTTCGGTTCGATGACCATCGAGCACCTCCAGCACGATGCGTGCCGGTGCGGGGTCGAGAAGTTCTCGCCGACAGCCACGATAGCAAGGCACCCGGTGCGCTGCCGCCCGACGGGCGAAGCGCACGAGTCCTCGGCTACAGGTCGTCCGTCCGGATGACGTCGAGGTTGCGGAACGCGGGCGCCCCCGTGGCGATCGCGCCCAGGCGGGCGGCGAACTCAGCCGTCCGCGGGTCGTTCGAGTTCGCCATCGCCTCCTCGAACGAAGGGAACTCCACGATCTGCACGTAGGCGCCGGGCTTGTCCCGGTCGGCGCACAGCGTGGCGCGGGTCGCGGTCCGCCAGTCGGCGGACTCGGCCTCCCAGCGGCGTACCTCCTCGGTGAACGCGTCGATGTCGTCGGTCTCGAACTCGATGAGCTGGATGAAGGGCATCAGGGCCTCCTGTGCGCGTCGAGGGACCGACCCAGGCTGCCCGCATCCGACGGCGCACGACGGGAATTTAGGGTTCCCTTACCCGATGCCCGATGCTCGCCGGAGGCGACCGGCGCAGACTCGATCGCAACGTCGGGTCCTGATCGCCCGATCGGGGCGCGCCCGACGCCCGGAGGTGCACATGGCCGGAATCATGAAGGGCCAGTTCGAGCACGCCAGCGACATCAGGCCCTTCGCTGACGGGAAGGGGCATCTGTCGATGCTCGACATGGGCGGGATGCCTGTGGGACGCGCCGTGTTCGAGCCCGGGTGGCGCTGGTCGGACCACGTCAAGCCCATCGCCGGGACCGACAGCTGCCAGGCGGCGCACGCCGGCTACGTGATGTCGGGTCACCTCACGGTCCGGATGGACGACGGCTCGGAGGAGAACTTCGAGCCGGGCGACGTCATGATCGTCGCACCCGGTCACGACGCGTGGACCGTCGGACAGGAGCCGTGCGTGATGCTCGACTGGCAGGGAGCCGTGGACTACGCGAAGCCCTCGGCGACGTCAGGTCGGGCCGCGAGGAACTAGCCGGGCACGGTCGCACCCGCCGGCGCGGAGGTCCGGCGGGCGCGACCGGGGGTCGCGTCCGGGTGGGGGCAGGGGGAGGATCGAGGCGATGGAGCGCGCGACCCTCGCGCGCGATCGGAGGCCTCCCGTGACCACGCTCTCGACCCGGAAGACCACGTACCCGAGGCCGCACCTCACCCACGAGGTCGTCAACCAGCCACCGCCGCGCGTCGACATCGACGAGGCGGCGGCCGACGTCGCGCTCCTCGAGGCGGTGCGGCGGCACGACGCATCCTGGGCCGTCGACGACCTGCACGCGGTCGGCACGCTCGTCGGCAGCGCGTCGTTCCAGCTGGACGCGGCCCTCGCGAACACGGCGGTCCCGACCTTGCGCGCCATGGACCGCTGGGGCAATCGCGTCGACGAGGTCGACTACCACCCGGCCTACCACCGGATCATCGGCGCGGCCGTGGCCGCGGGCGCGCACACGTCAGCGTGGGCGGAGCCGCGGCCCGGCGCCAACGTCGCCCGCGCAGCGACGTTCCTGCTGTTCGCCCAGGTCGAGCCCGGGCACGCCTGCCCGATCTCGATGGCGCACGCGGCCGTGCCGACCTTGATGCTGCAGCCCGACGTCGCCACGGAGTGGCTGCCCCGCCTGCTGTCCCGGGACTACGACGGCGACCTGGGCGACGGCACGAAGCGGTCGGCCATCGTCGGCATGGCCATGACGGAGAAGCAGGGCGGGTCCGACGTACGCGCGAACACGACCGTGGCCGTGCCTGCGGGAACCGGCGGTCCGGGAGCGACGTACCTGCTCACCGGGCACAAGTGGTTCTGCTCGGCACCCATGTCGGACGCCTTCCTCGTGCTGGCGCAGGCGTCCGGCCCCGGCGGCGAGGGGCTCTCGTGCTTCCTCGTGCCGCGCGTCCTGCCCGACGGCACGCGCAACGTGTTCCGGATCCAGCGGCTCAAGGACAAGCTCGGGAACCGGTCGAACGCGTCGTCGGAGGTCGAGCTCGACGGCACGGTCGCCGTCATGGTCGGCGAGCCCGGCCGCGGCGTGCGCACGATCATCGAGATGGTCAACCGCACGCGTCTCGACTGCATCCTCGGCTCCGCCGCCGGCATGCGGCAGAGCGTCGCCGAGGCCGTCTGGCATGCCCGGCACCGCAGCGCCTTCGGGCGCGTCCTCGTCGACCAGCCCGCGATGAGCTCGGTGCTCGCCGACCTCGCGCTCGAGTCGGAAGCGGCGACCGCCACGGCGATGCGGCTCGCGCGGGCGCACGACGACGACGCAGGCGACGAGCACTTCCGTCGGCTGGCGACGGCCGTCGCGAAGTACTGGATCTGCAAGCGCGGGCCGCACCACGCCTACGAGGCGATGGAGTGCCTCGGCGGCAACGGCTACACCGAGGAGTTCCCCCTCGCCCGCCGTTATCGCGAGCAGCCCGTGATGGCCGTGTGGGAGGGCTCCGGGAACGTCATCGCGCTCGACGTGCTCCGAGCGCTGCACCGCGAGCCCGAGTCGCTGGACGCGTTCGTCGCGGAGACCGCCCTCGCCCGGGGTGGGCACCCGGTCCTCGACGTGCATCTCGACCGCGTCTCCGCCGACGCCCGCATGATCCTCGCCGGGGACCCCGCGGATGCCGAGCGCCGGGCCAGGCGACTGGTCGAGGCGATGTCCCTCGCGCTGCAGGCGTCGCTCCTGGTGCGCTTCACGCCGACCGAGGTGAGCGACGCCTTCGTCACGTCGCGTCTCGGGCCGGACCGCGGTCACGAGTACGGCACGGTCTCCGCCGGCACCGACGTGGGGGAGATCCTCGGACGCTGGTGACGTGCGAGCACATCGGGACCGGCGGCCCGCGCGGCAGGTCAGCGGGCTGCTTCCGGCGTAACGTGGGAGGCACGAGGAGGCGAGTTCCATGACTGGCCGTGTCATCGTCGGAGTGGATGGGTCGAACGCGTCGAAGCGCGCACTGCGCTGGGCCGCTGACTACGCCGTCGCCACGGGTGCCCACATCGAGGCGATCGCCGTGTGGGAGATGCCCGCGACGTACGGATGGGTGTCGAGCGCTGTCGACGAGCCGCCGACCGCGGCCGCCCAGCGCGGGCTCGAGACGGTGGTCGCCGAGGTGGTGGGAACGACGCCGCACGTCGAGCAGACCATCGCACGGGGTCATGCCGCGCACGCGCTGGTCGAGGCGTCCAAGCGCGCCGACCTGCTCGTGCTCGGGTCGCGCGGGATGGGCGGCTTCAAGGGCATGCTCATCGGCTCGGTGAGCCACTACTGCGTGCAGCACGCGGACTGCCCCGTCGTCGTGTTCCGCAACGACAAGGGCTGAGCCGCCGACCCACCGGCCTACCTCGACCGACCCGGCCTACGTCGCCAGCGCGACCGTGTCGACGTCGGTCAGGGGCTCATGCGCATGTAGAGCGCGATGCCGCCCGCGGTGATGGCCGCCCACATGCACCACAGCGAGGCGAAACCCTCGATCTCGTAGCGCGCGAGGATCGCGACGGACG